>NZ_CP064655.1:2261943-2631387 GCF_018141525.1 Miltoncostaea marina
GGCGTACGAGCGACGCGCCATGACCCCCGAGGCGCTCGCCGCGAGACGTGAGCTGCGCGAGCGGTTCCTGAGTCCACGTCGAGCGGTCGGAGGGTGAGCATGGTGCAGCAGAAGGTGAGGCGGTCCGCGGCGGTGCTGGCGGCCCTGGCGGCCGTCGTTGCGCCCGGCGCCGTTGCCGCGACGGCCGCCCCGCCGGCGAGCGCGCAGGGCCTCGCCGACGACACGGCTGCCTGGGTGGGATCCGTGCTGCGGGTGCCCGCTGAGGCCAGGCCGCTCGTGGCGAACGCGCACGACGCTCCCGGAGCCGCGGCCTGGGTCCGCTGCGGCGAGCCCGTCGTCTATGCGCGCCCCTGGGTGGTGCGCGAGCTCGGCGAGATGGCCCGGGGCGACCTCTACTCATCCGAGGCGGCGCGGATCCTGCTGCACGAGACCCTCCACCGGACCGACTGCCACCGCCTGCCGACCGAGCACGACCGCGACGTCGAGGAGTGGGCGGTCGACGCCCTGGCCTACGACCTGCTGCCGGCCTGGTCGGCGCGCTTCACGGGCTGGCGGATCCGGGTCTACCCCCCGTCTGGCGGATACGCCGAGGGCGTGCGGGCGATCCGGGCGGCGTCGAGGTTCGCCACCGGGTCGCTGTCGTGGCGGGGCCGGCGCGCGCGGCTGTGGCGGCGGCAGCTGGTGCTGGCCGACGTGGCGACGCGGCGCGCGATGCTGGCCGACGCCAACCGCAGGCGCGAGTGGAGCCGCCGTTGATCTTCCCGCCCTCCCAGGCCTGGGGCATCGCCCGCGGCGAGGTCACGATGGCCCGCCGCCTGGTGCGCGCCGGCGAGGAGCGCTGCCGGTACCGCCCCGGCTGCTCGTACGCCGTCCAGCCCGGCCCCGGCGGGTCCTCGATCGGCCGCCTGGTCGTCACCCGGACCCGTCGCGAGGCGCTCGGCGCGGTCACCGTGGCCGACGCGCGGCGCGAGGGGCACGGCGGCCGCGCGCCTCTCACGGCCTTCGTCTTCGCTTGGCTGGCGCAGCACGACCGCGAGTGGCGCGACGTCCTCGACCTTGTGAGCGACGAGGAGGCGGCCGAGCGGTTCCGCGCACGCTGGGCCCGCCGCGAGGTCTGGGTGCTCGAGTTCATCCGCGACCCGGCTGTCGCGCCGCGGCTGCTGCACCGCCACTCCGAGCGCGGCTACACGGCGGCGCCGAGCGACGCCATGCCGGACGAGCCGGAGGCCGTGGACGAGTGGACCCAGGCCACGATCACGAGGGAGGCGAACATGCGGGACGAGCAGCGGGCCGAGGACCGCCGCCGCGAGGCGCGCGACCAGCTCGCGGTGGCGCTGCAGGACATCGCGTCGCGGATGCAGAACGCGCGCCTGGTCGCGGCCGCCGGCGGGCTCGACGTCGACGAGCACCTGCGCCGCGCGGACCAGCGTGTGCGCCGGGCGAGCCGGGAGCTCGGCCAGGGCGGGCGGGCGGCGTGACTGCAGTCAGGACCCTCTGCTACCTTCCGCGCAGCGTCAGCGCTGCGGTGAGCGGTCGGATCACCTGGGCGACGTGCGCTGCAGCCTTCCCCACCCCTCCGACGGGGTCGCCGTGTTGAAGGCCTGCGCTCACTGTGGACGCGGCTTCCGCCCCCGCCACGCCCGGCAGACGCGCTGCCCCGAGCACGAGCTGCGCGGGCGCGCCCACCGCTCGCCCACGACGCAGGCCCAGGACGCGGAGTACCGCCGCATGCGGGCCGAGGTCCTGGCCGACGAGCCGTTCTGCTGGGTGCCGGGCTGCGGCGCCCCCTCGACGACGGTCGACCACCTGATCCCCGTGGCAGCCGGCGGCACCCACCAGCGCAGCAACCTGCGCGGCTGCTGCGAGCACCACAACCTCGCACGCGGGTCGCGGCCGCTCGACCCCAGGGGGGTGGGTCAGATCACGGGCTCGGGTCGGGGGACGCGGTGCGACGGGGGGCTCGCCGCGAGAGAAACCGCCGGTGATGCGGCGTGTCACGCCCCCGCGCGCCGTGGCTGACCGCCATCTCACCCTCCGCGTGACGCCCGAGCTGCACGCCCGGTTGCGCGGCCGCGCCGAGCAGGACGGGCTCAGCCTCTCCGCCTGGATCCGGGCGAAGCTCAGCGCCGCGCTCGACGAGCCGGCCGCCGCCGACGACAGCGAGATCGCGGACCGGCGCGAGACGCTCGCGCTGCTCACGAGGGCGGCCCGGATGGGCGACGTCACGGCGATGAAGGCGCTCCTGGCCGCCACGGAGCCCGGCAAGCAGGCCAGCACGGCAGGCGAGGCCGCCGCGCCGCGCAGTCCGCTCGACGAGCTCGCCGCGCGCCGCCAGCGGGGCGCGTAGCCCGTGCGCGGGGTGGCGCTGGAGGACGCGCTCGCGCTCGGCCGCCTGATGGTGCTCGACACCGGCGAGCACTGGGAGCCCGAGCCCTTCCAGGTCGCCGTGATCGACGCCCTCTGCCGCGGCGTCGATCGCGTCTGGCTGGAGATCCCCGAGGGCAACGCGAAGACGACCCTTGCGGCCGCCGTCGCGATCATCCACCTGTTCTTCGTCCCCGACGCCGACGCGCCGGTCGCCGCGGCCTCGCGCGACCAGACGAACGTGCTCCTGCGCCAGGCGCTCGGCCTGGTGCGCCGCTCCCCCGGCCTGCCCGAGCGCTTCCGCTGCTTCGAGGGCTACCGGCGGATCACCTGCCCGGGGTCCGCGGGCCGGCTGCAGGTCTTCGCCGCCGACGCCGGCACCGGCGACGGCGTGATCCCCACGCTGGCGATCCTCGAGGAGCTCCACCGGCACCCGTCGCTCGAGCTCTACCGCACCTGGTCCGGGAAGCTCCTGAAGCGCCGCGGCCAGATCCTCATCATCTCGACGGCCGGCGAGCCCGGCGCCGAGTACGAGCAGGCGAAGACGGCGGCGATCGAGGAGTGCGCCCGCCAGGGCGAGGTGCACCGCGAGCCGGGCCTGACGGTGGCGACCATGCCCGGCTTCGAGATGCGCCTGCACGCGCTCGCCGCCGACGAGGACCTCGAGGACCTCGAGGCGGTGAAGCGGGCGAACCCGCTGCGGGCGATCACGATCGACTCGCTGCAGGCGAAGCGCTCCGAGCCGACCTGGAACCGCCAGCACTGGGCGCGCTTCACCTGCGGCCGGCCGGCGCGGGACAACGACTCGGCGATCGCCGAGGCCGAGTGGCTCGCGCTCGAGCGGGAGCTGATCCCGGCCGGCGAGCCGGTGGCCGTGGGGGCCGACTTCGGCTGGAAGCACGACACGACGGCCCTGGTGCCGCTCTGGACGCCGGCCCCGGATCGCCGCGTGCTCGGCGTCCCCAGGATCGTCGTGCCGCCGCGGGACGGCACGAGCACGGAGCCGGCCCGGGTGCGCGAGGCCTTCATCGCCATCCACCGCGTGAACCCGATCACGGTCGTGGCGATGGACGCCTCGGCCGGCGGCGCGCAGATCGCCGAGTGGCTGGAGGCCGAGCCCGGCACGCTCGAGGACGGCTCGCCCGACTACGAGCAGGGCCTGGGCGTCGAGGTGGTCGAGGTCCCCCCGACCAACACCGTCCAGACGAAGGTCTACGACGCCTGGATGGAGGCGGTCCGCAACCGCTGGATCCGCCACCCGTTCGACGACCAGCTCACCCAGCACGTCCTCAACGCGATCGCCAAGCCCGTCTCCCACGACCGCTACCGCTTCGACCGGCCGAACCCCTCGCGCGCCGCGAGGCACCAGGACCGTCGCGTGATCGACGCGCTGATCGCCGGCTCGTCGGTCCACTGGCAGCAGACCGCCAGCCTCGACGACAAGCCGCCGCCGCTCGACCTGTCCGCCTACCGCATCACGACCCTCTAGGAGGCCCGTGACCGTCGCCCTCGCCATCGTCGCCGCCCTCGCCGTGCTGGGTCTCGTCGTGGTGGCCCTGACGGGACGCGCGGGCCCGGCGAAGCCGCTGCGCGGACGGACGGTGGTCGTGCACACCCGCAAGCCCGACGACCGCTCCATCCGCGGCGTGCTGGTGGCAGAGCACAGGGACCGCATCACCCTGGCCGACGCGGTGTACCTCACGAAGGACCGCGAGATCGCGCTCGACGGCCTGCAGCACATCCCGGCTGACGCGGTCGCCTTCATCCAGGAGCCCTCGTGACGGTCCTGATCGACCGCGACGGCGATCCGGTCGAGCTCGCGCCCGGCCGCGGCGACCTGCGCGGCTCCTCGACCCCGCTCGAGGAGTGGTTCGGGAGCCTCGGCGCGCGCGGCGCCGTGCGCCTGGTCGGCGGCAAGACGGTCTCCTACGCGCGCCTGTTCGCCGAGCAGCCGTGGATCGGCGCCGCGGTCATGCGCATGCTGACCTGGGCGGTGCGCGTGCCGCTGAAGGCCTACCGCCGCGACGGCGACGACCGCCGGCGCCTGCGCCCGGATGACCACCCCCTCGCGGCCGCCCTGCTGACGCCGTGGGAGCGGGCCGGCCAGGCGCAGCTCGTGCAGGCGTTCCTCGGGCCCGTGCTCGTGCACGGCAACGCGGTCGTCGGCGTCGACGAGGGCCGCTCGGGCGCGCTCCGCTTCGACGCCTTCGACTGGCGGACGCTGGCGCCGATCAAGGCCGGCGCCCGCCAGATCGCCGGGTGGACGGTCCGCGAGGACGGCGACGAGCGCGAGGTCAGCGCCGACCACTCCATCCACGTGTCCTGGTGGAGCCCACTCGGGCCCACCGGCGTCTCCCCCCTGCGCCAGCTCGGCACCACCGTCCGCATCGAGGACGCCGCCCAGCGCTGGGCGCGCGCCACCTTCGAGAACGGCGCCCGCCCGCCGTCTGCGGTCCAGGCCGACAAGGAGTTCCTCGGCCTCGACCCGACGGAGCGCCAGCAGCTGCTCGCCCAGCTGCGCGCGGACCTCGACACGATCTACGCCGGGCCCGAGAACGCGGGCCGGCCCGCGCTCCTCCCGCCCGGCCTCGAGTGGAACAGCGTCGGCCACACCGCGGTGGAGGCCGAGCTGATCGACCAGCGCAAGGTGAACCGCGAGGAGGTGGCGGCGGTCTACCAGATCCCGCCGCCGATGATGGGCATCCTCGACCGGGCCACCTACTCGAACATCACCACGATGCGCGAGATGGCCTACACCGACGCGCTCGGGCCGCCCCTGGTGCTGATCGAGCAGGCCATCACGGCGCAGCTGGTGCGCAACCTGCTGCGCGAGCCGGACATCTTCGTCGAGTTCGACTTCGGCGTGGTCTTGCGGGGCGACCGGCTGAAGGAGATCCAGGCGCTGCGCGAGGGGATCGCCTCGGCGATCTACACGCCCAACGAGGCGCGCGGCGCCCTCAACATGGCCGCCTCCGACGAGGAGGGCATGGACGCCTTCTACCTGCCGACGAACAACCTCCAGCCGGTCGACCGCGACGCGGCGGACGGCGGCGAGGGCCTCGGCGACCTCTCGCTGGCGGCGCAGCGGTTCGGCCAGGCCATCCGCAACGGCGTCATGAGCCAGGAGGAGGCGCGCGGGCTCCTCGGCCTCGAGGGGCCCGCGCCGCCGAACCCGAACGACGAACCGCAGGAGGATCCGGCATGAGGCGACGCCCCGACGTGACGCTCGGCCTCGGCTCGGCCCTCCGCCTGGCCGCCGAGGTGAACCCGGCCGGCGGGCCCGACGCCGACGGGCGCTTCTCGTGCGTGGCCGCGATCTTCGACGTGCCGATCCCGCGGATCTTCTACTCGCTGGTCCTGCGGCCGGGGTGCTTCGACCGCTCCCTCGCCGAGCGCGGGCTGCCGAGCCTGCTGCACGATCACGACTGGTCCGCGGTGATCGGCACCGTGGAGCGCTGCGAGGCGGACGAGCAGCAGCTCGTGGCCGGCGCGACGCTCTTCCCCCCGGACACGGACCGGCTCCGCGAGGTGCGCCTCGCGATGACGGCCCGCAACGGCGACGGCCGCGCGCCGCTGCGCGAGTTCTCGGTCGGCTTCGACATCCGCGACGCCCGCTGGGACGTGCTCGACGACGACGAGGTGCTGGCCGTCTACGACGCCCAGCTCTGGGAGTTCTCGGTCACCCTCGCCGGCGGCATCCTCGACTCCACCGGTTTCCTGCGCGCCGAGGCGCGCGACGACGAGCTGCTGGCCCGCTTCCCCCGGGAGGCTCGGCCCGGCGACAAGTCCGCGGACCTGTCCGCGGCCGCCCGCCGCAAGCGGGCGCTGGCGCGAGCGCACCTGCTCTAGCCGCCCCACCCCGACATAGGAGACACCTCCCATGACGCTCCGTGAGCGACTGCGGCGGGCCGAGCAGCGCCTCGCCTCCCTCCGCGACCAGCGCGCGACCGCGCGCGAGGCGCTGGCGACCGCCCGCCAGGCCTTCGAGGCCGCCGGCGAGGACGCCGGCACCGACCACCCCACCTTCCTGACCGCCCAGGAGGCCTCCGAGGAGCTCGACCGCATCTCCGGCGAGCTCGAGGCGGCCGAGCGCGAGCAGGTCGCCCTGCTGCGCCTGGCGGCCTCCGAGCAGGACGGCGACGGTCCCGGCGCCGGCGACGGCTCCGACCGCATCGAGGACGTCGAGCGCTACAGCCGCGAGGGCCTGCGCGGCCACGCGAACGTGATCCTGCGCCGCGCCGGCGAGGTCGCCCGCGGCGAGGCCGCGCAGCGCCTGGCGGCGATCGCGCACGGCCGCACCCCGATCGGGCGAACCTCGCTCGGGCCGGCCGGCACGCGCGAGGAGCTCGCCGCCGAGCTCGACCGGGCCGACCTGGCCGGGCTCATGCAGCCGGACCGGCGGGGGCTCATCGAGCCGACGCTGCGCCCGCTGACGTTCCTGGACTTCCTGCCGTTCGCGGGCACGGACTCGAACATGGTCCAGTACGTCCGCGCGACGACGCTGCCCTCCGACGGCGCCGCGGTGGCGCCGACGGCCGAGGGCGCGCTGAAGCCGGAGATGAACCCCCTCGTCTTCGAGGACGAGGACGCCCCGATCCGCACGATCGCGGCGTGGACCAAGCAGAAGAAGCAGGTGCTGGCCGACGCCCCGTTCCTCGAGGGGCTGCTGCGCACGCTGCTGGTCTACGAGGTGCGGCGCTCGCTGCTCGGCCAGCTCATCGCCGGCGACGGAACCGGCGAGAACGTCCTCGGCCTGCTCAACTTCCCCGACGTCCTGACCTACGCCCGCGGGACGGTGGACGCCGGCGAGAACATCGCCGACGCGGTCCTGCAGGGCATCGTCGAGGTCCAGGACCACGACCGCGAGCCCGAGGTCGTGCTGCTCAACCCGCGCGACATCGCCCGCATCCGGCTGATGCGCGACGACTCGGGCGCCACGGCCGGCACCGGCGGCTACCTGTTCGGCCCACCGAGCCAGCAGGGCGCGGCGACGATCTGGGGCTACCCGATGGTCGCCGAGCGCTCCCTGCCGGTCGGCACTGCCCTCGTGGCCGACCCCGCCGGCGCCCTCGGCCTGCTGCGCTCGGGCGTCGAGGTCCTGGTGAGCGACTCCGACCAGGACGACTTCATCCGCAACCGGATCACGCTCCTCGCGGAGCTCCGGGCCGGCCTCGCGGTCCTGCGCCCGGACGCCTTCTGCAAGGTCACGATCACGGAGCCGGTGGCGCCGTGAGCGAGTCCATCCGCGTCCGCAACCCCCACGGGGTTCCGGTCGAGGTCCCCGGCGTCGGCGTCCTGAACGCCGGCGCCGAGACCTCGGCACCGCGCAGCGCCCGCCTGCGCCGCGCGCTCGAGCACGGCCGCCTCGAAGTGGTCGGCGAGGCGCCGGAGACGACGCGCGCGGAGGGCGGCGAGGAGGCCTCCGGCAAGTCCTCGCGCTCCCGGCGCTCGGCCCGCAGGGGCCAGACGGCCTAGGTGCCGTACGTCGTCGGCCAGCCGGTCGTCGCCATGCTGACGGCCCCTCCCGGGGTCGCCGGCCTGGGGGCGCGCATCGAGGTCCCGGTCACCCGGGCCATCGTGAGCGCCTGGGCGCCGGCCGTGCTGGCGGACGGCGTGTGGACGGTGACGCTGGACGCGCCGCCGTCCGTGGGCGACTACCTGCTCGTCTGGCGCACGCCGGACCCCGAGCCGCCCGCCTACGAGGCCTTCGTGCCGCTGTCGGTGGTCGTCGAGCTCCCCGCGGGCGCTGCCCCCGGCGACGCGTCCGCCTGGGCGCCGAGCCTGGACGACGTCGCCGCCGCCACGCCCGCCTACACGCGCGGCGGCTTCGACGACGACGAGGAGCAGGCCGGCGCCGAGCAGGGCACCTTCACCGACGACACATCCCCCACCGCGACCCACGTCCGCGGCCTCATCGCCGCCGCCTGCGCCGAGGTGGCCGGCAGGGTCGGCGCGCCGATCCCCGAGCGCCTCCACCACCTCGCCCGCCAGACCGCCGTGCTGCACGTCGCGATCGCCATCAGCACCGGCAAGCTGCCCGCCCAGACCGACGACGCGGCCGGCGAGGTCCGATCCCACACGGCCCGCTACCTCGCGGCGCTCGAGGAGCTGACCCGCCAGGCCCGCATGGGCCCCGTCCGGCTCGTCTGATGGCCCGCGCCTCGATCCGCATCGAGGGCCTGCGCGACGCCATGCAGCGCATCGACGAGGTGGGCGAGCGGGCGCGCCGGCCGGAGCCCGCCCTGCGCGCGCCGGAGACGAAGTTCGACCTGCAGCTGTCCGAGCGCCGCCGGTTCTCGCACGCCCGGGGCTGGAAGCGGATCACCCCGGAGTGGGCCGCCGAGAAGCGGCGCCGGGGCCTCGACCCGCGCGTCATGCGCGCCACCGGTCGGCTCGAGTCGGTGCTGACCAACGCCGACGCGGGCGACATCCGCTTCGACGCCTACAACGCCGTGCTGCGCTGGGGCCTCAAGTGGCGCTCGACCGCCTACTACGCCGCCGCCCAGGCCAAGCGGGGCCGGCGCGCCGTCGTGATCGACCGCCAGGCGCGCGCGGCGATCACCGAGCGCGTGCAGCGCTACATCGCGGGCGAGTGGTCGTGAGCGACCCGACGCTGATCGCCCCCTGCGACGTCGAGGATCTGCTCATCGAGGTCATCCTCCGCCGCCACCCGGAGCACCTGGCCGCCCAGGAGCGCCGCCGCGGCCTGAAGCCGGAGACCCTCGAGCGCCTGAAGGCGGTGCGGCACCTCGCCGCCCAGGAGGCATTCCAGTCCGGCGACACGATGCCGGCCTGCCTGGTGGGCAGCCTCGGCACGGCGGCCGCGCCCGCGCGCAACGAGGACGACGCCATCGACGTGACGCTGCGCGTGGCCCTCGAGGTCGCGGTCATGGGCCGGAGCCGCCGCGACACGCTGCGCCGGCGCGACATCACCGCATGGACCGTCATCGAGTGCGTCCTCCAGCGCACCCCCCGCCTCGGGATCGTCTCGGCCATCCAGCTCGTGGACGTCGAGACGGTGGAGTTCGCGCAGGCCCAGAGCATGCGCGGCCACGCCCGCGCGAGCTTCGAGGTCA
This sequence comes from Miltoncostaea marina, assembly GCF_018141525.1. Taxonomy (GTDB): domain Bacteria; phylum Actinomycetota; class Thermoleophilia; order Miltoncostaeales; family Miltoncostaeaceae; genus Miltoncostaea; species Miltoncostaea marina. The sequence goes on from NZ_CP064655.1 coordinate 2,271,384, forward strand.
CCGTCCCCTCCGCCGCCTCCATGGCCGGCCTGCCCGCCGACGACGCGCTGTGGACGCCGGGCTCACCGGGCGGTCCACCGCCCGACGGAGAGCCCTACGCGCCGCCCGTGCCGCTGCCGCCGGTGACCGCCATCGACGCCGAGATCCTCAGGGAGGGCATCGCCCCGTGACCTTCGCAGCCGAGTTCCATTGCGTCCGCGCCGACCGGCCGGATGAGGGCCCGGGCAACGTCCGCCTCCTCCTCGCCACCGATGCCGAAGGCCCGCCCGAGCTGCGCCCCAGCGGACGCCTCGACCTCGTCCTGCCCCCCGAGCAGCTGGCCGCCTTCGAGGACGGCCGCGTCTACACCGTCCGCTTTGAGCCGGCCGAGGAGCGACCGTGAGCCTCCGCATCGCCAACATCACCCGCCGCCGCATCGCCGTCCCCGGCGTCGGCGTGCTCGGGCCCGGCGCAGAGGCCGAGGCCGCGCCCTCGCCCGCCATCGACGCCCTCCACGCGGCGGGCGCCCTCCACCTCATCGAGCCCCCCGCGGCGCCCGACCCGGCCGCCGACGACGACCACGAGGAGCACACATGAGCCCCGTGACGATCGGCACCTCCATCGAGATCGTCGACGAGCTGCCCCCGGTGGTGGCGCCGACGGCGACCGACGGTGCCTTTCTCATCCACTCCGGCGCCACCGGCGTCGAGACGTTCCGCACCGCCCCCGACGTCGCCGACGCCCTCCCCGGCGAGGCCGACATCGCGGCCATGGCGGACGCCTACTTCAACGAGGGCGGCGCCCGGCTGACGCTGGTCCCGCTGGTCGACAACGCGGGCACGCCCGACGTGGCCGCCACGCTCGAGCAGGTGCCCGCCGACCTCGGCCCCGGCCAGGTGGTCGCCCCGGAGGTCGTGACGGGCCCCGAGATGGCGCAGATCGCCGCCTGGGCCTACGAGACGAACCGCGTCTACATCGCCGACGGCCCCGACGCCGCCGACGACGCCTCGCTCATCACGCTGGCGACGGCGCTGCGCGGCTCGGCCGGGGCCCGCTTCGCCTCGATGGAGGCCGACACCCTCATCATCCCGGGGATCGCCTCCGGCACGACCCGCGAGGTGCCGGCCTCGATCGTCAAGGCCGCCCTCATCGCCCGCTCGGACCTCGCCACGGGCAACCCGAACGTCGCCGCGGCCGGCATCACCAACGCCCGCTGCCGGTACGTCATCGGCATCGACGCCGCCCGCTCGGAGAGCGAGCGCAACACGCTCGCCGAGGCCGGCGTCAACGCCTTCCGCACCATCTACGGCCAGGCGGTGGTCCCCTACGGCTTCCGCACGGTCGCCGACCCGGACACCCTGCCGCTGTGGTGGGACCTGTCCGGCTCGCGCGTGGTCATGGCCGTGCGCGCCCGCGAAGCCGAGGTCAACGAGGCCCACCTGTTCGGCCAGGTGGACGGCTCCGGGGCCTTCCTCGTGAGCTACGAGACCAGCCTGGCGCGCGTCCTGAAGGAGCTGCAGTCCGCGGGCGCCCTGTTCGCCACGTCGCCCTCGGACCCCGGCTACAGCGTCTCGGCCGGCTGGGAGCTGAACCCGCGCGAGGAGATCGCCCAGGGACGCGTCCGCGCGCGCATCACGCTGCGCATCTCGCCCTTCGCGGAGAACATCGTGCTCAACATCATCCGGCGCAGCGTCGCCGAGGAGGTGTGATCCATGCCGCCGAGCAAGCGCAGCAACTGGCTCGTCGCCCTGAAGGTCCAGGACCCGGACACGGCGGTCTGGGTCGACATGGGCAAGTGGGCGGTCCTCGAGGGCGGCGGGGTGACCTCGGACGAGGCGCTCTACCACGACTGGGACGGCCCCCAGCAGCTCGGGGGCGTGCGCTCCCGGGAGGACGCCACGGTCCGCCGCCTCTACGGCCGCCACGCCAACGAGGTCTACTCGCAGCTGGACTCCTGGGTGGGCCGCGCTCGCGTCGAGCTCGCACGCGCCGCCACGGGCGACACGGGCGCGACCGTCGGTGAGACCATCCGCTACACGGGCGTCCTCGCCGGAGCGAGCCTGTCCGACGTCGAGAAGGGCTCCTCGGACGGCGCCGAGCTCGAGCTCGTGATGCAGCTCGACGCGAACCTCGCGTGACCGAGCAGCCCTCCGCCGCCGCCGCCCGCCTGCAGGTCCTCGCCGCCGACGTGGAGCTCGAGCAGTCCACGGTGCAGGTGCCCTCCGCCCAGGTGCCGCCGCCGGTCGACGCCGAGGCGATCGCCGACGCCTCGGGCGGGCTCGCGGACCGCATGCGGGCGCGGCTCAACAAGATCACCGCCCAGACGCACCACGACTTCGCCGTCCCCGGCTGGGACGGCGATCTCGTCGTGCGCGTGCACTACCTCGACCCCGAGACCTGGCGCCGGCTCGGCCGCGGCACGACCGACGCCGAGCTGATCGTCGCCTCCACCGATGCCCTCCTGCTGCGCGGCGACGCAGGCGCGCTCGAGGCGATCGAGGGCGCCTGGGGGCCGACGCTGGCCGGCGTCCTCGGCATGCCCGCCGACACCCCCGCCACGCGCCTGGTCGCCGCCGTCATGGCCGACCGCGGCCCCTGGATCACCGCCCTCGCCTTCGACGTCCTCAGCTGGCAGCAGGGCCGGCGGCCGAAGATCGAGGAGGCCCTGGGGGAATAGCGGCGGCGGCGCCGGAGCTGGGGGCCTGCGTCAACGCGGTGCGCCTCCACATGGACTGGCGCCCGCTCGTGGGCCTCACGCCGGACGATGCAGGGTCGGCGGTCGAGCGGGTGCTGGCGTTCGCCGTGACGGCCGCGGCCGTCGAGGCCCACAACCGCGACGTGAAGGGGCGCTAGTTGGCAGACGAGTCACAGGTGCTGGTCCGGATGCGCCTGCTCGGCGCCGCCGCGATGGCCCGCGACGTCAAGGGCACCTCGCGGGCCCTCGGCGACATGGAGCGCCGCGGTCGCAGCACCGGGCGCTCGCTGTCGGGCATGGAGCGCGCCTCGGCCATGGCCTCGGCCGGCTTCGCGCGCTTCGAGTCGGGCATGGGCGCGGTCGCCGGCGGCCTGTCGAGCGTCGAGGCGGGCGCGCGCCGGGTGATCTCGGTGACGACCGTGATGGCCTCCGCCATCGGCGGCGCGCTGGCCTTCACCGGCTCCCGCTACAACGCGATGCAGGACCAGCAGCGGATCGCCTTCACCGCCATGACTCGCTCGGCCGAGGAGGCCGAGGAGATCATCAAGCGGATCGGCGCCCTGGCGGACGCCTCGCCGACGCTCGACCCCGGCAACGTCGGCCAGGGCGTGCAGCGGATGATGGCCTACGGCCTCTCCGTCGAGCAGTCCTTCGAGGCGGTCGAGCGGATCGGCGACATGGCGCCGGTGGCCGGCAAGGCGATCGAGGAGGCGATGGGCCAGGCCTCGCTCGCCTTCGGCCAGATCCAGTCGAAGGGGAAGCTCTCCGCCGAGGAGCTGAACCAGCTCGCCGAGTCGGTCGCCGTCGGGCGCGCCGCCGTGGCCAAGGAACTCGGCATGACGGGCGAGGAGTTCGAGGAGGCCATGCGCGCCGGCGAGATCAAGGCCGCCGAGGGTCTCGAGGCGATCTTCGCGGCCATGGAGAAGCGCTCCGGCGGCGCGGCGGCGCAGATGGCGGAGGCGACGGCCGGCGAGATGGACCGCCTGATGGAGGTCCTGTCCAGCGGCGCCGGCAAGCTCACCCGTCCCTTCTACGACGCCGTGGGTGACTTCGCCGGGTTCCTCGCCGAGCGCATGGGGCAGGTGGACCTCGAGGCGGTCGGACAGGGCGTCTTCGACACGATCGCCGGCTTCGGCCGCACGATCGCCGACCTCGCCTCGCGGATCGACTGGGACGCCGTCATGGGCGGCGCTCGCGCGGCCCTCGACTGGATCGCCGGCGCGGCGCCCGGCGTGATGTCCGCCGTCGGCGGCTTCCTCGAGCGCGTGCCGGACATCGCCCGCGGCGTGGTCGACGTCGTCGGCCAGGTGGTCGACGCCCTGCGCCCCGCGATGCCCTTCGTCCAGAACGTCGTGCTGCCGCTGCTGAAGGGCATCGCCATCGGCGTGATCGGCGGCGTGGTGGCTGCCTTCAAGCTCGCCGTGCCGGTCATCAAGGTGATCGCGACCGCGCTCGGCTGGATCGGCGAGGCCGCCAAGCCGCTGCGGCCCGTGATCGAGACGGTCGGCAAGGTGATCGGCTTCCTCTTCGGCCCCGCCATCCTCGGCGGCATCGCGCGGCTCGCCCTCATGTTCACGAAGGCCGGCGGCGTCGTGGGCAAGGTCGGCTCCATCGTGGCGACCGCCGCCAAGGTGGCCGCGCTCCCGATGCGCGTGCTGGACCGGGTGCTGCGCGGCGTGCTCCGCGTCTTCGGCCTACTCGGCCGCGGCGTGATGCGCGCGGCCCGCCTCTTCGATGAGGCGCTCGCCTTCGTCCGCCGCTACGTCGGCTTCATGTCGGGCCTGCCCGGCCGCATCGGCCGCATCGTCGTCAACATGGTCGGCCGCTTCGTCTCGGGCCTCGCCCGCCTGCCCGGTGCGGCCATGCGGGCGGGCCGGTCCGTCGTCACCGCGATCGGCCGCTTCCTCGGCTCGCTGCCGTCGCGCATGTGGACGTGGATGAGCGGGGCCGCCCGCGAGCTCTCCGGGGGCCGCGTGCTCGCCGCCCTGGGCAACGCGGCCAAGCGGATCGGCAAGGCGATCGTCGACGGCATCGTGGGCTTCATCAAGGGCGCCCCGGGGGCGATCGCGTCAGCCATCGGGAGCGTCCTCCCGGGCCCGCTGCGCGGCCTCTTCGGCGGCGCGCCCGACGCCGCGGCCCGCACCGCGGCGGCCGCCCTGTCGAGCGGCGGCGGCATGATGCCCGGCGCGAACGCCTCCGGCGGGCTCGTGCCGCGCGGCGGGTGGTCCTGGGTGGGCGAGCGGGGTCCGGAGCTGGCCCGCTTCCCGGCCGGGGCCCGCATCTACCCTGCCGGCCAGAGCGAGCGGATGGCCGCCGCCGGCCAGCGCATGGCCTCGCGCGCCGAGCAGCTCTACGCGACGCTGCTCGTCAACCTGGACGGCCGCGAGCTGCACCGCGGCGTGCACCGCGTCGAGCGGGCGAAGGTCGAGTTCGCGTGAGCGCTCGTGACCGCGGCCTCGCGGGCCGGGTGATGCTGAAGGCGGCCGAGGGCCCGCTCGCCAGCCGGCCCGGCATCGTGCTGCTGCTGACCTCGCCTCCCGACTTCTCGGGCGGCGCCGGCGGCTGGGAGGCGATGGACCGCCCGCGGCGGCGACCCGCCCGCTGGTGGCGCGGCGGCGTCGAGCGCACGCAGTCGATCGCCGGCCTGCTCGACCCGCTCGGCCTGAACCGCCGCTTCGAGGATGGATCGACGGTCACGGGCACCGTCGAGGCGGCGCTCGATCACCTCGAGCGGCTCGGCGTCACGCCGGGCGGCGCCGACCACCCGACGCCCGTGCGTCTGCACGGCGACCTCTCGGACCCCTACAGCCGTCGCGGCGGCCTCTGGGTGGTCCAGGGCCTGTCGCTCGGCGATCGCGTCTACGCGCCCGACGGCACGCTGCGCCGCCAGGCGGTGACCGTGGAGCTGGTCGACTACGAGGAGGCGCCCAGCATCCGGCCCGTCACGGTGCGGCGCACGCGAGCGAACGTCAACAAGCCGCGCACGCGCCGCGTCACGACGCGCAAGGGCGACACGCTGCGCCTGATCGCGGTCCGCGAGCTCGGCTTCGCGGGCGGCTGGCAGCGCATCCGCGACTGGAATCCGAAGCAGCTGAAGGGCACCCGGCCGGTCGGCCCCGATGACCCGCTGCGCGCCGGCGTGCGCCTGGTGCTGAAGTGACGACGCCCGCCCAGCGCGCCCGCATCCGCGCCCGCCAGGGCGCCGCGATGGCCGCGCCGCCCCCGCGCATCACGCCGCGCCGCGGCAGTGTCGAGAGCCTGACGCTGACCGCCCAGGGCCGCCGCTGGCCGGTCGGCGCGGCGATCGACGGCGACACGGCGTGGGAGATGACCACCGAGGGCGCCGCCACCGTGACCCTGCCGGTGCGGTCCCCCAACGACTCGCTGCTGCGCGTGCTCACCGACGAGGCGCTCATCCAGCGCGACGGGATCACCGTGGAGGTGGACGGGGTCAGCTACGCGCTGGCCTCGGTGTCCTCGGACGGCACCGGCCTCTACACGCTGACCTTCGAGGACCAGGTCGCCTGGCGCCTGCGGCAGTTCACGAAGTTCCTCGCCGCCACCCGCGCCACGACGACCCGCGCGGGCTTCGTGCGCCGCCTCGTCGCCGAGGCCTCGGCGCCGCCGCGCGAGCGCATGCGCTGGTTCATCCCCGAGCTGCGCGACGTGCAGCCGGTCGCCCGGGGGGGCTAGGTGGCCCTCACCCGCCCCCGGGCCCGGCCATCGGGAGGCTCACCCGCGCCCGCGCGCGGCACCGGCGCCTCCGACTACACCGTGAAGGGCGCCCGCGCCGACGCCCACCAGCGGTCCGTCATCGACGGCGTGCTCGGCGAGGCCGAGCGCCTCGGGGCCTCGCGGCGCGTGATGGTGGCCGCGATCATGGCCATCACCCAGGAGTCGACGGCGCGCTCGCTCGCCCACGGCGACACCGCTGGCCCCGACAGCCGCGGACCCTTCCAGCAGCGCTCCCCGTGGGGCCCCGAATCGCAGCGGCGCGACCCCGCGGGCGCCACGCGCCTGTTCCTCACCGTCGACAAGGGGCCCGGGGTCCAGGGCTGGAAGGTCGTGCACGGCGGCCTGAAGAACGCGCCGGGCGACCTCTCCCGGGCGATCAACGCCGTGCAGCGCAGCCGCTACCCGGACGCCTACGCGCAGTGGCAGGCGGAGGCCGAGCGGACGGTCGACACCTGGCTCGGGGACGACAGCCGCGGCGAGGGTGGCGCGGCGTCGCGCCGGTACGAGTTCACGCGCGGCGAGCGCGGCGGCCAGCGCGAGAGCTCGTGGGCCGCCACCGGGCGCCTCGCCGAGGAGGTCGGCTGGCTGCGGTGGGCGGCGGGCAACGTCTTTCACTTCGTCTCCGAGCAGGAGCTGCGCCAGGCGGCGCCCGCCGTGCGCATCACCGGCGACGAGCCGTGGCTGCTCGCGATGCCGGCCTGGGAGTGGGGCACCGCCCGCCCGGTCACCGAGCTGACCCTTCGGGTGCTCTCCGAGCGCTGGGGCGTCATGCCGGGCGGCGTCGTGCTGATGGCGACCGGCGGGCCCGAGGACGGCCGCTGGATCGTCTCCGGCGTCGCGGGCCCGCGACTCGACTCGCCCGAGGTCGAGGTCACGCTGCGCCGGCCGACGATGCGCCGGCCGGAGCCGACGGCCGAGGAGTCGGCCGACGGCGACGTGGTCGGCGGCGCGGCCGGCGGGGCGCAGAGCGCGATCCTCGACGCCGCGCGGGCCGTCCACGCGCAGGGCCGCGCCTACCTGCTCGGCGGCGGTCACGGCGTGCCGCTGACGAGCATCGACGACGACGCCCCGCTCGACTGCTCGTCGTCCACCTCGCTGGTACTGAAGGCGGCCGGCATGTTCCCCGGCGACCGGGCGATCGTCTCCGGCGCCTTCGCCTCGAGCTGGGGCGCGGCGGGCAAGGGGCCCAGCTTCACCGTCTGGGCGAACGCGACCCACGTCTGGATCGAGCTGCACGGCTCGCCCGGCGGCTGGGCGCGCTTCGACACCAGCCCCCACGGCGACGGCGGCAGCGGGCCGCGCCTGCGCCGGACCGCGCGCAGCACCGCCGGCTTCACCCCCCGCCACTGGCCCGGTGACCGGTGAGCCTCACGGACCTCGCCGCCCGCCGCGCCCGCCGCGGCGGCCCGGGCACCCCGATGGAGGCCACCGTCCTGGCGGCGCCCGCCGCGCCCGACGCCCTCCTGCGCGTCGAGGTGGACGCCCAGGCCGGCATCGCCCGCGAGTGCCCGTGGATGGCCCGCGGCGCCGCCCTGCCCGCCCCCGGCGACGCCGCCCTGGTGGTCGAGTCGGACGCCGGCGAGCTGTGGGTCATCGCCTGGTGGCCCCAGACGTAGACGAAGGAGCCCGGATCGGATGCCCGGATCGAAGACGAACGCCCACGCCGCGCGCTGGCTCGACCACGAGTACGGCCTGGCCCCCTACGTGGCGCCGGCCACGCGCTACCTGCGCCTGTTCACCACGGCGATCGACGAGGACGGCGTGGGCACCGAGGCGGCCGGCAACGGATACGCGCCCGTGGCCGTGCCCAACGACGCCACGACCTTCGTCCGGACCGGCCAGACGGTGAGCCTGGTGGCCGACCTCTCCTGCGGCACGCCGACGGGCGGCGACTGGGGCGTCATCCGCGGCGCCGGCTTCTCGGACACCCCCGGCGGCGCCCTCACGCTCTACTCGAACGTCACGCCCCTCCAGACCGTCGAGGGCGGAGAGGTGACCCTGCCGGCGGGCGAGTTCTCCCACACGGAGACCTGACGTGAGCGCCCCCTTCGGCGAGGGGGCCGTGCTGTGGAGCGAGGCCTTCCCCTATGCCGACGGCCTCCTGCGGACGGTGGGGGCCGCGAAGTGGGCGAACGCCGCCTTCTGGACCGGCCAGGCCAGCCCGCGCGTCGTCGCCCAGCAGGCCGCCGGCCCGGCCTCGCAGGCGTGGGTCGACGCGTACACGCTCGCCATCTTCGCCCTCACCGACCAGGCGCAGGCCGGGGACATCACCCCGGGCGACGCGGCCGAGGGCTTCGACGTGGTCGCCCGCGGGCTGGTCAAGGCGACCGGCAACACGAACCCCGCCTTCACCCACTTCTTCGGCACGCCGGGCGGCAGCCCGACGATGTACACCGCGACCCAGACGAACCGCACGGCGACCGATGGGCTCGCGATCTCGAAGGGCTCGTCCTTCACGAGCCTCCTGGCCGAGCAGGCCCACGAGTGGACCAACGGCCACCACCTCGGGCTGCGGGTGGTGCCCATCCCGGGCGGGGTCGCCCTGTCGCTGTGGCGCTCCGCCGACGGCTCGAGCTGGACGCAGGTCGGGTTCACCGTCAACGACACGAGCAGCCCCCTGCGCCGCGGCCGCCTGGCGATCGAGTGCTTCAGCACCGCCAACCGCTGGGACGCGATCGAGGTGCGGACCACGCTGGCCGGGGACACCACGGCACCGTCGGCCGACGTCACCGCGGGACCGACCCCGGCGAAGATCAGCGCCGTTCCCGGCTACGACGCCTCGGCCTTCACCTTCGTGGTCGACGAGCCCTGCCAGGCGTGGGAGCTGCGCGCCGTCGGCGACCCCTCCGACCCCCGCGACGCCGGCGACCCGCTCGTCCTCTCCGGCGGCGCCGTCAGCGCCGCCACGCCCGCCGAGCGCACCGTCACCTACGCCCACCTCGAGGCCGCCGGCATCGCCGGGGCGGACGGGACCAAGGGCCTGAAGCTGTACGCCCGCGACCTCGCTGACAACTGGAGCTCCTGATGGCCGCCTACTTCCAGCTGGTCCTCGACACCACCCCGCCGGCTGGCGTCTCGGTCGTGATGAACGGCGGCGACCCGGCGACCGGATCGCGCGACGTCACCCTCAGCATCGCCACGACCGATCCCGACACCACGGGCTACCAGGTCAAGATCTACGGCGACGTCGACGACGCCCACGCGCCCGCCGAGTACCGGGCGACTGAGGCCAATGCCCCCTGGGTCACCTACGTCGCCTCGAAGGGGATCCGGCTGTCGGCCGGCGACGGCACCAAGACGGTGCGCATCAAGGTCCGCGACGACGTCGGCAACGCGTCGGCCGAGGCGAGCGACACCATCGTCCTCGACACCACGGCGCCGGTCGTCACCGTCGGGACGCCCTCGGCCGCGAAGATCTCCAAGGTCGCCGGCTACGACGAGTCGGTCTTCGACTGGGAGGCCGACGAGCCCTTCGAGGAGTACAAGGTGCTCGTCGTCCAGAGCCAGTCGGCGACCCACACCCAGGGCACCCAGATCCCCACGACCGCCGGCTCGGCCAACGTCGCCGGCTCGGCCGGCGGCTACCCGGCCGCCACGCCGATCACCACGACGGTGAAGGGCGCCGACTACGAGGCGGCCGGCGGCGACGCCGACTCCTACGTGAAGGTGTTCGTCCGCGACTCCACCGGGACGTGGAGCCTCTAGCAGTGAGCGCCGCCTTCCGGCTCGCGCTGGACGTCACCCCGCCGACGGTGGTCCTCGGCCTGCCCTCGCGGACGCCCGCCCGCACGATCGCCGTGCCCTACATGATCTCCGCCGACGGCCAGGTCGCCGACGCGACGATCGCCGGCGCCCCGGCCGTGGTCCAGCCCGCGCGCCTGGTGAGCACGGTCACGAAGGACGAGGGCGGCACGGTGCGCGTCACGGCGCTCGCGCGCGACGACGTCGGCAATGAGTCGACGGCCGACGTGGCGGTCCTCCTGGCGCCCTACGTGCCGGTGCTGGTGCCCGGGTCCGTGCGCATGTCGGTGAGGGCGCAGCGGGCGCAGATGGCCGTCAGCGCCCGCTCCGCGCGGATGAGCGCCCGGCCGACGACGCGGGTGCGGATGACGGTGACGATCGCAGGCAGGGAGGCGTAGCCATGTCCGTGCCCCACGTCGGCACCCGCGTGACCCTCACCGCCGAGGCCGAGCATCCGGCAGGCGATGCCGCGGTCGCCATCTCGCTGCTCGAGCCCGACGGCACGGTGACCCACTTCACCGACGCCGACGAGGCCTTCACGGCCTGGCCGGACGGCCTCACCTTCACGGTCGACTGGCTGGTGCGCCAGGAGGGCCACCACTGGTGGCGCATCGAGGTGGACGGCCAGATCGCGAGCCAGGCGAGCTTCGCCGTGGCCGCGCAGATCGTCCCGAGCGCCTTCACCCCGGCGCCCTAGGCCGTGGCCAACCTCGACATCAGCACCGAGAGCGCGACCCCGGTCGCGACGCAGTGGGCGGACGCGATCGCCGCGGCCGCCAGCAGCGGGGACACGATCGTGCTGCGGCGCCGCTCCGACGACACGCAGGCCTTCTTCGACCTGGGCCTCTCGACCTGGCGCAACTTCGGCGCGAAGCAGATCGACGTCATGGGCGAGGGCTGGTACGAGGGCATCGCCATCGTCGGCTCCGCCTGGCACCACCTGGCGAACGTGCCGGTGCGGCTGCGCGCGAAGTTCTCGTTCTCGAACACCAGCAGCGCCGGGAGCCGCTTCTACGGATTCGCCCACGACGGCCTGGGCCCCGGGATCACGGCCGCCGGCGCTGGCCTCTGGAACGTCGACGGCATCGAGTGGTTCGACTGCCGGCTCAGCAACCGCGACCCGGCCGACGACGGCTGGGGCTCGTCGGGGACCGGCGTCATCCACTTCCAGTACGGGACGACGCGAGAGGTCTTCGACTGGGTGATCGAGCGCTGCCGCCTGCGCCACATCGGCGGCTTCGACACCTACGGCAAGAACCACGACCACACGGCCTACGGCAAGACCGGGCGCCGCGGCCGCGTGCGAGGGAACCTCGCCTACGAGACCTGCGGCTGGGTGATCCACGGCTACACCGACACGGACGACACCTGGCTCGACGACAACACGATCGACCGCTGCTTCGGCGCCTTCGTCGCCAGCGCAGGCACCAGCGACAGCTTCGACGGCACCTACCGCGAGTCGGCGAGGAACCTCGCCCGGCGCAACATCATCGCCAACCCGGACGGCGGGCCCGAGCACGGCCTGACCGCCCCCAGCGTGATGGCGATGCTCGACCACGACGCGACGCTCGCCGCGGACGGCCCGAACGTCTACTCGGACAACGCCCTGTGGAAGGGCACCGGGACCGGCATCCTCGTGCGCACCGGGGGCAGCGCGGGCCGCTGGCAGGACGGCGGCGGCAACCGCACGGACCTCGAGCCCAAGTGGGTCGACCCGGCCAACGGCGACTACCGCCAGACAGCCGACTCGCCGACGAACGCCTACGGGGCGCCGCTGCTGCGCTACGTCGAGGAGCCCGACCCCGAGCCGCCGCCGCCCACGCCGCTGCTCGGCCTCCACCTCACCGGCGCGTCGGTCGTGGACATGGAGCTCGCGAGCACCCCGCCGCCAGCCCCGGGCGTGATCCAGGGTTTCGACGTCGGGGGCGCGTCCGACGTCCGCATGCGCGCGCGCACCGCGGCGACGCCCGCCACCCGCGCCGCCCGCCCCGCCCTTCGGCCGCTCGCCGGCGAGGTGCCGCACCTGGCGTTCCCGCTGCGCCTCAACAGCGACCGGGCGCTCGCCACGGTGGAGCAGGACACGCTCGCCGACGTCCGCCAGTGCGTCCACGTGATCGCCCGCACGCCCCGCGGCGCACGGCCGCTGGCGCCCGAGGTCGGCATCGACGACCCGACCTTCACCGGCGGCGTGGCGCCGGACGTGATCGCGGCCGAGCTCGAGGGCGACGAGCCGCGCGCGCGGGTGAGCGTCGAGGCGACCGGGCCGGGCGCGGACGGCAGGCAGACGGTCGCCGTCCGGGTGGCCCTGGCGAGCGAGGAGGACTAGATGGCATACCTCGATCCGGAGGTCGTCTCGGACGAGGTGACGGTCGCCGAGGCGATCCTGACCCGGATCGCCGACCAGATCCCCGGCTGGGAGCCCTCCGAGGGCCACGTGGAGACGGCGGTCGCCGAGGCGATGGCGATGGTGGCCGCCACGATCGCGGCCCTCCTGAAGGACGAGGCGCGGGACGTCTACACCGGGTTCGCCGCCAACATCCTGGGGATCGCCCGCCGGCCCGAGGGCGTGGCCTCGGCCTCCTCCGACTGGTCGATGACCGACGACGCCGGCTACCTGATCCCCGACGGCACGCACGTCTACATGCGCCGCCCCGACGGCGAGATGGTGGCCTTCGCCAGCGTCGGGGACGTGACGGTCCCCGCGGGCCAGACGAGCGCCGCCGGCGTGCCGCTCGTGGCGCTCGAGGCGGGCCCACAGGCGAACGGGCTGGTCGGCGCGGCGGAGGCCTTCGACCAGGTGGTGGGCGTCGCGTCGGTGACCCTGACGACGGTCGCCTCCGGGGGCGCCGATGCCGAGACGATCGAGGCCTTCGCCGAGCGGGCGGCCGACCGCGCGCGGCGCCTGCGGGCCATCCCCATCACGGTCGACGACTTCGCCGCGATGACGCTCGACCACGAGGCGGTGGCGCGCGCGATGGCCGTCAACCTCCTCGACCCCGCCGCCCCGCCGGCCCCGGGAGACGACCCCGCCAGCGGCGGCCACGTGACCGTCTTCCCGGTGGACGTCGCGGGCCTGCCGCTGAGCCCCGCCGACGCGGCAGAGGTGGCGGCCATGCTGACCGGGCCCGAGCGCCCGCTGAACGTGATCGTGCACGTCGAGGAGCCGACCTACACGACGGTCGACGTCGCCATCACCTTCCGCCTCGAGCCCGGCGTCGACGGCCCGGCGATGGAGGCCGCCGTGGCGGCCGCGATCTCCGACTACCTGTCGCCCGCCACGTGGGCGCTCGACGAGGCCGCGCCCGGCCGCTGGCGCCCGCCCGACGACGCGGCCCGGGTGATCCGGCACTTCGACATCGCCCACGTCGCCGACAGCCTCGCCGGCGTCGCAGGCGTCGTCACGTGCACCGTGAACGGCGGCACCAGCGTGACCATGACCGGCTGGGCGCCGCTGCCCTCGCCGGGCACGATCGTCGCGACGGCCGCATGACCGCCGCCGAGCGCGCGCTGGAGCACCTCGGCTTCCTCGCGGTCGACGCGACCTCGGACGCCCTCCTGGCCGCCCTGGTGGGCGCGTGGATGACGGGCTTCGAGCGCGCGGGCGAGGTGGCCCACGGCGACGGGGAGCTGCCGCCCTGGCGCATCCTCACGGACCCGGCGGTGGCGCCCCTGTGGGCCCTGCCCCACGCCGCCCAGTGGACGGGCGGCCGGATGCCCCCGCGGCGGGGCGGCGAGACGGACGCCGACTACCTCGCCCGGGCGCGCCGGGAGGTCGTGTACCCGCGCGGGATGCGCCGCGGCTCGGCCCTGATCGCCGTCGAGACCGCGCGCGAGCACCTCACCGGCGAGCGCAGCGTCATCTTCCGCGAGGGGCACGGCGGCGACCCGTGGCTGCTGATGCTCGTCACGCGGATCGCCGAGACCCCCGACGCCGACGCCCTCCGGGCGGCCGTGGCGGCGGTGCTGCCCGCCGGCGTCGTCCTCGACCACGAGGTGCGCGACGCGCGCGACTGGCAGCTGGTCGCCGACACGTGGCCGGACTGGGCCGCCGTCGAGGCCGCCAACCCGACCTGGCAGCAGGTGCTGGAGGTGCCTGACCCATGAGCGACACCACCCCGCGTCTCGGCCTGCCCATCCCCCAGCTCGCCGACGTGGCGGACATCGAGGAGGCGCTGCACCCGCTGGCCGCCGCGCTCGACGCGAGCCTCGGGCCGCTGCTGTCGGGCACCGCGGCCGCCCGCCCGTCCGCCGGTACGGCGCGCCGGCTCTACTTCGCGACCGACGAGCGACGGCTGTGGTTCGACACGGGCTCGGAGTGGGTGCTGATCGACCCGCGCGGCCCGGCGGGCGGCGACCTGGCGGGCAACTACCCCTCGCCCGAGATCGCCGCCGGGGCGGTGACGGCGGCCAAGGTCGCCGGCGCGCTCAAGCCGTCCGCCGGCGCAGGATCGGGCACCGAGGCCCTGCGCGCGCTCGGCACGGGGCCCGGCCAGGCGGCGCCCGGGTCGCACGCCTCCCAGCACGTGCCTGGCGGCGCGGATCCGATCACGGTGCCCGAGGTCACGATGCTGCCGTTCAGCGCCCAGCCGGACGGCACCGAGCTCGACCTGCGCGCGACGGACGGGGTCGCGGGCCAGGTGCTCTGGCGCTGCCGCTATCGGGCCGGCTCCCCGTCGCCGTACCGCTGGCACCCGCTCGGAGCGGCGCCGATCACGGCGCACGCCGACGGCGACATCGGGCTCGCCTCGACCTCCTACCAGGACCTGGGCGGCCCGCAGCTCGTCATCCCCGCCCCGGGCTGGTACCGGGTGAGCTGGGGCTGTCACATGTACTGGTCGGGCGGCAACCCCGGCACGACCCGCGGCTACATGTCGATCGCCGCCGCCGGCCAGTTCATCAGCGGCCAGGACAACATCGCCCTGAAGGGGTCGCTGACCGCGCCGTTCGCGGTGATGTCGCTGGCCAAGTCCCGGGTGCTCCAGTTCTCGAACCCCGGCCAGACGATCTACGCGGTCTACCGGGGGACGGGCGAGGCGGTCTCCTTCGTCGAGCGCTGGCTGACGCTCGAACCGCTGCGGCTCGGATGACCAGGGGACGATGAGTGGCGCGCCTCAGCGATCGCTTCGACGACCTCTGGCCGCGCCTCGCCCGAGCGATCGGCGTGCTGCTGGGAGTCGGCGAATGGGTGATCGCGAACGCGATCGACCGGCCAGCGGACCCCGCGATCATCGGGCTCGCGACCGCGCTCGCGCTGCTGCCCACCGCGCTCGGCAAGCGGGACGGGAACTCGTGAGCGGCATCCCGCCTCGGTACATGGTCACGGGCGCCGCGCGCCGGCGGCGCCTGTGGGGATGGGCGATCACCACGGTCGTCGTCGAGACGGCTCTCATCGCGTGGAGGTTCCTCGGGTGACGGACGACGAGCGCCTCATCGGCGAGAGCGTCGAGCGGCACAACCGGCGCGTGCGCCGACGCCGTCTCTGGGCGGCGGTCGATCGCTGGTTGGCGCGCGTGCTCATCGTCCTGCTCGTGCTGCTCGCGATCGCCACGTACGTCGAGCGGCAGCAGCGCAGCGACGCCGACCGCCAGTCGGTCGAGGACCGCCGCGAGCTGGCCGCCAAGCAGCGCGTCGTCGAGTGCACCATCCGGGGCGTCCTCGAGCTGTCGCGCGATCGCGCGCAGCAGCAGGGGCGGCTCGACCCCGCCTCTGCGCAGGTGATCGAGCGCGCGCTGGCGCCCCTCGAGGACGGCTGCCCGCCGCTCGTGACGCCGTCGCAGGTGGACCCGCCGCCGCAGACGCCGCGGCCGGCAGAAGGAGGAGCGTGATGGCCCGCCCGCGCATCGTGACGCTGCGCCTGACCAGCCCCCGGATGGGACGGCCGGCCGGCGACGGCAACGCGGCCCTCGTCGCCGCGGTGCAGCACCGCCTCCGGGGCTACGGCATCGAGCAGGACGGCGCGTACGGGCCGCGCACGGCGATGGCCGTGAGCATCTGGCAGGAGCGTGCCGGCGCGCCGCACGTCGCCGGCGCCATCGTCCCCGACGAGCTCCTGGTGCTGCTCGGCTACCGCAAGATGCCGCGCGACTGGGTGGCCCGGCGCGGCGACCCGGTGCGCCGGCAGGCCGCGCGCGAGGCGCAGGATCGCTACGCCGCGCTCGCCGCCTCGGAGCGGCCCGCCGGGGCGCTGCGCATCGTGGCCCGCGAGGACTGGTGCGACTTCGCGCCGCGCGCGCGCAGCCTGGCCCTCCACCCGCCCGGGGTGCCCCACGTCGTCCACTGGTTCGGCCCGGGCGCGGCGGCCGACGGCTACGACGCCCAGGTGGCGCAGGTGCTGCGCTTCGCGCGCTACCACCGCTTCGACCTCGGCTGGGCGGACCTCGGCTACAACTGGGTCGTCCTGCGCGACGGCGACGGCGGGCGCTACTGCACGGTCCTCGAGGGCCGTGGGCGCAACGTGCGCGGCGCGCACTCGGGCCACAACGTGGCGAACGGCTACCCGGGGGTCCTCGTGCTCTGCGGCACCGGGACCCCGACGCCGACCGTGTCGCAGCTCGTCACCGTCCAGGCCCTCCGGACCTCGGAGGGCTGGGGCCGCCGCACCGCCCATCTCGAGTGGTACCGCACCTCCTGCCCGGGGCCGCCGCTGTGGTCCTGGGTGCAGGCCAACCGATAGGAGGACCCCGTGGGTCGCATCGACGCCAAGGTCGCCGCCGGCACGCTCGGCGCCGCGATCGCCACGCTCGTCTGGACGCTGCTCGCCGTCTTCGTGGACCAGATCCGCGAGATGCCGCCCGAGTCGCTCGCCGTGTGCTCCACCGCGAGCGCGACCATCCTCGGCGCCGTCCTCGGCTACCTCGTCCCCAACGAGGCCAGCCCCGTGCCGGGCGACGGGGTCAACCTCGAGCGCGCCATCGAGGAGCGCACGGGGGATGCCCGGCCGATTCCCTAGCGCACAAGCCGCGATCACGACCACGAAGCCGAGAGGGCGCCCGAGGGCGCCCTCTCGTCGTCGACCGGCGCATTGATGCGGTCAGTCGCGCCGGTCGTGGATCTTCACCCACTCGCCCGGCCGGAACGGCTCGTGGTCGGGGATGGTGAGGACGCCGCTCGGGTGCTCGATCGAGATGGACTCGGTCGCGATCGTCGTCCCGTCGGCGAGCTCGACCGCGAGCCGCGACGTGTCCCCGTCCTGCAACCGCCAGCCGACGGCGCCGGCGAGCGCCGCGACGGCGAACTGGTTGAGGGACACGCCCTCCCGGTGCGCCTCGTCGATCAGGCGGGCATGCAGGCCCCGCGGCAGCCTCAACAGGATCCGCCCCGACGGCTGGCCGTCGGCGTTCATGCCGCGCTCCGCGCGACGTCGAGCGTCACCTCGCGGTCCGGCACGGCGAGCGCCGAGCGCGCCGCTGCCCGCAGCGCGCCGGCGTCGAGCCCGTAGCGCTCGGCAGCGAGCCCGAGCAGCTCGTCGAGCTCGTCGCCCGGGTCGAGCACCTCGACGCTGACCGCTCGTCCACCCTCAGCCACGGCGACCACCAGGCCGCGCCCGAGCTCGTCGCCGTAGCGCGCCTGCCCGGCGGGCTCCTCGAAGTCGATCGCGAGCGCACCGGCCTCGGTGTCGTAGAGCGCGCGCATCCTGCTCACCCCCTTCTCGGGAAGACGGACTTCACCATCTCCGGG
Organism: Miltoncostaea marina; assembly: GCF_018141525.1. Taxonomy (GTDB): domain Bacteria; phylum Actinomycetota; class Thermoleophilia; order Miltoncostaeales; family Miltoncostaeaceae; genus Miltoncostaea; species Miltoncostaea marina. Next base: position 2,289,211 of record NZ_CP064655.1, read on the forward strand.
TCGTCGGCCGAGATCACCACCCGGACGACCCGACCGCCGACGCGGGCGGTGTAGCGCGGGTTGCCCTGCTCGTCGGCGTCCTGCTCGGCGTCGGGCGACGAGACGACGGCCGCCACCTCGGCCTCCGTGATGCCGTACAGCTTCATCCGGCGGCGCGAGTGGCGGTTGAACTTCATGGGATGATGATAGCGCTCGCGATAGCATCACGCAAGCGCGGGCGATAGCATCCCCCGGTGTTCAGCCAGCGGCGGGACGCTGGAGCGCGGCCGCGTCGTCGACCTGAGAACGCCCCGACCCATCGGCGGAATGGTCGTACGCCCAGCCTGCGTCGATCTCACCGAACCCGTCGGAGAAGACCGCAACCTCAGTCGCTCGCATAACCCGGCGCGCGGAGTAGTTGAGGCTGAGGAGCCTGAGCCGCCGCTCCGGATACAGCTCTCGCACCCTGGGGTGGTCGTCGTACGTGAGCAGCCATCTGGCGTCGGCGGCGTTGTTGAGGACGGCCGCGAGCCTCTCGTGCTCCGAAGCGCCGAACGAGTTCATGTACAGGGAGCCGGCCTTGTCGAAATACGGCGGGTCCGCGTAGATGAGGGCGTCGTCTCGGCAGACGTAGTCGGCGATCACCTCCGCGCCGTCGCGACAGCTCACCGTGATGCGACTCGCGTGCACACCGACCAAGCGAAGTCGCTCGAGCAGCGCCTCTCGGTTGAACCGGGCGTCAATCTTGTAGGGACCGCTCTGGTCGAGCCCCCCGATCGGCCCCCCGTTCAGCACCCCAGATCGGTTCGTGCGGTTCAGATAGAAGGTCGCGAAGCCCAGCTCGTCGCGGCTCGCTGCGCTCGGGCCGGCGCTGTGGATCTCCTTCTGACGGCGCCACTCCTCGACCGTGAGCGGCGTCTCGGCGACGCGTTTGGACATCTCGTCGGGATCCTCGACAAGGAAGCTCCAGAACGCGGCGATCGCTGGGTCGAGGTCGTTGATAACGATCCGCGCGACCTCACCGGTAACCAACAGGCTGATCGCCGCGCCGGCGCCGCCTGCGTAGGGCTCGACATACACGCCCTCAGAGAGACGGCGGCTGCGGATGTAGTACTGAAGCCGAGGGTAGAGCGCCGATTTGCCACCGGGATAGCGCAACGGCGACAGGCGGGGTCGCTTCGGTATGCGGCTCCGTCTGGCCATCACGGGCCGACCATATAGGCCACGATCGGCTGCATTGAGTCCCATGCGCGCCGCGCCTCGTCGGGCTCGAAGGCGATGGTGTGATTGTGGCTCGCGGCGTTCAGCAGGTCGGCCCCTACAACCGGGTCGTCGGAACGCAGGGTTGCCAGTCGACTGGTGCGCAGCTTGCCGGCAGCCTGGCGGCGGGTCGTGTCGCCCTCTTCGTCCAACCGCTTCTCGAGCCAGCGCAGGCAGTCGTCCAGAGAGACCTGTCCGCGCTTGGCGGGGATCTTCTCGCTCTTGACCTCGGCGAAGGCCTTGATGGTCCGCTCGAGGAGGGCCCTGAGGCCGAAGGCGGTGAGGTTGGGGAACTGGTTCACGTCGATGCGACCGAGTTCTTCGTAGAGCGCGCGCATCCCGCTCGGGAAGCCTGCCGGCACCGAGGGGATGTCGAGATACCTCGGGCTGCTGCGGCGCGGGCGACGAGGCGCCGGCTCGGGCGGCGGCGCCTGCTCGGCGCCTCGAGCAGGCTCCGCCTCGCCGCCGGCCGGCGGCGTGACCAGCGGCTGGTGCTTCGCGCGCCGGCGCCCCCTCATGGACTCGAGCTCGGCGATCAGCTCTGCGAATCGCCCCTGGGCGCCCGCGCCCGTCTCGTTGAGCGTGCGAGTGTTGAGGCGATTGGAACTGATGCCGGCCACGATGTGCTCGGCCATCCTCTCCCAGGCGGCCTTGGAGACTCGGAGCTCGAGGCCCCCGGTGTCGCCCAGGCGCAGGCCGGTGACCTCGAGGAACGCGCGCGACTGGAAGAGCCGCTCGAGCGTCGAGTAGCTCCTCTGCCAACGGCGCGAGCGCACAAACTCACGCAAGGCGGGGTCGACGTAGTCGACGGCCTCGAACGCCTCCATCACCCGGGCGCCCAAGACGAAGCTCTTCACGTCGATCGTCGGGTAGCGGCGGACGAGTTCGTCCAGGGTCCGGCCGACCCGGAGCCGGTCCCGAAAGAACGCCGCCTGGCGCACCGGCGTCCACGGCTGGCGGGGGTTGCTCGTGTGCAGCGCGGCGATCAGCTCGTCTGCTTCTTCGCGGTCGGGGGCGACGAGGATCTCGATCGTCTCCAACGCGTCGCGCCGGTCGTTGCCCAGCCCTGCGGTCAGTCGACGAATCCGCGACTCGTACGCCGGTACGGTGGGCGGGCTGCATATCGCCTGTAGCGCCGCAAGCCGTCGGTTCCCCTCAACGACGACGAAGATTTCATCGTCACGGACAGCGACCGGCGTCTCTTGCGTGAAGTAGCCGACCTCCACGATCGCCTTGAGGAGTTCGTAGGCCCTGTGCTCAGCGAAGAGCTCCTGACGAATCTCCGCTTGGGACACCTCTTCCGCCAGCCCCAAGCGCACGTTGCGCGGATCCAATCGCAGATCGTTGAGGACGTGCGCGCGCCGGCGTTCCCACTGGGTCGTGTCGATCAAGCGGGTGTCACCGGGGTCGGCGGACCGTGCCCGCAGCGCTCGCAGCGCCACACCGGCGAGCTGACCACGCGCGCCAGCCGTCGGCCGGGACGGAGCCCTCGACTCTGCGTCGTCACCACGCCCGCGGTCGTGGGCCCGCCGCACTTAGGGCAGGCGGGTGCCGCTGACCCGCTCACCACGCCCAGTCCGGCCACTGAACGGGCGGCAGCGGCCGGTCACCGCGTTGCTCGTTGCTGCGGTCGAGGTAGTGGGATGGCTCGATCCACCGCAGGGCCTCGCGTACCGTGAGCGGGACTGGCATCCCTCGCTCCGTCCGGTTGGGCCGCGGCATGAACATGCGCTCATCGGGCTTCCAGTCGAAGCCCTGCGCATCCATCGCCTGGATGAGCTGCTCGAGGCTGGTGACGAGCGGCGCGCCCATCAGCCCGCCGGCCGCCAGATCTCGGCCACGATCAACCAGGGCAGCTTGAGCGGCGTCGTCACCGTCAGCCGCACTAGTCGAGCCCCCGCTCCTCGCGACACGCCAGGCGCTCGGACGGCAGCCCGTAGCGGGCGCACGCCTGCTGGTCGCGGACTCGCTTCACCTCGTCCTGCGCGTCGCGCACGCTGTCGGCGGGCGTGTCGCTGCAGCCGGCGACGACGGCGGCGCTGGCGAGGGCGCAGAGACCGAGACGGCCGAGCGTGTAGAGGCGGAGCCTCATCACAGCTCCGCGAGCGCGGCGGACCGCTTCTGCTCGTACTCCGCGTCCGTGAGGAGCCCCTCCTCGTGAAGGTCTTTCAGCTTCCGCAGCCGGTCGTGGGGCGACGTGGCGGCTTGATCGGGCGCCGACGCCGGGGTCGCTGGACCGCCGCTGATCCGCGCCCGAATGTAGTCGCCGATCTCGCCCACCCGTGCCTTCGGATCGACCTTCGAGATGATGGCCTTGTTGCCCGAGGCGAAGATCGTGAGGCGCCCGTACATCAGCTTGGTCTCCGTCTGGACCGAGCTGATGCGCTCGTACGGGAAGTCCTCCTGCCTCGACCGCATCAGGCCCTTATCGAAGAAGATGACCCGGCGGTCTGTGACCACGAGAAGCCCCATGTTGCCGTCGTATTCGCCCCCGGCGAGATTCAGCACCTGCTCGCGGTCGCCGAGGATTTCCGGAAGCGCCCGCAGCTCGCGGCCGCGCCCCACCGTCGACCGGAGCTTCTGGTTCGCCAGCTCGCTGATCCGTTCCACGCCTCACCTCTCCGTTCGCGTGCGCAACGAGCGTCCCATGAGGCGCGCGCCGGAGGCGCCTACCCGGCGGGGTAGTTTCGTCCGACGAACGTAGAGAACTATCCGCGATCCAGCGGAACTTGTCGGGGGCGACTTTGCATCACCTCGCACATGGGACAAGATCCGGCGGGCATGGCGACGAATCGTCCTGACGCCGCGCCGATTTTCACCCGCGAGGACGGGGTGAGGGCCGTGCAGATGATGTTCCTGGCGGACATCGATAAGGCCCTCATGCTGGCCGAGGCCTACGAGCTCGCCGACGACCCCTGGATCAGCCGGCTCTACGAGTGCCGCGACGTCGTCGCTCGCGCTCTTGATCCTCCAGGGCGTCGCGCATCACGTCCGCGGGATGGCGCGCCTCCGGCTCTCCGGCTGGTGAAGTAGCCGCTGACCGCCCGCTCGGAGCCTCGTTCCGCATGCGGATGAGCTCGACCAGGTCGAGCTCGTAGAACCTCGCCAACTTCTCGAGGTGCTTCGAGTCAGGCCGCACTTCGGCCCGCTCCCAACGGCTGACGTAGGTGAACGGCACCTCGAGGGCCGTTGCCACCTTCTGCTGGGTCAGCCCCCGGCTCGTGCGCGCGTCACGCAGCGTCTGGGCTAACTCGGTGCGGCTGGCCATGCGTGCATAGTCATGCATGGCCACCAGCGCGGCCAGCACATCCGGGGCTTGACCCGCGTGTCTAGTCATGGTTCCATACATGCATGTCTAGTCACGCGGAAACGCCGCGCCGCCCCATCGGCGAGTCGCCGCTGAGGCGTCTGCGCAGGCAGCGGAAGCTTTCCCTCGAGGGCCTCGCCCGCGAGGCCGGCGTCTCCGTGGCGACGGTCTACCGCGCCGAGCACGGCCGCCACGAGACGCGCGAGGAGACCTGGCGCGCTATCGCGACCGCTCTCGGCGTCCCGCTCGATTCGCTCCATGGCCAGGAGGCTGACAGCGCCTCGACGGGCCGTGGCGAAAATCCAAACGACGGCGCCGGCCGCGATCTCCTGGCAGAGACCACCGCGGCCGGCGCAGAAAGAGGGTAGCCGACATGGCGGGCAACTCGAACTCGGGCCGGCGGCCCGACCTCGAGACGGTCATGCGGGACGCCGGCATGGCGGGCCGCCTGTTCGTCGAGCAGCTCCAGGGCGCCGCCAGCACCTACCAGGACCACGGCGCGCAGCTCGCGCGCGTCTACCGGGAGGCGCAGGAGAACCAGCGCCGCATCGACGAGGCGATCGCCGCGCTCCAGCGCGAGCGGGTCGGCTGGGACGGCGTCACCGAGCGCCGGCGCCGCCCCGAGGCCTCCGGGCTCGCGGCGGCCGCGTGATGGCCACGACCAGCACCGCGCCCCGCCGCCTCCAGTCCTCGGTCGATCTCGCCCTGGCCGTCTGGTTCGTCGACGCCATCCGCGTCCGGGCCGAGCGCGAAGGCCTGACGCCGCCCGTCCTGCAGGCGCTGCGCGACGGCCACCGCGACCTCGGCGCGGCGATCGACGAGGTCGCCCTCGAGGCGGGCCTCGCCCGGCCTCCCCTTCGCGACCGCGCCCGCGCGCTGCTCGACCGCCGGCTGCGCTGGCCCGCCGCCGTGGCGCTCTTCGCCATCACGGTGATCGGCTCCTGGCTCGCGATCGCGCTCGTCATCCGCGCCCTCCTGGGGGCCCTGTCGTGACGCGCCGCCCCGAGGATCTGCTGCCGACCATCCGCGCCCGCAGGGCGTTCCTGCACCGGCTCACCGACATCGGCCCGGTGCCCGCCCTGCGCGCGGTCGCGGCGCAGCTGCGCGACCCCGGCCCCTGGGTCGGCGAGTGGTCCCGCTTCTACCTCGTGCGGATGGTCCCGGGGCTCAGCCACCCGCCGCGCGCCGTAGCGGTCTTCCTGGCCGCCGGCGTGGAGCCGCGCGGGACGATCGGCGAGATGGCCGAGGACGAGCGCACGCGGCTCGCCGACTGGCTCGACGAGTTCGCGCGCGGCTTCGAGGAGCTCGAGCAGGACGACCTGGCGGCGGTCGCCGCCGGCGTGGAGCGGGCGTGAGGCGGTTCGTCGCCATCGCGACGGCCGCCGTGGCCGCCGGCGGCGCGGGAGCCGGCGTGGCGTGGGCCGCGGGCGCCGGTGACCGCCCCTCGGCCGCACCCGAGCCCGCGATCGCGGAGATCGCGCCCAAGGCGCGCACGGTCCCCCACGCGAAGTTCGTCATCGCCGTCGAGGGCTGGCGCGCGGCGCGGCGCGAGGTCCGCTCGCTGCGGGCCACGCTCGCCCGCCACCCCGACTTCCGCGTGTCGCTGCAGCTGGCGGCGATCGCCCACGGCCAGGACTGGCGCGCGCTGCGGCGCTGCGCGCTGACCGAGGGCTACCGCACGGCCGAGCGGCGGGCCCGCCACAACACCCGCCCGAACACGGCCGGCAGCGGCGCCTACTCGTCCTTCCAGTTCATGCGCGGCACCTTCCTCTCGACGCCCTACGCCGGGCTCGACTGGTCGCGCCAGGACGTGCAGGCGCACGCGGCCGCGTGGATGTGGGCGCAGGGCCGGCGCGGCGAGTGGACGGGAACGGGCTGCTGATGCCCAACGACGTCCCCATGACGATCGTCCGCGAGCGCCTGGTCGGCGCCCTCTACGCCGCCCGGGATCACGACGCCTTCTGGGCGCGTCCCGATGCCGGCAGCCGCACGCCGACGTATCTCGCGATCACCGTCGGCCGCGGCCGCCACGTCCCGACGCAGACCGTCATGGAGGCTTGCGAGGAGCTCCGCGACCAGGGCCTCGTCGAGCGCGCTCCCGGCCCCTCCGGTGAGGGCTGGCGCTGGCGCGAGCCCGTTGTCCCGGTCGGCGGCGAGGAGCGGATGGCCCAGGCGTGATGGCCGCCGCGCCCCAGCTCCTCGTGCCGCTGCGCAGTGAGCGCCGGCCCACCATGGTCGAGGTCGGCGTGCACCCGCACGCGGGCCGCCTCGAGCGCTGCCTGCGCTGCGGCCGCGAGGTCTGGACCGCCTTCGGCCTCGCCCGCCGCCACCGCCGCTACTGCCGTCGTCAGGAATGGCCGGAGGGACGCCCGTGATCTACGTCTACGAGAACGACTCGACGACGGACGTGCTCCACGTCCGCGGCCGCGCCGGCACCCGGGCCGCCAGCGTCCCGCTGTCGGCGCTGCTCGCCCCGTCGGGGACGGTCCGCCGCATCGCGCTCAGCCGCGTGATGCGCGAGCTCCGGCGCCGCGACGGCGCCGTGGTGCCCGGCAGCGTCCTCGCCCGGTGGTGGTCGTGAGCCGCGTCGTCGCCCTGGTCGCCCTCCCGATGGACGCCGACGACGTCGCCCGCGTGCTGGCCGGCCTCTCCCGCGCCTACCCGGGCGCGGTCCTCGGCGACTCGGGCGACCCGCGCATCATCCAGGTCGAGGACCCGCACGCCCCCGAGGGCGAGGACCTCGTCGACCTCCGGCGGGCCGCGTGATCACGACCGCCCTCGATCCGCTGCACGAGCTGCCGATCGTCTGCGCCCGCCGCGACTGGGACCTCCACGTCGAGCGGGCCGGCGCCTTCGCGCGCACGGGCTCCGGCGAGGGCGAGCCGCTCTGGGTGGCGACCGTCGGCCGACGCGACTTCGCCCTGGAGGCCCAGGGCCCCACCCCCACCGAGGCGCTCGCGAGGCTGTACGCGGAGGTGGCGCGCTACTGCCGCCTGCCCGCGCCCGCCCGCACCGCTGAGACCGCCGCGTCCAGGAGGCGCACATGAGCACTGACCAGTCCACCGGCCAGCGCCTGGCCGCGGCGATCGACCGCCTGGAGAAGCTCGTGAAGGTGCAGGAGCAGCTGCCGGCGCAGATCGACGGCGCGAAGGCGGAGGTCGTGGCGATCATGGACGAGCTCGGCATCGAGGCGAAGCCGGCCCGCAGGCGCCGCAAGCCCGCCTCTCCGGTGGCCCGCCCCGGCGGGCCGCGCCGGCGGGCTTCGGGCCCGCTCGCGCCCGACACGCAGGCCGTGCTCGACTTCCTCCGCGATCGGGGACCCGCGACGCTCGACACGATGAGCGTCGAGCTCGCGATGGACCGCACCGACCTCGCCCGCCGCCTCGGTTCGCTCGCGCAGGGCGCCAGCCCCCGCGTCGCACGCGACGACGAGCACCGCGACCTCTGGCGCCTCGTCGGCGTCCCGCACGGCAACGGCCACTCCCCCGTCGAGGCGGCCGCCCTCGAGGCCGCGGGCGTGGAGGCCTGAGCGGCGTGACGACCCGCGAGCGCGCAGCCATGGACGGCCACCCCGCCGCCGCCGCGCCGGGCCCCCAGCCGCCCGCGCCCGAGGCCGCCGTGCCCCAGCACCTCACGCTCCACGAGGCCGCCGAGCGCCTCGGCGTCTCCTACCGGACCCTCTGGCGCCAGGTGCGCGCGGGCACCCTCCCGGCGATGCGCATCGGGCGCGCCATCCGCGTGAGCGTCGAGGACCTCGAGCAGCTGCGCCACGACCCGGACGCAGCGGCGCGCGCCGGCCGGTCCGCGGCCCGCACCACTCCGCCGCCCCGCGCCCGCCAGCCGCGCGGCGAGTTCGCCCGCATGGCGCGCGGCCTGCCTTCGCGCGAGAGCGCTACCCCGGGCGGCGGCCGATGAGCGTCCAGAAGCGCAAGCTGGGCCGCCGCACCCGCTGGGTGGCGCGCTGGGAGGAGGAGGGCCGGCACCGCCAGCGCACTTTCGACACCCAGGCCGAGGCGGTCGCCTTCGACGGGGAAATCAAGGCGCAGCTGCGCCGCCGACGCCAGCTCGGCGGCTTCGCGCCTTCAGAGGCCTCGGACCTGCCGCTGCGCGACTACGTGCGCCGCTGCTGGCGCCAGCGCGGCGTCGCCTGGGCCGACACGACCAAGGAGACCTGGGCCGACGTCCTCGACTCCTGGATCCTGCCGCTGATCGGCGACGTGCCGCTGCGCGACATGAACCGCGCGCGGGTGCGCGAGTTCCGGGCTCAGATGCGCGAGGAGGGCGTGCGCGTCAACGGCCGCCGCCGGGTCGCCACCGCCAACCGCGCCAACGCCGTCATGACCGTGCTCTCGGCCTTCCTGGGCTACGCGGTCGACGACGAGCTGATCCCCGAGAACCCGTGTCGGGACATCCGCCGGCTGCCCCACAAGCCCTCGAAGCACCGCGCCCACCCGCCCGTCGTGCTGGAGCGCATCCGCGCCCGCATGGGCGAGCGCGACGCCCTGGTGGTCTCGCTCATGTATCTGGCCGGCCTGCGGCCCGAGGAGGTCTTCGCCCTCCAGTGGCGCCACGTCGGCGAGCGCGTGCTCCTCATCGAGCAGGCCGCGACCGGCGGGAAGATCAAGGGCACGAAGACCGGCCCGGGCGCGACCGTCGAGATCGTGCCGCCGCTGGCCGAGGACCTCGCCTCCTGGCGGCGGGCCCTGCAGCCCGCGTCCGGCGACGACCTGGTGGTGCCGAGCCGCCAGGGCGACGGGGTCATGACCCTGCGCTACTGGCGCGCGAAGGTCTGGCACCCCGCCCGCTTCGAGGCCGAGGTCGCGCAGGCGACCCCCTACGACTGCCGCCACACCTTCGGCTCGCTCCTCATCCACGAGGGCCGCGACATCCTTGAGGTGCAGCGCGCCATGCGCCACGCCTCGGCGCGCACGACCCTGGAGCACTACGCCCACGAGTTCGCCGAGTGGAAGGGCCGCGACAAGGTCTCGCTCGTCGAGGCCGTGGCCGACGCCCGGGCGGCCGTCGCGGCCGAGCTGGCCGCCGCGGCGGGCGCTGGTGCTCCCGGCCCCACCGGCGACGCCGACGCATCCTCGGTTGCGCAAAAGTTGCGCACTCCCTCCGGTGAGGGGGAGGGCGACGGGGCCGAGAACCCCGATGACGAGCGGGATGGGCGTTACTGGGCTCGAACCAGTGACCCCCAGCTTGTCGAGCTGGTGCTCTCCCAACTGAGCTAAACGCCCCGCGGCCGCAGACACTAGCAGCCTCCGGCCCGCCGTCCGAGCTACCGCACCAGCGGCAGCCGCGCCCCGTGGATGCCCGGCAGCACGCGGGCCGCCTCGGCGCGGAGCCAGCCCTCGAGCGGGCTGGCGTGGACGGTGCGGAACTCGGTGGTGACGAGCAGGTTGTCGTCCTCGTCCAGGCGCGCGAGGCCGGGGAACTCGGAGCGGATGCCGCCGTTCGCCCGGTCGCCGACCAGCAGCACGAGGCCGATCCGTGCCGTCGGACTCGTTGCCCTCGGGGCGACGGCCGAACCCGCTCCAGACGAGCGTGGTCACGCGGTGCGCGAGCCCGCGCGCGGCGAGGTCGGCCTGCCACGCCTGCAGCGAGTCGCCGAGGTCGCGCAGCAGCTCCGCGCGCTCGGCCGGCTGGCCGTCGTGGGTGGATCATGTGCCGGGCGCGCGGAGGGCCAGGCGAGTGGCGGGGGCGGCCGGGACGCGGCCCCGCCGCCGGCAACCTCTCCGTGGCCCTTCAGCAGCCCCTCGACGCGGCCACGCCGCCGCCCGTCCTCGGCTGACCCGCGCGGCCCGCCGGCGACGGCATGCGCGCCGGGACGGCGGCGGCGGCGAGCGGCGGTGGTGCCGGCGCGAGCAGGGGCACGGCGCCCCCATCGCGCCGAGCGCCGCGACCATGAGCGGCGGCGATTGCGGGACGGCGAGGGACGCCTGTAGCGTGCCCCGCGTGCCGACCCCCTCGCCGCAGGACGCGACCCCGGCCGCCGCGCGCCGCGGCCGCTACGACGTCGGCATCGCGGGCGCCGGCCAGCTCGCCCGCATGACCTGTCTGGCCGCGTGGCCGCTCGGCATCCGCGTGGCGGTGCTCGGCGCGCCCGACGAGCCGGCGGGGCCGATGGCCGCCGGGGTGGTGCCCGGCGACTGGCACGACGCCGAGGCGGTCGCGGCGCTCGGCGAGGCAGCGGCCGTGGTGACGCTCGAGAACGAGTTCGTCGACGCCGGGGCGCTGGCCGCGGTGGAGGCCGCCGGGACCCCGGTGCGCCCCTCGCCCGCCGTCCTCGCCCGCGTGCAGGACAAGGCGCTGCAGAAGGAGCTGCTGCGCGACGACGGCCTGCCCACCGCGCCCTACGTCGTGGCCGACGGGCCGGGCGACCTCGCCGCCGCGGGTCGGGACCTCGGCTGGCCGCTGATGCTGAAGGCGCGCAAGCTGGGCTACGACGGCTACGGCAACGCGACCTGCGCCGACGAGGCGGCGGCGCGCGAGGCGTTCGCCCGCCTCGACGCCGGGGAGGGCGTGCTGGTGGAGGGGATGGTCGCCTTCGAGCGTGAGCTGGCCGCGATGGTGGCGCGCTCGCCCGGCGGGGCGGTGGCGGCCTACCCCGTCGTCGAGACCGTGCAGAAGAACCACGTCTGCCACGAGGTGGTCGCCCCCGCCCCCGCCCCCGCCGCCACGCTCGCCCGCGCCGGCGAGGTCGCCCTCGCCGCCGCGGCCGCGGCCTCGGGCCTGGGGGTGACGGGCGTCGAGATGTTCCTGCTGCCCGACGGGGCCGTCCTGGTCAACGAGCTCGCCCCGCGGCCGCACAACACGGGCCACTACACGATCGAGGCCTGCGAGACCTCGCAGTTCGAGAACCACCTGCGCGGGGTGCTGGACCTGCCGCTCGGCGACGTCGCCATGCGGACGCCCGCCGCGGCGATGGTCAACCTGCTGGGCGCGTCCCGCGGCCCCGCCCGGCCCGACGTGGCGGCCGCGCTCGCCGTGCCGGGCGCGCACCTGCACCTGTACGACAAGGCCGAGGTGCGGCCGGGCCGCAAGATGGGCCACGTGACCGCGCTCGGCGACACGCCCGCCGACGCGCTGACGCGGGCCCGCCGGGCCGCCGCGGCCGTCGGCCTGTGACCGGGGAGGCGCCCGTGGTGGGGATCGTGATGGGCAGCGACAGCGACCTGCCGGTGATGTCGGCGGCCGCCGACGTGCTGGCCGCGCTGGAGGTGCCGCACGAGGTGCGCGTGGTCTCGGCGCACCGGACGCCGCACGACATGATCGCCTACGGTGGCGAGGCGGCCGATCGCGGCCTGCGGGTGATCGTGGCCGGGGCGGGCGGCGCGGCCCACCTGCCGGGGATGCTCGCGGCCGTCACCACCCTGCCCGTGATCGGCGTGCCGGTGCGCACCACGGCGCTCGACGGCATGGACTCGCTGCTGTCGATCGTCCAGATGCCGCGCGGCGTGCCGGTGGCCACGGTGGCGATCGACGGCGGCCGCAACGCCGGCCTGCTCGCGGCGCAGATCCTCGCCACCTCGGACCCCGCCCTGGCGCGCCGCATCGCCGCGACGCGCGCCGAGATGGCGGCCGCCGCCCGCGAGGCCGACGCGAGGGTGCGCGGGGGCTGAGCACGGCGCCCGCCATCGAGACGGCCGGGCTGGCGAAGACCTACCGGCACGGCCGGGTGCGGGCGCTCGAGGGGCTCGACCTGCGGGTGGAGCGGGGCGAGGTGTTCGGCTTCCTCGGCCCGAACGGCGCGGGCAAGAGCACGACGATCCGCCTGCTGCTCGACCTGATCCGCCCCACGGCGGGGCGCGCCTGGCTGCTCGGCCTCGACGCCCGCCGCGAGGCGCTCGCGGCGCGCCGGCGGCTCGGCTACCTGCCCGGCGACCTGCGCCTGGACGACCGGCTGACCGCCGAGGAGCTGCTCGACTCGCTCGCCAGGCTGCGCGGCGGCGCCCGCCCGCCCCTGCGCCGCGCGCTGTGCGAGCGGCTCGAGGTGGTGCCCGGCCGGCCGATCCGGCAGCTCTCGAAGGGCAACCGCCAGAAGATCGGGCTGGTGCAGGCCTTCATGCACCGCCCGGAGCTGATCGTGCTCGACGAGCCGACCAGCGGCCTCGACCCCCTCCTGCAGGTCGAGGTGCGCGCCCTGATGCGCGAGACGGCCGCCGACGGGCGGACGGTGTTCCTGTCGTCGCACTCGCTGGACGAGGTGCAGCACGCGGCCGACCGCGTGGGCGTGGTGCGCGCCGGCCGGCTCGTCGACGTGGACCGCGTCGAGCGCCTGCGCGCCCGGGCCCTGCGCCACGTGACCATCACCTTCGCCGGAGCGGCGGCCCCGCGGGACCTGGAGATCCCCGCCGGCGCGCGGATCGTGGCGGCGGACGGGCCGGTGGTGCGCCTGACGGCGCCCGCGGCGGCGATGGACGCCGTCGTGCGGGCCGCCGCGCGCCACCCGCTCGCCGACCTGGTGTCCGAGCCGGCCGACCTGGAGGAGGTCCTCCTCGCGCTCTACCGGGACGGCGATGGCGGCTGAGCCCATGCGCCGGGCGCTGCTGGGCCACGCGCGCGCGCTCGCGGGCTGGACGGCCGGCATGGCCGCGTACATCGCCCTGGTGGCGGCGATCTTCCCCTCCATCCGCGGCGCGGAGGGCATCGAGGAGCTGCAGGAGGCCTACCCGGAGGCGCTTCGCGAGCTGTTCGGCCTGGGCGAGGGCCTCGGGCTGTCGACGGGGCCCGGCTTCCTCGACGCCGAGCTCTTCAGCCTCGTGCTGCCGCTGCTCGTGATCATCATGGCCGTCGGCTCGGGGGCGCGCACGATGGCCGGCGAGGAGGACGCGGGCCGACTCGAGCTGGTGATGGCCTACCCCGTGCGCCGCCGCGCGGTGGTGCTGTGGAAGGGCGCCGCCGTGGCCGCCGAGATCGCGGTCGCGACGCTGGTCGCGCTCGCGCTGCTGGCGGCGCTCGACCCGCTGCTCGACCTGGGCCTGCCGGCCGGGAACCTGGCCGCCGCGGTCGGCGGCGTCGCCGCCCTCGCCCTGCTGCACGGGTGGCTCGCGCTCGCGCTCGGCGCCGCCCGGCCGAGCCGCGTGGCCGCGGTCGGCGTGCCCGCCGCCGTGGCGGCGGCCGGCTACCTCGTGGGGGGCCTGCACGAGCTGGCCGGGTGGCTCGACCCGCTGCGCTGGCTCTCGCCGTGGTGGTGGCTCGGGTCCTCGCCGCTCCAGAACGGCGTCCGCCCCTGGGGCGTGGTGGTGGTGCTCGCCGCCGCCGCCGTCACGCTCGTCGCCGGGGCGCTGCTCGTGGAGCGGCGCGACCTGGAGACGCCCTGAGCGGCGCTCAGGGCGTCAGCGGGCGCACCGCCCGGTCCCGCACCCGGCCCTCCAGGTCGACGAACGCGTAGGTCGCGCGCGCGGCCTCCAGCCGCACCCGCAGCAGGCCGAAGGCGACGACGTGCGTCACCGCGTCCGGGCTGCGCGGCGTCCGCTCGGCGTTGCGCGGGCCGCCGCCGGTGCCGACGGTGAGGAACGGCACGCCGGGCGCCCCGTCGAGCTCCCGGCGCTCGTACGCGTGCAGGTGGCCGCTCAGCACCGCCGTCACCGGACCGGCCGCGATGACCGGCAGCAGCGGGTCGCCGGGCTTCGGCGGCTGGTGCACGACCACCAGGCGCGCGAGCGGCCCCGGCCGGGCCAGCGCCCGGCGCAGGAAGGCCACGTCGCCGGCGTCGGACCGCAGGCCCAGGGCCACGATCTGCACCGGCCCGTAGCGCAGCTCGTAGCGCTCCCCGCGACCCGGCCAGCCGAAGCCCTCGACGAGGGCGTCCTGGCCGGCGGGGACGACGATGTCGTGGTCGCCCACGACGCCGTGGTTGGGCGCCTGCGCCAGCGCGTCGCGCAACGGGCCGAAGGTGGTGTCGTCGATCAGCGACGGGTGCGCGAACAGGTAGGCGTTGTCGCCGGCCGTGACCATCAGGCGCGGCCGCTCGGCCGCCGCCATGCGGGCCACCGCGCGCGACGGCCCGTTGGGCGCCCCGTAGTCGGCGAAGGCGATCAGGTCGAGCGGGCGGCGGAGGTCGCGCGGCGCCGTGGTGAGCGTCCCGCGCGCGGTCGCGCCGCCCTCGATCGCCGCCGTCCAGCGGTACCGGGTGTCCGGCCGCAGGCCGGTCACGACCCCGTCGCGGGCGCTCGCGCGCGCGCCGTCCGGCCCCTCGACGGTCAGCGCGACCTCCGCCCCGCCCTGCGCGATCCACGCGAGGCGGGCGCCCGTCTCGGTGACGCGCTGCAGCAGGGGGCCGCGCTCGAAGCCGGGCCCGGCCGGCGCCGCGTCCCCTCCCCCGCCGCACCCGGCCGCGGCGGCGAGCGCCAGGGCGCAGGCGGCGACGGCCAGGGGGCGCCTACGCGCGCCCGCGGCCGGCGCGGTCAGGCGGTCGGCTTCCCGATCGCCGCGCCCTTGCGGGCGCTGAAGGCGTCGAGCATCGCGTCGACGTCGCTCGCCTTCGACGCCTCCACCAGCGCCTGGTACTTCTGGCCGAGCGTCTCGCGCTGCTCGCGGTAGATGATCCCGAGCTTGAACCCGCCCTTCAGGGCGAGATCGAAGGCGGCCGCCTTGTCGTGGACGTCGTGGTCCGGCGCGACGTCGGTGACGAGCTCCTTCCACTCCTCCTGGTGGTTGTTGAACATCACGCACGGCGACAGCGCGTCGATGTAGGAGAAGCCGCGGTGCTCCATCGCCTGCACGATGAGCTCGGTGAGGGCCTTCGTGTTGAAGGAGGCGCCGCGCGCGACGAACGAGGCGCCCGACGCGACCGCGAAGGCGAGCGTGTTGAGCGGGGTCTCGAGGTTGCCCCACGGCGTGGACGGCGCGCGCTGGTCGGTCAGCGAGGTCGGCGACACCTGGCCCTTCGTGAGCCCGTAGATCTCGTTGTCCATCACCAGGTAGGTGATGTCCACGTTGCGCCGGGCCGCGTGCGGGAAGTGGCCCGCGCCGATCGCGAAGCCGTCGCCGTCGCCGCCCACCGCGATCACGTCGAGCTCGGGGTTGGCGAGCTTGACCCCCATCGCGACCGGCAGCGGCCGGCCGTGCAGCGAGTGGAAGCCGTACGTCGAGACGAAGCCCGGCAGGCGGCTGGAGCAGCCGATGCCCGAGACGACGACCGTGCGCGCCGGGTCCAGGTCGAGCTCGGCGAACGCGCGGTAGAGCGACGCGAGCACGCCGAAGTCCCCGCACCCGGGGCACCAGATCGGCTTGAGGCCGGACTTGTAGTCGGCGGGCTTCCGCTTGGCGGGGGCGGTGCTCACGCGGGGGTCCTTTCGGTGATGACGTCCAGCACGTCCTCGGCGGTGAAGGGCAGCCCGTCGCACTTGGCGTGGCTCTCGACGCGCAGGCCGCACTCGCCGCGCACCAGGCGGGCGAGCTGGCCGGTGAAGTTGACCTCCGGCACCACCACGCGGCGGGCGCCGGCGCAGAAGGCCTCGACCCGCTCGGCCGGGAACGGCCCGAGCACCCGCGGGTAGAAGGCGCCGACCGACAGGCCCTCGGCGCGGGCCAGGTCGATCGCCTCGCGCACCGCGCCGTAGGTGGAGCCGAAGCCGATGATCGCGATGTCGGGCCGCTCGTCGCCGTACGACTCGTGGCGCACGATGCCGTTCCTGAGCGGCTCGAGCTTGGCCCAGCGCTTGGTCTGCATGGCGACGTGGTTCTCGGGCGTGTACGCCGGGTGGCCGTGCTCGTCGTGCTCGATGCCCGTCGCGACGTACTGGCCGCCCTCCTGGCCCGGGATGCCCATCGGCGAGACCGAGTCGGGGGTGAGCTCGTAGCGCCGGTACCCCCCCTGCACGCCGGCGGCCGTCGCGCGCTGCCACAGCTCCACCGCGCTCGTGTCCGGCCGGTGGATCACCTCCATGCGGGTCGCGAGCCCCTGGTCGGTGAGCAGGATGACCGGCACCTGGTAGCGCTCGGAGTAGTTGAACGCGTCGATCGCCGACCAGAAGCAGTCCTCGACGGTGGTCGGCGCGATCACCACGCGCGGCGCCTCGCCGTGGCCGCCGTACAGGGCGTGCTGCAGGTCGGACTGCTCGGTCTTCGTGGGCAGGCCCGTGGAGGGGCCGCCGCGCTGGGCGTCCACGATCACGCAGGGGATCTCCGCCGTGCCGGCGTAGCCCAGCATCTCCGTCATCAGCGACAGGCCGGGCCCGGAGGTGGCGGTCATCGCCTTGGCGCCGGCGTACGAGGCCCCCAGCACCGAGGAGATCGAGGCGATCTCGTCCTCGCACTGGATCGTGATGCCGCCGACCTGGGGCAGCTTGGCGGACAGCCACTCGAGGATGTCGGAGGCCGGCGTGATCGGGTAGCCGGCGAAGTAGCGCAGCCCGGCGGCCACGGCCCCCACCGCGATCGCCTGGTTGCCCGACAGCAGGATGCGGTCCTCCTCGACCTCCACCGGGTCGACGATCGCCAGGGAGCCGCGCAGGTCGGCGCCCTCGTCGCCGCCGGCCCGCAGCGCCGCGATGTTGGCGTCGGCCACGCCCTGCTTGTGGGCGTAGCGGCGCAGCACCAGCTCCTCGATCGGCGTGGTGGTGAACGAGATCACCCCGGCCACCGCCCCGACGGCCACCATGTTCTTGGCCCGCAGGCTGCCGCCGATCTCGCGGGCGAGCTGCTCCATCCGCACCGGGCGCGCGCGGGCGGCGTAGGCCTCGGGGATCTCGACGGCCGTCTGGTCGTAGAGGATGACCCCGTCGGGCGCGAGCGAGTCCCAGTGGAGGTCCCAGGCCTCCTGGTTGAAGCACACCAGCAGGTCGACCCGCTTGCCGTGGCTGTAGATGCGCTCGCCGCCCATGCGCACCTGGTACATGCACGGCCCGCCCTTGATCTCGGCCGGGTAGGTGCGGAAGGTCTGGGTCCAGTAGCCGCCGCGCGCGGCGGCCTGGGTGAGGATGTCCCCGGACGAGATCACGCCCTCGCCGGACTCCCCGGCGAGTCGGATCACCACGCTCGAGCGTGCGGTCACGGCTGTTCGCCCTCCTCGGTCACGCGGGGGGCGGCGCCGCACCCGTGACGTGTTGTTCGTGGCGGATGTTACTCACGCGCTCCCCGGCCGGGCAAGCGGGCCCGCCGCGGCCGCCGCGCCCCCCGTCCGGCGGGTTTCCGCCCCGCACGCCGCGTGTATTCAGAAGCCGTGACGCGGTCAGCGCCCCGCACGGGGGTCCGACACCGGTGAACCGGGAGACCTGGGAGACGCTCGCGCGCGCCTTCGGCGACCCCCTGCTGCTGGTCGCCACCGACGGGCGCATCGTGGCCTGGAGCGCGGCGGCCGAGGACGCGCTGCCGCGGCTGGCCGGGCGGCCGGCGGACGGGGTGCGCCTGGCCGACGTCGCCGACGGGCCGGAGGGCGGCGTCGCGGCGGCGCTCGCCGACGCCGCCGCCACGGACGCGCCGGCCGCGCGGGAGCTGCGGCCGCTGGCGCGCGACGGCCCGCCGCTCGACCCCGTCGTCTGCCGTGTCGCGCGCGGCCCCGAGGGCGCCGGGGGGCCGCTCGCGATGCTGCGGCTGGGCGCCCCGGCCGGCGAGGAGCGCCGGCGCGCCGTCCGCGACCAGCAGGCGCTGCAACGGGTGGCCGCCCAGGTGGCGGGCGCCGCCGGCCCCGAGGAGGTCTTCGGGCTGGTCGCGTGCGAGGTCGCGGGCCTGCTGGACGCCGACGCCGGCGTGGTCTGGCGCTTCGAGGGCGACGTCGCCAGGGCCGTCGGCGCGTGGGGCGCCGGCCCCACGGTGCGCGGCACGCGCTTCCCGCTGCGCGGCCGCGGGGCCCTCGTGCGCGTGATGCGGTCCGGGCGGCCGGTGCGCGTGCGCTACGACGAGGCGGGCGGCGAGGTCGACGACGCCACCCGGGAACGGGTGGCACGGGAGGGGTACCGCTCCGCGGTCGCCGCCCCCATCCGGGCCCACGGCGCGGTCTGGGGCACCGTCTACGCGGCGCGCGTGCAGGGCGGCGAGCTGCCCGAGGACGCCGAGGACCGCATCGGCCGCTTCGCCGAGCTCGTGGGCATCGCGGTCGTGGGCGCCGACCAGCGCCGCGCGCTGGTGGAGCAGGCGGCGGAGCACCGGGCGGTCGGCCGGGTGGCGACCGCCATCGCCGAGGGGGCGCCCCCTGACCGGGTCTTCCGGCTGGTCTGCGCCGAGGCGGCGGCGCTGGCGGGGGCCGCCGCGGGCGCGGTGCTGCAGCGCACCGGCGACGAGACGGCCCGGGTGCGCGCGGTCTGGCGCAGCGCCGAGGCGCCCCCCGAGCCGGCCGAGGGCGACGAGATCCACATCGCCGCCGCCGTCGCCGACCTGGCCGTGACCCCGGGCCCGCCGGCGCGCACGGCGCGCCGCGGGCGCGACTGGCGGGCCGCCTGGGGGGACATCGTGGCGGCGACGATCCTCGTCGAGGGGGCGCCCTGGGGCGTGCTGGCGGTCGGCGCGACGCCGGAGGGGCGGCTGCCCGGGGCGACGGAGGGGCGCCTGAGCCGGTTCGCCGAGCTGGTCGGCGTGGCGGTGGCGAACGCCGAGGCGCGACGGTCCGCGCTCGAGCGGGCGCGCGAGCAGGAGGCGCTGCGCCGGGTGGCCACCGCGGTGGCCGCCGACGAGGAGCCCGAGGAGGTCCTCGGGCTGATCTGCCGGGAGGCCGCCCGGCTGCTCGGCGCGGACGCCGCGGGCGTGCTGCGCTTCGTCGACGACCGGCGGGGCGTGGTCGTGGTCACGACGGCGCCGCCGGGCCACGGCACGCCGGGGGCCGGCGACGCCGTCGACCTCGGCGAGCAGCCGGGACCGGCCGCCCTCCTGGCCGGCGGGGCGACCGCCCGCTTCGGCGGCGCCGGCGCGGCGCCGTCGTGGCTCGGCCCGTACCGGCACGGCGCCGGCGCGCCGATCGTGCTGGGCCGGGAGGCCTGGGGCGTGGTCGGCGTGGCCGCCCGCGACCAGGCGGTCACCGACGCGGGCCTGCGGCGGCTCGCGGGCCTCGGCGACCTGGCGAGCGTCGCGATCGCCAACGCCGAGGCGCGGCGCCGGTCGGTCGACGACGCCGCCGCCGCCATCGCGGGCGGCGACCTCGACATGCGCGCCACGCTCGAGGCGATCGTGCAGTCCGCCCGCCGCGCCCTCGACGCCGACCGGGTCACCTGCGTGGTGCTCGACGAGCACGGCCGGGGCATCGACAGCGTGGCGACGACCGCGGCCGGCGCGGAGGCCGAGGCCATCGTGGCCGCCGCGCACGACGATCCGGGCCGGGCGATGCTCGAACGGCTGCTTGGCGCCGGCGAGGCGATGGTCGTCTGCGAGGACACCGGGACACTGCCCGGCGAGCAGCCGCAGGAGGCCCTGCGGGCCGACGTGGGCGCGTACATCGCCGTGCTGCTCGAGCACCGCTCCGTCGGCGCGGGCGGCGGGAGGGCGCCGCTCGGCCTGCTGGTGGCGATCGTCCGGATGCCGCGGCGGTTCACGCCGGTCGACCGGGCGACGGCGCGCAGCCTGGCGAGCATCGCCGAGCTGGCGATCGCCAACTCGCGGCTGCACCGGCGGACGCTGGACCACCTGGCCGAGGCCGAGCTGCTGGCGGCGGTCGACCCGCTCACCGGCCTCGCCAACCACCGCGTGTTCCACGAGCGGCTGCGCGAGGAGGCCGACCGCGCGCACCGGCACGGCCGGCCGCTGGCGGTGGCGATGTTCGACATCGACCACTTCAAGGACGTCAACGACCGGCTCGGCCATCAGGTGGGCGACGAGGTGCTGGCCGAGGTGGCCCGCCGGCTGCGCGACCAGGCGCGCCCCGGCGACCTCGTGGCGCGCATCGGTGGCGAGGAGTTCGCCTGGCTGCTGCCGGAGAGCGACTCGCTCGACGCCTGGCACGCGTCCGAGCGCGCCCGCGAGGCGATCCGCTCGCGGCCGTTCGCCATGGGCCAGCGCTGCACGATCTCCGCCGGGGTCGCCGAGCTCGCGCAGGCGGCCGACGCGGGCGACCTCGTGCGGCTGGCCGACGGCGCCCTCTACTGGGCCAAGGCGCACGGCCGCGACGTGAGCTACCGCTACTCGCCGGACGTGGTCGAGGAGCTGTCGGCGCAGGAGCGCGCCGACCGCCTGGAGCGCTCGCAGGCGCTCAACGCGATCCGCGTGCTCGCGCGCGCGGTGGACGCCAAGGACCCCTCCACCCGCCGGCACTCCGAGCGCGTGGCCGAGCTCGCCGACCTGATCGCCTGCGAGCTCGGGTGGAGCCACGAGCGGCGGCTGGCCCTGCGCGCCGCGGGGCTCGTCCACGACGTGGGCAAGATCGGGGTGCCCGACTCGATCCTCTTCAAGCCGGGCCGGCTGACGAGGTCGGAGTACGAGCTCGTGAAGCAGCACGCCCCGCTCGGCGCGCAGATCGTGGCCGACGTGCTCGCCGCCGACCAGGTGGGCTGGGTGCGCTCGCACCACGAGCGCGAGGACGGCTCCGGCTACCCCGACGGCCTGCGCGGCGACGCGATCCCGATGGGCGCGCGCATCCTCGCCGTGGCCGACGCCTGGGACGTGATGACGAGCTCCCGGGCCTACTCACCGCCGATCTCGGCGCTGGAGGCCACCCGCGAGTGCGCCGGCGCGGTCGGGCGCCAGTTCCACCCGGACGTGGTCGCCGCGCTCGAGCGGCTGGTGGCGGCGGAGGCGGTGCCGGTGGCCCCGGTCAGCGAGGCCGCCTGACGCCGCCCGCGCCGCTCAGCCGGCCGGCGGCCAGCGCTCCTCGGGCGGCCGCTCGACGTTCGGCACCGCCATCCGGCCCGCCGCGGGGTCGGCCGCCTCGTAGGGGCGGATGACCGGCGCGCGCCAGGCCTCGTAGGCCGCGCAGGCGCCGTCCGGGTCGCCGGGGTGGCTGGCGATCGCCTCGGCCAGCGCGTGGGCGTCGCCCAGGCCGAGGGCCGCGCCGACGCCGGTCTCGGGGCCGAAGAAGTGGGCGGCGTCGCCGATCAGCACCACCCCGGGCGCCCACCAGCGCGCCGCCCGCAGCACGGCCGGCTCCTGGTAGAGGAGCTGGTCGACCGAGGTCACGCCGGCCACCGCCTCGGCGGCCTCGGGCATGAGGCGGGCGAACGACTCGCGGAAGGCCGCCACGCCGGGCGCGAGCGCGGCCTCGCGGCCCACCCGGTCGATGGTGCGCCAGCCGGCCGAGCCCTCCGGCCAGCCCAGCAGCCCCATCTGGCCGCCGTCGGACAGGTAGCGCATCGAGAACGAACGGTCGATCACCCGGGGGCTCATGAAGGTGAGGGTGGCGTCGGCGAGCGACGAGACCTCGGCCTCGAGCCCGGCCATCGCCCGCACCGGCGAGCGGACGCCGTCGCACGCCACCACGAGGTCGGCCGGCACCGGCGCGGCGCCGTCGGGGCCCTCCGCGACGACGCCGGTCACGCGACCGCCCTCGCGCGCGAGGGCGGTCACCGTCACGCCGTGGCGCACCGGCACGCCCTCCCCGAGCGCCGCCAGCAGGTGGCCCACCTCCAGGCAGATCGCCACGGGCACGCCGTCCGGGCCGGGCGCGATGTCCCAGCCGGCCGCGCGCACGCGTCCCAGCAGCCCGAGGTCCTCGAGCGCCGGAAAGCCCTGGAAGCCGAGCATGAACGGCCGTCGCTGGTAGGCCCCCGGCGGCATCCGCTCGAGCACGACCGGGTCGTGTCCGCGGGCGCGCAGGAGCCGCGCGAGGGTCAGCCCCACCATGCCGCCGCCCACGATCACGGTCCGCGTCACGGCCCCAGGGTAGTCTCGCAGCCGATGAGCGGCCCACCCGCGCCCGGCCCCGCGCTCACGCGGGTCGCCGCCACCCGCTACGTGACCCCCCTGCGCGAGGGCGGCTCGCTGCCCGCGCTCGTGGAGGCGGACGATGACGGCCTCTACGTCCTCAAGTTCCGCGGCGCCGGCCAGGGCCCGAAGGTGCTCGTGGCCGAGATCCTGGCCGGCGAGATCGCGCGCGAGCTGGGGCTGCCGATGCCGGAGATCGTGCTCGTCGACCTCGACCCCGCTCTCGGCGGCGCCGAGCCCGACCCGGAGATCCACGACCTGCTGCGCGCCAGCCGCGGTGTGAACGTGGGCCTCGACTACCTGCCGGGCTCGCTGCCCTACGACCCGGCCGACGGGCGGTCGATCGACCCGGCCCTCGCCGCCGAGGTCGTCTGGCTCGACGCCCTGCTGACGAACGTCGACCGCACGGCGAGCAACCCCAACCTGCTCGTGTGGCACGAGCGCCTGTGGCTCATCGACCACGGCGCCGCGCTCTACGCCCACCACGGCGACCCGGCGCTCGGTGGCGCCTGGGGCCGCCCCTTCCCGGCGATCGCGCAGCACGTCCTGCTGGACCTCGCCGGGTCGGTCGCCGAGGCCGACGCGCGCCTGGCGCCTCGCCTCGACCCGGCCACGATCGAGCGGGTCGTCGACCTCGTGCCCGACGAGCTGCTCGACGACGAGCCCGGCATGACGCCCGCCGAGCGGCGGGCGGCGTACCGCGACCACCTCACCCGCCGCGCGGCCGCGCCGCGTGCCTTCGTCCGCGAGGCCGAGGATGCCCGGGGCGCGTAACCCGTTCCAGTACGCCGTGCTGCGGGTCGTGCCGAGCCTCGAGCGGGGGGAGTGCGTCAACGCGGGCGTCGTGCTGTTCGCCCGCACGGCCGACTTCCTCGGCCTGCGCACGGGGCTCGACCCCGCCCGACTGCGCGCCCTGTCGCCCGAGACCGACCCCGGGCCGGTCCTGGCCCACCTGGCCGGCCTGGAGCGCGTGGCCCGCGGCGAGCCGGACGCCGGCCCGATCGCGCGCATGCCGCGCCACGGCCGCTTCCACTGGCTCGTGGCGCCGTCCAGCACCATCGTCCAGCCCTCGGCGGTGCACACCGGGGTCTGCGACGACCCGGCCGCGATGCTCGACCACCTCCACGACCGGCTCGTGCGGCCCGGGCCGGCGCCCGGCGCCGGCCCGGGCCGCCGCCCGCCCCGCTAGGCTCCCGGCATGAGCGAGACCGAGACCACGACGGCCGAGCCGCCCGCCTGCGAGCGCTGCGGCACGCGCACGTTCCCCTCACGACGCAAGATGAAGGCCCACGGCCTGGACATCGCCGAGCGCAAGGCGATCCCGGTGGAGCGGGTCGTCGACACCTGGCGCTGCCCCCGCTGCGGGCGCGAGACGCCGCGCGACTGACCTCCCCGACCGGGCGGTGTGAGGCCGCCGCCGCCGCTGCTACGGTCGCGCCGCTGTGACCGACTGGGTCATCGACGTCATCAACGCGGCGGGCTACGCGGGGCTGTTCGGCCTGATGGTGCTGGAGTGCGTCTTCCCGCCCATCCCCAGCGAGGCCATCCTCCCCTTCGTCGGCTTCTCCGTCGCCGTGGGCGACATGAACTTCGCGCTCGCCGTGCTCGCGGCGACCGCCGGCGCCCTCACGGGCAACGTCGCGCTCTACGTCGCCGCCCGCCGCGGCGGCACCGCCCTGGTGCGCCGCCACGGCCACCGCGTCGGCGCGACCCCCGAGCGCATGCTCACCCTCGAGCGCTGGATGGACCGCTGGGGCTCGGCCACCGTCCTCGTCGGCCGGGCCGTCCCCCTCGCCCGCAGCGCCGTCTCCCTCCCCGCCGGCCTCGGCCGTTACCCCTTCGGCAGGTTCGTCGTCCTCACCACGATCGGCTCGGCGGCCTGGAACACCACCCTCATCGGGGTCGGCTGGGCGCTCGAGGACTCCTGGCGCAAGGTCGAGGAGCGGATGAGCGGGGCCTCCTACGCCGTGGTGGCGCTGATGGTGGTCGCCGCGATCGTGATCGCCCTCGTCGCCCGCAGGCGGCGCCGGGCCTCCCTCTCCCAGTAGGGCCACCGCACCGCGGCCGGCCGGCGGGACCGCCGGGGACGTCCATCACCGGGCACCAGCCCCCGGGGCCCGGCACACTGGAGGGCGGAGAGGAGGGCGCCGATGAGCGAGACGGACACCCGTCCGGCGGGGCGCCGGCGGGCCGAGAGCCGCGAGGAGATCGTCGCGCGGGTCACCCGCGAGCAGCAGGCGCTGCACCCGGCGCCGGTGTACGGCGAGCGGTCGCGGCGGCGGCTGAAGCGGTTCCTGGTGGCGATCTTCCCCGTCGGCCTGGTGGCCGGCTGGCTGTGCGGCGTCGCCTTCGGCTGGAACCCGGCCGAGTGGATCGGGTTCGCCGTCGGCCTGTGGCTGGCGCTCGCCTACCTCGGCTACGTGATCGTCACCGAGCGCGACGACGGGCGGGTGCACGACGAGGTGCGGCGCCTGATGCGACGCGAGCGCGGGGGGCCGCCGCCCGGCTGATCAGCGGCGCCGGGCCCGTCCGGCGCGCGCGAGCAGCGCGATGCCGAGCACGGCGGCGAGCGCCGACCCGGCGAGCACCCCGATCTTGGCCGCCGCGATGACCGCCTCGTCGTCGTAGGCCAGCTCGGTGATGAACAGGGAGACGGTGAAGCCGATGCCGGCGAGCGCCGCGACGCCGACGATGTGCGTCCACCCCACCCCGCGCGGCAGCGCGCTCAGGCCCAGGCGCACCGCGAGCAGGGTGCCGGCCGCCAGCCCGAGCGTCTTCCCGGCGAGCAGGCCCGCCGCCACCGCCAGGGCGACCGGCGTCTCGGTGGCCGCCCGGATGGAGTCGCCGTCGAGCGGGATGCCGGCGTTGGCGAGCGCGAACAGCGGCAGCACCACGAAGCTCGACCACTGGTGCAGGCCGTGCTCCACCCGGATCAGCGGGGAGACCGCCTCGCGCGAGAGCCAGGCGAGCCGCAGCCACCCCATCGCGTCGACCTCGCGCTCGCCGCGGCCGGCGGCCTCGGCCACCCGGCGCGCCTCCACGCCGACCGCGGCGGGGTCCTGGAAGGGCCGGACCGGCGTCAGCAGGCCGATCGCCACACCGGCGATGGTGGCGTGCACGCCGGACTCGAGCGTGGCGAACCAGGCCACCAGCGCCAGCGCCACGTAGACCGGCAGGTAGCGCACGCCCAGCCGCCCGAGCGCCGCGATCGCGGCCAGGGCGACCACCGCGGTCGCCAGCCAGGCGAACTGGAGCGAGCCGGTGTAGTAGACGGCGACCACCAGGATCGCGCCGATGTCGTCGATCACGGCGACGCCGAGCAGCAGCGCCACGAGGCCGGTCGGCACGCGGCTGCCGAGCGCGGCGAGCGCGCCGAGGGCGAAGGCGACGTCGGTCGCCATGGGGATCCCCCAGCCGTTCACGTCGCCGCCGCCGGCGAGCACGATCGCGATGAAGATCGCCGCCGGCACCACCATGCCGCCGAGGGCGGCGAAGAACGGCAGCAGCGCCGCCTGGCGCCCCGACAGCTCGCCCACGACCAGCTCGCGCTTGACCTCGAGGCCCACGACGAGGAAGAAGATCGCCATGAGGCCGTCGTTGACGAGGTGCTTGAGGTCCTCGACCACCACGAAGTCGCCCACCGACACGGTGACCTCGGTGGTCCACAGGTCGAGGTAGCCGCCCGGGTCGGCGTTCGCCCAGATCAGGGCGGCCACCGTCGCGGCCAGCAGCACGAGCCCGCCGGCGATCTCCTGGTGGAGGAACTGCTGCAGCGGCCGCACGAGGCGGCGGGGCACGGTGCGGTCGGTGCGCGACCAGGGCGGGCGGAGGTCGCGGTGCGGCGGCTGCTCGTCCACGGGGACAGCCCCTCGGGGTCGACGACGGGATGCCGACCAGGCTTCCCGGCTCACCCGCGGTGAAGGCTACCAGGCGCCCGCGCCCGGCCCCCCGAGCGGCACGATCCGCGTGTCGGCCGGCACGAAGCGGGCGGTCAGCACCCGGCCCGGCGCCACCCCGAGCGCCGCGGCGGCGTCGGCGGGGACCTCGGCCACCAGGGGGCCCACGCGCACCCGGGCCCGGTCGCCGCGCGGCGTCACCGAGGCGACCGGCGCGGTGATCCGGTTCGCGCCGTCGCCCGCGCCGGCGCCCGCGCGGCCGTCGCCCCCCGCGCCCTCGAGGGCGACCCGCCACGGCGCCACGACGGCCGCCACGCGCCCGGACAGGGCCGGCGCGCCCCGCACGGTCCCGCCGCCGTCGAGCGCCACCAAGGCGAGCCCGCCGGCCGCCCCGGCCGTCACGCCGGGCAGGACGTTGGCGCCCACGAGCGCCGCGACGGTCGCGTCGGCCGGGTCGTCGAGCACCTCGGCCGGCGGGCCGAGCCGGCGGACGGCGCCGCCGACCATCACGCCGATGCGGTCGGCCAGCGCCGTCGCGTCGTCCAGGTCGTGGGTCACGAGCAGCGCGGGCAGCGCCGCCTCGCGCAGCAGGGCGCGCAGCTCGTCGCGCACCCGCCCGCGGGTGTGCGGGTCGAGGGCCGCCATCGGCTCGTCCAGCAGCAGCACCCCCGGCCGGCGCGCCAGCGCCCGCGCCAGGCCGACGCGCTGGCGCTCGCCGCCGGACAGCCGCCCGGGCCGGCGCCCGGCGAGGTGGGCGATGCCGAGCCGCGCCAGCAGCTCGTCGGCGCGCGCGCCCCCGGCGAAGGCCACGTTGTCGCGCACGGTCATGTGCGGGAAGAGCGCGTACTCCTGGAAGACGTACCCCACGCCGCGCGCCTCGGGCGGCAGGTCGACGCCGCGCTCGGCGTCGAAGAGCACCCGCTCGCCCAGCGCGATCCGCCCCCGGCGCGGCCGGTCGGCGCCGGCCACCGCGCGCAGCACCGACGTCTTGCCGGCGCCGGACGGCCCCACGAGGGCGACGGTCTCACCCGCCGCGACCTCGAGGGCTACTGCGAGCTCGAAGCCGCGTCGCGGGAGCGCGATGTCGAGCCGGAGGCCCGCCAATGCAGCACCGCCTTGAGGGTCAGCAGGACGAGGGCGCTCAGCACGACCAGCAGGGCGCCGAGGGCGAGGGCCACGTCGAGGTCGGCGGCCCCGAGCTCCTCGTAGATGGCGAGCGTCACCGTCTGGGTGACGCCCTGCAGGCTGCCGGCGAACATGATGGTCGCGCCGAACTCGCCCACGCCCCGGGCCAGCGAGAGCGCGGCGCCGGCGCCCAGCCCGCCCGAGGCGAGCGGCAGCGCCACCCGACGGAAGGCCCGCGCCGGCCCGGCGCCGAGCGTGCGCGCGGCCAGCACCAGGTCGGGGTCGACCGCCTCGAACGACGCGACCGCCTGGCGCACGTAGAACGGGCCCGCCACGAACAGGATCGCCAGCACCACGGCCGTCTGGGTGAAGCCCACCCGCACGCCAGCGACCTCGAAGGCGTCGCCGAGCAGGCCGAGGCGGCCGAACGCCGCCAGCAGGCCGACGCCCGCCACCGCCGGCGGCAGCACCAGCGGCAGCTCGATGGCGGTCAGCACCAGGCCGCGCCCGCGGAAGCGGCGGGTGGCCAGCAGGTAGGCCGCCGGCGTCCCGACGACGACCGTCACCGCGAAGGCGACGGCGTTCGTGCGGGCGGTCACCGCCAGCGCGTCGCGCACCACCGCGTCGTCGAGGCTCGCGAGGAGGTCCGCCGGCGCCACGCGCAGGAAGATCGCGAGCACCGGCAGCAGCAGGAACGCCACGGTCAGCGCGGCCGCCAGGGCCATCACGACGGTGAACGGGGCCGGCCGGCCCCGCCGCGCACGCCTCACCCCGGCAGCCCGAACCCGGCCGCCCGCAGCCGCGACCGCCCGAGCGGCCCGGCGAGCGCGGTCACCGCGGCGCGCGCCGCCGCGGCGTGCGGGGCGCCCGCCACGACGGCCGCCTCGTAGCGCGCGAGCGGCCCGCCCGGCGGCAGCGGCACCTCGCGCACCCGGTCGCCCGCCGCGGCGGCGTCGGTGGCGTAGACGAGCCCCGCGTCCGCCTGGCCGAGCGCCACCTTGGCCAGCACGCCGCGCACGTCGGGCTCCTCGCTGACCACGCCCGCCAGCGCCCCCTCGCGGCCGAGGCGCGCCAGCAGCTCGCGCGCGTACGCGCCGGCGGGCACCCGCGGGCCGGCGATGACGAGGGCGACGTCGCCGTCGAGGTCGTCGACCGAGCGGACGCCCGCCGGGTTGCCCCGCGGGACGATCAGCGCGAGGCGGTTCGTGGCCAGCGGGACCGGCTCCTCGACGAGCCCCTCGTCGCGCAGCGCCCGCGTGATCGCCGGGTCGGCCGAGGCGATCACGTCGGCCGGGGCGCCCTGGCGCACCTGCTGCGCGAGCGTCGGCGAGCCCGCGAAGCTGACGCGGGCGCCGGGCAGGGCGGCCGGCAGCACGTCGGTCAGCGACGACGCCGCCAGGACGGTGGGCCGCTCGCCCCCGTTCGCGCCGGCGAGCAGCACCACCAGCGCCGCCACCACCGCGCCGACGGCGCTCACCGCGCGCCCGCGAGGTCGCCGCAGCCGGTCAGGTCGTAGGCGCCGACCAGCGCCACCCGGCGCGCCAGCGCCGCGGACGCCAGCAGGTCGCCGAGCGCCGCCACGCCCGGGTGGCCGGCCCAGCGCCCGTCCACCCGCAGCTCCACGACGTGCTCCTCCAGCGCCGTGAACGCCAGCCCGTGCTGGCGGGCGGCGGGCTCGAACGTCAGCGCCGCGCACCCGGCCGCCGCGGCCCGGCGGGCCGCGTCGAGGTGCCCGCCGGCGATCGCGGCGGCGGGCGGGACGGCCGCGCCGATCCGCCGCGCGGCGCGCAGGAGCGCCCCCTGGGCGGCCGCCGAGGCGTCGCGCTGCACGAGCGGGACGGAGCCGTCGAGCAGCGCCTCGACCGGCGGTCGCCGAGCGTCGGCGCGGCGGCGAGCCCGACCCGCCACCGGGCGAGGTGCACGCGCAGGGTGCCGGCCGGCGCGGGCGGGAGCCCGCCTCGGGGCCGTGGACCACCGCCGCGTGCACGCGCCGGGCGGCGAGCGCCGCGGCGGCGGCGCCGGACGACGCGGCCACGGCGACCAGCCGCCGGCCGCCGTCGCGGCCGAGCAGGGCGTCGCACAGCCCGATCAGGGGGTCGCAGCCGGCCACCACCAGGCCGTCCGCGCGCGCGCCGGGCAGCAGCCGCACCGCGCCGCCCTCGACCACGCCGTCCGGCGCGACCCACGCGCCGTCGCCGCCGACCAGGCCGGCGAGCGGCGCCGCCGAGAGCCGGTCGCCGACCCGCCCGGCGACGACCGGCGCACCCTCGGGCAGCGCGCCCCCGAGGGCCGCGACCGCCGCCTCGGCTCCACCGCCGAAGAGCTCCTCCACCCCCGCGCCCAGCACCCGCGCGATGCGCAGCGCGGCGTCCACGGCGGGGGCGTGGCGCCCGGACTCCGCGGCGCCCACGAGCTGGCGGCTCACCGCGGCGCGCGCGGCGAGCTCGGCCTGGGTCAGGCCCGCACGCTCCCGCGCCTCGCGCAGCCGCCCGCCGTCCATGCCGGTATCCTACGCCCAGTGCCAGGATCCTGGCACTGGCTCAGCCCGCGGCGACGGCCTCCAGCGCGGCGACGTCCCGCAGGCGCACCCAGCGGCGGCCGGCGTCCACGAGCCCGCGCGCCCGCAGGCCCGACAGCTCGCGGCTGATCGTCTCGGGCGTGGCCGCCGCCATGGCGGCGAGGTCCTCCCGGCCGAGCGGCGCGTGCAGCAGGACCCCCTCCCCGTCGGGCCGCCCGACCTTGCGCGCCAGCATCAGGAGCACCGCGGCCAGGCGCTGCTCCACCGACGCCGTCGACAGGCGCCGGATGGCCTCCTGCGCCGCCGCGAGGCGCCCGGACACCGCGGCCAGCGCCGCGAGCGCGACCGACGGGTGCCGCCGCAGGATGTCGTCGACCTCCCGGGCCCCGAAGACCAGCAGGCACGTGCCGGTGAGGGCCCAGGCGTCCTCGCCGTACCGCTCCTGCCCCAGGGCGGGCAGCGCGCCGGCGAACTCGCCGGAGACGAGCACGTCGGTGAGCACGGCGCGGCCGCCCGGGCCCAGGCGCGTGAGCTTGACCGCGCCGGTGACCACCACGTGGAGCCGCTCAGCGGGGTCGAGCGCGTGGTAGATCCGCTCGCCCTCCTGGAACGCGACCGTCCGCGAGCGCGCATCGACGTCGGCCAGCGCGTCGGGCGCGAGGGCGGCGAACATGGGCGCCCGCGCGAGCGCGCGGACCCGCACGTCCGGGGTGCAGACGTGCGGGTCGGCGCGCTCGGCGGTCAGCGGGCTGTGCTGACGCCTGCCCATCGCCCCCGTCCTCCGGCCCGCGTCGCCCGCCGGCCGGCGCGGCCGGGCGCGTCGTCCGCGGCCCCGTCCCGCAGGAGCCGCATGGCGTTGAGGATCACCGCGAGCACGCTGACCTGGTGGACGAGCATGCCGCCGGCCATCTCCACCTCCCCGAGCAGGACGCCGCCCGTCAGCACCGCGACCGTCGCGAGCGCGACGGCGACGTTCTGCCGCAGGGTACGCACCGTGCGCCGCGCGAGCGAGACGGCCTCCGCGACGCGGGGCAGGCTGTCGCCCATCAGCGCGACGTCCGCGGTCTCCACGGCCACGTCCGTGCCGGCCGCCCCCATCGCGACCCCGACGTCCGCGGCCGCCAGCGCGGGGGCGTCGTTGACGCCGTCGCCGACCATCGCGACGACGGCCCCGCCGGCCTGCATCGACCGGATG
Organism: Miltoncostaea marina; assembly: GCF_018141525.1. Lineage (GTDB taxonomy): Bacteria > Actinomycetota > Thermoleophilia > Miltoncostaeales > Miltoncostaeaceae > Miltoncostaea > Miltoncostaea marina. Next base: position 2,320,281 of record NZ_CP064655.1, read on the forward strand.
GCGCGCAGCTTGTCCTCGGGCAGGAGGCCGGCCCGCACCTCGTCGATCCCCACCCGGGCCGCGACGGCCCGCGCCACCGGCTCGGCGTCCCCCGTCAGCATCGCGATGCGGCGGATGCCCGCCGCGCGAAGGGCCGCGACCGCCGCGACGGCGTCGGGGCGCAGCTCGTCGCGCATCGCGAGCACGCCCGCGACGCGGCCCTCGCGCGCGACGAGCACCGCGGTGGCGCCCCCGTCGGCGAGGCGGCCGAGCTCGTCGAGCATCGCGGGGGGCACCGCGATCCCCAGCCGGTCCATCAGCCGCAGGGTGCCGACGGCGACCGGCGCGCCGTCGACGTCGCCCTCGACGCCGAGGCCCGGCCGCGACGCGAACCCCGCGGCCTCGGCGGGCACGGGGACCCCGGCCGCCGTGGCGGCCGCCACGATCGCCGCCGCGAGGGGGTGCTCCGAGCCGGCCTCGACCGCGGCGGCCCAGCCGAGCACCGTCGCGGGCGTGACCGCCGGGTCGGCCGGGACGACCGCGGCGACCTCGGGCCGGCCCCGCGTCAGGGTGCCCGTCTTGTCGAGCGCCACCGCGTCGATGCGGGCCGCCGTCTCCAGGTGCTCGCCGCCCTTGATCAGGATGCCGCGGCGGGCGGCGTGCCCGATGCCGGCGACCACGGAGACCGGCATGGAGATGACGAGCGCGCCGGGGCACGAGATGACCAGGAGCGTCAGCGCGAGCCTCACGTCGCCGCTCAGGGCCCACGCGACGCCCGCCGCCGCCACCACCGCGGGGGTGTAGCGGGCGGCGAAGCGCTCCATCAGCCGCTGCGCGGGCGCCGTGGCGTCCTGTGCCTCCTCGACGCGGCGGATCATGCGCGCCAGCGCCGTGTCGTCGCCGACGCCGGAGGCCTCGAGCGTCACCCACCCGTCCGACACCACGCTGCCGGCGAGCACGCGGTCGCCCTCGCCCACGTCGCGGGGCATCGACTCGCCCGTCAGGCTGCGCTCGTCGAGCGCGGCCGCGCCCCCGGCCACCACGCCGTCGACCGGCACCGTGCCGCCGGGCTTGACGATCACCCGCTCGCCCAGGGCGACCTCGCGCGGGTCGACGACGACCTGGCGCCCGTCGCGGACGACGGTCGCCGTGACCGGCGCCAGGGCGAGCAGCTCGCGCAGCGCGCCGCGGGTGCGCGTGAGCGTGAGGCCCTCGAGCGCGGCGCCGGCCGTGAAGAGGACGGTCACCGCGGCGGCCTCCCAGAGCTCGCCGATCGCCACCGCGCCGGCCACGGCGACGGTGACGAGCAGCTCGATGCCGATGATCCGGTGGCGCAGCGCCCGGGCGGCCCGCAGGGCGATGCCCGCCCCCGCGACGGCCGTGGCCGCGAGCATGAGCGACGCCCACGCCGTGCGCCGGTCGGCGGCGCCCGCCGCCAGTGCCGCGACGATCAGCGCGGCCGAGGCCGCGGTGACCGTCCACCGGCGCGCGGCGGGCCGGAGCGCCCGTGCGATCGCCGGGCGCATCAGCGGCTGCCCGCGACGGCGCGGTAGCCGGCCGCGCGCACGGCCGCCACGAGGTCGTCCGCGCTCACGCGGCGCGGATCGTGGTCGACCTCGACCCGGCCGGACGCGAAGCGCACGCGCGCGGCCGTGACGCCCTCGAGCGCGCGCAGCCGCCCCTCGATCCGCCCGACGCACGAGGGGCACGTGAACTCGTCGCTGCGCAGCACGGTCCTGGTGCTCTGTGAGGTGGTGGACATGGCGCCCCTCCCGGGTGTCGTGGACCGGCCCATCCGGCCCATCGATCACGCTAGGAGCCCCCGCGGGACGCCTCCATGATCCAGATCAGGGAACGCACCGCGACCGCCGGCGCGGGTGGGGCGGCTACCCGCCCGGCTCGTCGATGACCAGCCGGTACCCCACGCCCGACTGGGTGAGCAGGTGGCGCGGCCGGGACGGGTCGACCTCGAGCTTGCGGCGCAGCCGCGCCATGTACACGCGCAGGTAGTGCGTCTCGCCCTGGTAGGCGACCCCCCACACGGAGCGCAGCAGCATCGCGTGGGTCAGCACCTTGCCCGGGTGGCGCGCGAGCGTGGCGACGAGCTGGTACTCGGTCGGCGTGAGGTGCACGAGGCGGCCGTCGCGCAGCACCTGCTGGAGCGCGAGGTCGACCACCACGTCGCCGAACGCGACCCGGCTCGCCCCCTCCACGGACTCGCTCGCGCGGCGCAGCGCGGCGCGCAGGCGCGCGAGCAGCTCGCCGGCCGAGTACGGCTTGGTGACGTAGTCGTCGGCGCCGGCGTCGAGGGCGGCGATCTTCTGCAGCTCGGAGTCCATGGCCGAGACCACGATCACCGGCACGTCGCTCCACTGGCGCAGCCGCCTGCAGACCTCCACGCCGTCCATGTCCGGCAGGCGCAGGTCGAGCACCACGGCCGCCGGATGGCGGAGCGCCGCGGACTCGAGGGCCGACGCGGCGTCGGTCGCGGTGGTCACGGCGTAGCCGGCGGCGCCGAGGCTCGCGGTGAGGCCGCGCAGGATGAGCGGCTCGTCGTCGACGACGAGCACGGAGCGCCCGTTGCCGCTCACCCCTCCACCTCCGGCGACGGCTCCAGCGCGAAGACCAGGCGGAAGAGGGCGCCGCCGCGCGGCCCCGGCCGGTGCTCGAGGCGTGCGCCCTGCGCCTCGGCCAGACGCTTGCACAGCGGCAGGCCCAGGCCCAGGCCCACGCCCTCGCGGTGCACGAACGGCTCGAAGACCACGGGCAGCACGTCGGGGTGCACGCCGGGACCGGCGTCGTCCACGCCGAGGGCGAGGCCGCCGTCCGCGACGCGGCAGGCGACGCGCACCGGCGGCGCGCCGTGGCGCACCGCGTTGTGCAGCAGGTTGACCATGATCCGCTCGGTCAGGACCGGGTCGGCCCGCACCAGCGGCGCGTCCGGCGCGATGTCGGTCTGCACCTCGACGCCGTCGAGGAAGGTCGCGGCCGCCTGCAGGCCCGCGCCGGCGAGCTCCTCCGGCACGCACCACTCCGTGCGGGCGGCCAGCACGCCGCCCTCCAGCCGGGACAGGTCGAGCAGGTTGGTGACGACGCGCTCCAGGCGCTGGGTCTCGCGGGTGACGGCGTGGAGCATCTCGGCCCGCTCGCGCGGGTCCTCGACCACGTGCAGGGCGTCGGCGACGTTGGCGATGCCGGCCAGCGGGCTGCGCAGCTCGTGCGTGACGCCGCGCAGCAGCGCCGTGCGCAGCGCGTCGGTGCGCCGCAGCTCGCGGGCCTGCTCGAGCTGTTCCTGGCGTCGCCGCTCGGCCGCGACGCCGCGCGCGATGCGCTCGGCGAGCGCCCGGGCGAGCGCGCCGTCGACCGGCGCGGACGGGCGGGCGGCGAGCCACAGCGCCCCCTCCACGCGGCCCTCCGCGCCCAGCGGGAGCGCGACGAGCTCCCAGCCGCCGGCCGGCTCGCGCTCCTCGCGCCCCTCGCGGGCGGCGCGCTCGGCCAGCGCCTCGGCGCGCGCCGTCGTGGCCGCGTCGAGCGGCGCCGCGGCCGACCGCGCGCCCGCGCCGTCGCGCACCACGCCGCACGCCGTGCACAGGCCCGCGCCGGTCGCCAGGCGCAGCACCCGGGCGAGCCGGTCGGCCAGCGCCTCGGGCGCCTCGAGCGCCTCGACGGCCCCGAGCAGCAGCTCCAGCCGGCGCACCCGGTCCAGGGCGGCGTCGGCCGCCGGGCCGGGGCCGGCCCCCGGCGGGCCCACTGCGGGGATGGTCGCCATGGCGTCCATGGTAGGCCAGGCCCCCTCACGGCGGCCTCAACAGCCGCCCCGGCGCCGTCAACATGCCGTCAACGCGGGCCCTTTCGACGGTCCGGCCCGCCTATCGTGGACAGGATCGCCATGCACACCGTCTTCGCACGCCGCGAGGTCGCCGTCGACCTCGGGACGTCCAACACCCTCGTCTGGGGCCGCGGGCACGGCCTGCTGCTCGCCGAGCCGTCGGTCGTGGCGATCGACGTCGAGGACGACCGCCTGCTGGCCGCCGGGCACGAGGCGCGCCGCATGCTCGGGCGCACGCCGTCGCGCATCGAGGTGGTCGAGCCGCTGCGCGAGGGGGTGATCAGCGACTTCGAGGCGACCGCCATGCTGCTGCGCCAGGCGCTCGACCGCACCGTGCGCCGGCGCCTGATGGGCCAGGTCGACGTGGTCGTGTGCGCGCCGCTCGGCGTGACCGCGGTCGAGCGGCGCGCGCTGGAGGAGGCGGTCCGCGGCGCCGGGGCGCGGGAGGCCTACGTGATGGAGGAGCCGCTGGCCGCCGCGATCGGCAGCGGCCTGCCGGTCGCCGAGCCGACCGGCAGCATGGTGGTGGACATCGGCGGCGGCACGAGCGAGATCGCGGTCGTCTCGCTGGGCGGCATCGTGGAGGCCGAGTCGGTCCGCATCGGCGGCCGCCACCTCGACGGCGCCATCCAGGCCCACCTGCAGCGGCGCCACAAGCTGGCCGTCGGCCTGACCACGGCCGAGGAGCTCAAGGTGGAGCTGGGCGACGCCACCGGCGGCGGCGACCGCCAGGCCGAGGTGCGGGGCCGGTCGCTGCTCACCGGGCTGCCGCGGACGGTCGTCGTGGACGCCGAGGAGGTGGCCGAGGCGATCGCCGAGCCGCTCGACCGGATCGTGGCGGCCATCCGCAGCTCGCTTGAGCGCACGCCGCCCGAGCTCGCCGTCGACGTGATGGACCAGGGGGTGATGCTCACGGGCGGCGGCTCCCTGCTCGCCGGGCTGACCGACCGGCTGCGGGCCGAGCTGCACATCCCGGTGCACCTGGCCGAGCAGCCGCTGGAGGCGGTCGCCCGCGGCGCGGGCCAGGCGCTGGAGGAGATGGCCGCCATCCGGCGGGCCGGGCCGCGGGAGCCGGCGTTCACGGGTCGTTGACGCCGGCCGGGGTGCCCTTGACGTCCCGTTGAGGCCGGGCGGCCGAGGATGGAGGCAGGCGGCCGCCGCGACGGTCCTCCGGCGGCCGCCGCTTCCACCCATGCCCGCATCCTCGGAGGTGCCGGTGGCGACCAGACAGCGTCCCCTCGAGATCGTCCTGACCCGCGAGGGCGCCGACCTGCTGCGCGCCGAGCTCGCCGAGCTCGTCGACGTGGCCCGGCCCGCCTCCCTGCGGCGCGTGCAGGCGGCGTGCGAGCAGGGCGACGGCGAGGGCGGCCCGGAGGTCGGCGCCGCCCGCTGGGAGCAGTCGCGCATCGAGGCGCGCATCGCGCGCCTCGAGGACCAGCTCCGCGTGGCCCGCATCATCGACGCGGCCGATCTGGACGGCGACGCCGTGGCCCCCGGCCACCGCGTCGGCGTGCGGCGCGCCGACGGCACGGAGCGCGAGTACGTGCTCGTGAGCCCGATCGAGGCCGACCCGGCGCACGGGCGGCTGTCGGTGGAGAGCCCGCTCGGGCGCGCCCTGCTCGGGCGCGTGCCCGGCGACGAGGTGCGCCTGCCGAACAGCGACGCGCCGGTCGTCGTCACCGCGGTCGGCGCCCCCTGACCGGGGTCGCCCCGCCCCCCGGCCCGCGCGCGGGCCGGGGGGCGGCGGACGCCTAGACCAGGCCCAGCGCCAGCATGGCGTCGGCGACCTGGATGAAGCCGGCGATGTTCGCGCCGGCCACGTAGTTGCCGGGCGCCCCGTAGGTCTCCGCCGTCTCGGCGCAGCGGCGGTGGATGTCGCGCATGATCTCGGTGAGCTTCTCCTCGCTGTGCTCGAACGTCCACGAGTCGCGCGAGGCGTTCTGCTGCATCTCGAGCGCCGAGGTGGCGACGCCGCCCGCGTTGGCGGCCTTGCCCGGCGCGAACAGCACCCCGGCCTCGGCGAAGGCGCGCACGGCCTCCGGCGTGGTCGGCATGTTGGCGCCCTCGGCGACCGCCAGGCAGCCGTTGGCGACCAGGGTGGTCGCGTCGTGGTGGGTGAGCTCGTTCTGGGTGGCGCAGGGGATCGCCACCTCGCACGGCACGTCCCAGATCGCGCCGCCGGGGATGTGGCGGGCGCCCGGCCGGCGGGCGGCGTAGTCGGCCACCCGGCCGCGCTCGATCTCCTTGATCTCCCGCAGCAGGTCGAAGTCGATGCCCTTCTCGTCGATCACGACGCCGTCGGAGTCCGAGCAGGCGACCGTGATCCCGCCGAAGGCGGCGACCTTCTGGATGGCGTAGAGCGCGACGTTGCCGGAGCCGGAGACGACGACGCGGCGGCCGTCGAGCGACATGCCGCGCTCCTTCAGCATCTCCTGGACGAAGATCGCCGTGCCGTAGCCGGTGGCCTCGCGGCGCACGCGGGCGCCGCCGATGCCGAGCCCCTTGCCGGTCAGCACGCTCGACTCGTACCGGTTGGTCATGCGCTTGTACTGGCCGAAGAGGTAGCCGATCTCGCGCTCGCCGACGCCGGTGTCGCCGGCCGGCACGTCGGTGTACTCGCCGAGGTGGCGGTGCAGCTCCGTCATGAACGACTGGCAGAAGCGCATGATCTCGTTGTCGGAGCAGCCCTTCGGATCGAAGTCGGCGCCGCCCTTGCCGCCGCCGATCGGCATGCCGGTGAGCGCGTTCTTGAAGATCTGCTCGAAGCCCAGGAACTTGATGATCCCGAGGTTCACCGACGGGTGGAAGCGGATGCCGCCCTTGTAGGGCCCGAGCGCGCTGTTGAACTGCACCCGGAAGCCGCGGTTGATGCGCACGCGCCCGCGGTCGTCGTGCCACGGCACGCGGAACACCACCTGGCGCTCCGGCTCGCAGAGGCGCTCGATGATCGCCGCCTCAACGTAGTGCGGGTGCTTGGCCACCACGGGCCCGAGCGACTCGAGCACCTCGCGTACCGCCTGGTGGAACTCGGCCTCGGCCGGGTTGCGCCGGAGCACGTCCTGCCAGACCGGCTCGAGGATGTCGTGGAGCGGGTGCCCGTTGACCCCGGGCGTCAGGTTTCCGACGATCGCGCGCGCCACACTGCCTCCAGAACTCTGTCGGTGATGCGAGAGCCGGGAATCCATCGTCGACGGTGCTCTCCGAACGTCGCCCGGACGCGCTCGCGAGCGGGGCAACCCCTCAATCCTACGCGGCCGCCCGCCGCCGTGCGCTCACGCGACCAGGCTGCCACACAGGTGGAGCCGCCCGTCCCGCGACTCGGCCTCCGCCAGCGGGACGTGCTCGCGGCTCGAGCCCGGGCCCAGCAGGTGCACCACGCGCTCGCCGCGCGCGTGCAGCAGCTCGGCGATCAGGCGCCGGTGGCAGCGCCACCAGAGGGTCTCCGAGCACATCAGGCAGGGCGCCGGCTCGGCCAGCGCGGCGGCGAGCGCCGCCTGCCAGGCCTCGGTGCCCATGCGGGCCGCGTAGCTGCGGAACGCGGCCACCCGGATGCAGCCGAACCGCTCCTCGCCCGGCTCGCCGGCGCGGCGGCCGCCGAGCTCCACGGCGTGGCGGTAGGCGATCCCCGCCTCCGCGAGCCCCGCCGCGAGGGCCTCCTGGCCGAACTGCGGGTTGCGCCGCGAGCCGGGGAAGCGCCGCACGTCGACGAGCGTCCGCACGCCGGCGTCGCGGAGGGTGGCGACCAGCTCCTCGAGCGGCCGCGTGCCGTGGCCCATCGTCCAGACGGCCGGTCGCGCGGTGGGGACCGCCTGCGGGACCATGTCCACTCCCCGTCGGGGTTGCCGTGCGCCGACCACCGTAGTCCGGCGCCGCGCCGCCCCGCCCGCCCGGCTGGGCGCCGCGGGGTTCGCGGCCGTACGATTGCGCACGCACCGGCACCGGCCCGGAGAGGGGGCACCGCATGGACAGGTTCATCCGCAGCGCGTTCCTCGGCCTCGCGCTCGTGGTGCTGGCGTCGAGCGTCGCGATGGCCGCGGCGGCGATCGGCGGCTCCGCGCGCGCCGACGACCACCTCGCCCTGAAGCCGGACGACGACGTCGCCATGGTCGAGATGGGCGATGACGACGATGACAGCGGCGACACCGGCACGCGGACGGGCGGCGAGTCGCGATCGGTCTCGCGCTCGCGCGACCGCTCCGGCGACGTGACCACCCGCGACCGCTCCGCCTCGCGCGACCGCTCGCGCGACGCGACCACGCGCGACCGCTCCGCCTCCCGCGACCGCTCAGCCGACCGCACGGGCGACGACCCCAGGGTGGCCGACGTCTCGCGCTCGCTCGACCTGTCGCGTGACCGCTCGGGCAACCACGACACCCGGGACCGCTCGAACTCGGTCGACTTCTCCCGTGACGGCAGCCGCGACCACGACACGGCCGACGTGTCGCGCTCGCGCGACCGCTCCGCCGACGCCACGAGCCGCGACTAGCGTCCCCGCCGACGCCCGCCGGTGATCCCGGAGGCCCAGGGGCGCCGGTGGGCGCTCGAGCCCGGCGACGAGGTCCTGCCCGGCCGCACGGCCATCCGCCGGCTCGGCACCGGCGAGCGCTTCGAGACCTACCTCGCCTGGGACGAGCGCCGCCTGGCGCTCGTGGTCGTGAAGCTCGTCCGGCCGCACCTCGCTGCCGACGGGCACTCGCTGCGACGGCTGGCCGCCGAGGCCGGGCTGCTCGAGCGCCTGCGCCACCCGGTCATCGTGCGCGGCCTGGAGGCCGACCTGGAGGGGCCGCGGCCGCACGTCGTGCTGGAGCACCTGGAGGGCCCGCGGCTGTCGCGACTCGTCCGCCGCCACGGCCGCCTCGAGCCTGAGCAGCTCGTCCCGCTCGGCGCGCAGCTCGCCGCGGCCCTGCACTACATGGCGGCGGAGGGCGTGGCCCACCTCGACGTGAAGCCGGCCAACGTCATCATGGCCGCGCCCGCGCGGCTCATCGACCTCAGCATCGCCCGCGAGGTGACGGACCTGCCCGGCGTGACGGCGCGGCTCGGCACCGTCGCCTACATGTCCCCCGAGCAGCTCGAGCCCGGCGAGCGCGGGCCGCTCACGACCGCTACGGACGTCTGGGGCATGGGCGCGACGCTCTACCACGCGGCCGCCGGCCGGCCGGCCTTCGAGGCGCCCCGCCGCCGGGACGGCCCGTTCGCCCAGCTCGCCGGCCCGCCTGAGCCGCTCCCGTCGTCCGTCCCGACCCGGGTCGCGTCGCTGGTGATGGCCTGCATGGAACCACTCCCGGCCGATCGCCCCACCCCCGCGGCGGTCGCCGCCGAGCTCGAGGAGCAGGCGGCCTCCATGCGCCGGCGCCCGGTGCTCGGGCGCTTCCGGGTCAGAGGTCGATGAGCTGGTCGTCCGGGTCGTCGCCGCGCCCGGCGCTCGCGAGCTGGTGGCCCCGGTCGAGGGCCCGCTGGCCGGCCAGGTAGAGCACGGCGGCGGCGATCACGCCGCCGATGAGCCACGGCGACCGGCCCACCTCTGCCGCCCGCTCCACCACCCGCGTCGCCGCCCGCACCACGACGGGGCGCGGCCGGGTCGACCGGCCCCCGGGGGCGCGCGCCCGCGCGGCGGACGGCCGCGCGGGCGCCGCGGGCGCCGCGGGCACGGCCGGCGCCGCGGGCGCCGCCGCGACGGGTGCAGGGGCGGGCCGGGCGGGCGGGCGCACCGCGCGGGCGGCGAGCCCGCGCGCCGCTGTGCCCGCGCGCGCCGCTGGGCGGCGGCGCGTCGCGTGACGGCGACGGCCCGCCGCGCCGCGGCCGCCCGCGTCGGGCGATCGCGACCCGTCGCGCCTCGCGCGCCGCGGCCGCCGGCTGGGCGGCGACCCCGGGCCCGCCCGCCCGCGAGCGGCGCCCGCGGCCGGGGTGCCCGTCCCGCCCCAGGCGGGACGCCGGCCATCCGCCGCGGCGCGGCGTCCCGCCTGCCGGGACGCGCGCGCGGCCGGGGATCGGCGCCCGCCTGAGCGCTCATCCGACCGTGGCCGCGACGACCGGCCGCCACGCGATGCGGAGGGGTGGTCGCCGCGGGAGCGCGCCGAGCGGGCGCCCCGGGCGTGCAAGGAGCGCCCCCATGCCCGCGACCGGCCGTCATCCGCCCGCCCGTGGCCGGGGCGGTGGGCCCGCGGGGCGCGGCTCCATCCCCCGCGCGCCTCCTCGCCGCCGGCCCGCCCCCCGCGAGCACCGCGATCATCGCCCCACCCCCCGCGCACCTCCTGGCCGCCCCGGTCGGCGTGGTGGCCGCCGGACCAGGGCCCGGCCGCCGTCGCGCCGGGCGTCGCCGGCACTGCGAGCGCGGCGATGACGGACACGACGATGAGGACGACCCGGAGCAGCATCCCCGCGACGATCGGTGCGTTCAGAGCACCCCTTGAGGCTCCTTGGCGGCGTATTCGCGACGCGAACCTGACAGAACCGCCCGCGGCCGCCCCGCGCCCGCCGGGCTCGACTTCAAGTGCACTCGAAGTGCGAGCCTGCCGGCACGGCGATCGGACGGGAGGGGCGACATGGCGACGACGACCACGGGGCGCCCGGCGGCACGGATCACCCGCGAGGTGACCGCGTGGCCGGGCGTGACGGCCGCCGACGGCTCGCGCGGGGAGCTGTCCTTCCGCGTCGGCGGGCGCGAGATCGGCCACCTGCACGGCGACCGGGTCGCCCACTTCGCGTTCCCCACGGCCGAGTGGCGCCGCCTCTTCGACGCGGGGCGCATCGATCACCACCCGGTCACGCCCGGCCGCCCCGGGTGGGCGCAGCGCCGCATCGCGTCCGAGGCGGACGTCGATGACGTCATCGCGCTCATGCGGCGCAACTACGAGCGCGCCCTCGTCCGGGGCCTCGCCGGCGGCGAGAAGTAGCCCGTAGGGGATTTGAACCCCTGCTACCGCCGTGAGAGGGCGGCGTCCTAGACCGCTAGACGAACGGGCCGTGCCATCGGCAGCTTAGACCACCGCGGCCACGTGCACCCCGCGCGCCCGGCGGCGCGAGGAGCCCGCGCCGGCGGTCGGGCCGTCGGGAAGGCCGCACGCCCGGTGCGGCCGCGCCCGGATGGCGGCCCGTCCCGCGCGTGCGGGACTGGGACCGGGGCCCGGCGGGGGCCGATCGCCACAGCGGAGGAGGTGCCCGGGTGAGATCGCGCGGCCCGGCGCGCCCCGGCGGCCGCGCCGGGATGGACGGACCGGCCGAGCGGGCGGTCCGGATCCCGACCGCGGCGGAGCACGTCGACGCGGACCTCGTGGTCCCGGACGGCGCGCGCGGGGTCGTCGTGTTCGCGCACGGCTCCGGCAGCAGCCGGCGGAGCGGGCGCAACCGGCGCGTGGCGGCGACGCTGCAGGCGGCCGGCCTCGCCACGCTGCTGCTCGACCTGCTCACGCCCGCGGAGGAGCGGGTGGACGTGGGCACCCGCGAGCACCGCTTCGACATCGCGCTGCTGGCGCGGCGGCTGGTCGACGCGATCGACTGGCTGCCGTCGCAGGCGGCGACGGCCCGGCTGCCGGTGGGGCTGTTCGGCGCGAGCACCGGCGCGGCGGCGGCGCTCGTCGCCGCCGCGGCGCGCCCTCTGGCGGTCGGCGCGGTGGTCTCGCGGGGGGGCCGGCCCGACCTCGCGGGCGCCGCCCTGGAGCGGGTCGTGGCGCCCGTCCTGCTGATCGTCGGCGGCGACGACCGGCAGGTGATCCCGCTCAACGAGTCGGCGCTCGACCGCCTCGGGGCCGAATCGCAGATGCGGCTGGTGCACGGGGCGACCCACCTGTTCCAGGAGCCTGGCGCGCTCGAGCGCGTGGGCGAGCTGGCGCGCGACTGGTTCCTGCGCCGCCTGCCCGGGGCGGCGCAGGAGCGGCCGCCGGCATGAGCGCGCGGGCGCCGGCCGCCCCCGCGCTGTTCGCGCCGCACGGCGCGGACCTGCTCGGCGCGCCTGGCCGGCGCCCGCGGTCTGCGGCCGGAGCCGCACGAGGAGCGGTCGTTCGAGGACGGCGAGCACACGGCGGCGGCGCTCGCGTTCGTGCGGGGGCGCGATGCGGACCGGGATCGGCGCCCTGGCGGGCGGGTCTCCTGCGGCGCGCTGCGCGACGCCGGCGTGGCCTCCCTGACCGCGGTGGTGCCCCACCTCTGCTGCGCCCGCGAGGAGCGGCGCGCGAGGTCGCGCGAACCGGTCACCACCCGCTCCGTCGAGGCGGTCGTCGTCGACGCGGTCGTGGCGATGGACGTCCACACCCCGGCCGCACGCCGTTTGCTGGCGCACCGAGCACCTGGAGGCCCGCCCACCGCTCACGGCCCACCTCGCGGCGCTGACGGCCGGGGGCTCTGTCGCGGTCGTCTCCCCCGATCCCGGGGGCGTCAGGCGGGCCGGCGCCCTCCGCGCCTCGCTCGCGGCGGCGCCGGGCGCGCCCGTCGGCGCCGCGAGCGCCGAGAAGGCCCGCGCCGGCGGATGCGGCGACGAGTCGCGGCCCCCGCGGAGCCCCGCGGGGGCCGCGACGCCCGGGGCGGGCCCGTCTCCGTAGTCGCCCGAAGGCGCGCATGGTCGGGCACCGGATGCGACGCCCGCGGTCGTGCGGGATGGTCGGTGCTGCAACCAGCGGCGAGGACACGATGGACGCGACACAGCCCCCCACCACCGAGCCCCGCGTACGGCTGCGCGGCGCCGCCGAGGAGCGCCACCGGGAGCGCGCCGTGGCCAAGCTGCGCGCGGCCTGCGCGCCCGCCCCGCGGCCGGCGCGGCTGCTGCGCCTCGATCTCGGCCTCGACGGCGATCCCGCGCTGGAGCGCCCGGCCGTCGCCAAGGCGACCGTCGAGGTGGGCGGGCGGCTGGTGCGCGCGCACGTCGCCTGCCCGACGCTGGACCAGGCGATCGACCGGCTCGCCGACCGGGTGGGCCGCAGCATCCGGCGGCTGGCCGAGCGGCGCCGCGATCGCGCGCGCCGGGCGGGCGTCGCGGCGCAGGCGAGCTGGCGGCACGGCGACCCGCCCGCGGAGCGCCCCGGCTGGTTCCCCCGCCCGGTGGCGGACCGCCGGCTGGTGCGGCGCAAGAGCTTCGCCATCGCGCGGATCACGCCCGAGGAGGCGGCGGACGAGATGGTCCTGCTCGACCACGACTTCCACCTCTTCACGGACGCCGCGACCGGCGCCGACTGCGTGATCCACCGCACGGAGGGCGGCGAGCTGGGGCTGCTGAGCCCGGAGCCGGAGGCCGGTCGCGGGCCGGCCGGCGAGCCCGCGGAGCTGGTCGTCGCGCCGGCGCGGCGGCTGCCCCTGAGCGACGCCCTGACCGTGCTGGACGAGAGCGCGACGCCGTTCGTGGCGTTCGTCGATGCGGAGCGGGACCGGCTGATGGTCGCGTACCGCCGCTACGACGGCCACTACGGGCTGCTCGGGCCCTCCGACGCGTGGTGAGGGCGTCGGCGGGCCGCTCAGCCGCCTGAGGCCGGCCCAGGCGGCGGGCGAGCTCGTCGCGCGGGACGCGAAGGGCCTCGCTCACGACGGGGGCGCCTGCGACGGCGTCCGGGGAGCGCGCGGCCGGCGGCAGTCGCGCGCGCTCGGCGCCCCAGCGCCCGCGCGCCCGGCGGGCCCGGCTCGTCGGCCGCGTCAGCAGGTGACGGCCGTCCGCGGGCCCGCCCGACGGGCGCCACACCTGCTCGCCGCAGGACGAGGTCGCCGTGCCGGCGGACGGCGTGAGCGTGCCGCGGCCGTCCGGCGCGACGGGCTTGCCGGCCAGGACGGGCGTCGCCTCCGGCACCGTGCGGAGGTCGCAGGCGAACCGGAACCGCTCCGGCCGCTCCAGCAGCGCCCGGCCGAGGAGCCCCGTCCCCTCGAGGAACGCCAGGTCGTCGGGGCCGAAGCGGAGGCCGTCGAGGTGGACCAGCGCCTCCTCGAGGCCGGCCGTGACGAGGAACCCCCAGCCGGCCGGCCGGCAGGCGACGCGCGACGAGGCTGGAGCTCGCCGGTGCCTCCGCCATGCCCTCGGCCAGGTGGCCGTCGGCCATCGCGAGCTCGCAGCGATCCACGAGCAGGCCGGACGCCGCCTGCCGTCGCGGTCGCGTGGCCATCCGGCGGCGAGTGCACGACCGGTCGGGGCCGCCGTCGCCCCCGCGACCGGGGCGCCCCCCGGCGCGTACTGTGCGGGCGCGACCGGCGGCGGCGGCCGCGGGGGCGCCGCCCGCGCACACCGGCGCGACACCTCCACAGGAGCGCACCCGAATGACCGGCACCGTCCTCGGCCTCTCGGCCGTCGTCCTCCTCATCCTGGCGACGGGGTTCTTCGTCGCGGCCGAGTTCGCCCTCGCCCGGGCGCGCGCCGTGCGCCTGGAGGCCGTCGCGGCGGGCGGCTCGCGCAGCGCCACGCTGGCCCTCCGCCAGTCCAACGAGATCGACCGGTACCTGGCGGCCTGCCAGCTCGGCATCACGGTGACCGCGCTCGGCCTGGGCTGGCTCGGCAAGCCGGCGGTCGCCGGCGTCCTGGAGCCGGTCGTCGAGGCGGTCGGGCTCGGCGAGGCCGCCGGGGTCGTGGCGGCCGGGGTGATCGCGTTCACCGTCATCACCGTGCTGCACGTGGTGGTGGGCGAGCTCGCGCCGAAGACCCTCGCGATCCAGCGATCCGAGGCGACCGCGCTGCGGCTGGCCGTCCCCCTCGAGGTCTTCCGCCTGCTCTTCGCCCCGGTGATCGCGGTGCTGAACGGCGCCGGCGTGCGGCTGGTGCGGCTGTTCGGCATCGAGCCCGCGTCGGAGCACGAGATGGCGCTCACCGGCGAGGACCTCCAGCGCCTGGTGGAGGACAGCGAGCGCGGCGGCACGCTCGATCCCGAGGAGGCCGGGATGATCGAGGGCGTCCTCGAGCTGCACGAGACGAGCGCGCAGCAGGTCATGAGCCCGGCGCCCTCGGTCGTGACGATCCCCGCGGCCGCGCCGGCCGGCGAGGCGCTCCTCGGCCTGCTCGGCAGCCCCCACAGCCGCTTCCCCGTGGTCGGGCCGACGGGACAGCCGGAGGGCCTCATCCACGTCAGCGCCCTCAGCCGGGGGTACGTCGAGTCGCCGGACACGCCGGTCGGCGAGCTGGCCGGGCCCGTCCACCTCGTGCCGGAGTCGCAGCCGCTCGACGTGCTGCTGGCCGGCATGCGCCAGGCGCGCGCGTCGCTCGCCGTGGTGCTGGACGAGTACGGCGAGCTGGCCGGCGTCGTCACCCTCGAGGACGTCCTCGAGGAGATCGTCGGCGAGATCCACGACGAGCGCGACCCCGAGCCGGACATCGTGGACACGCCCGACGGCGCGGTCATCGCGCGCGGCCACGTCTCGCTGGCGGACCTCGCCGAGCGCGGCGTCGAGCTGCGGGCGGCGGGGGTCACCAGCATCGGGGGGCTGATCTTCTCCCGACTGGGCCGGCCCGCCGAGGTGGACGACGTGGTCGAGACGGAGGGATGGACGCTGCGCGTCGAGGAGGTCCGCGGCACGCGGATCATCCGCGTGCGCTGCGCACGGGCGTGAGCGCGGCGGCGGCGGCCGGGCCGGCTGCGGCGGCCGGGCGAGGGGCCGGGCATCGCCGGGCGCCGTGGCGCCACGGGCACGCCCCCCGACCGCCGCGCACCATGGGGTCCTGCTGCGATCGCGCGCCCCGCGGGCGTCGCCGCCAGCGCACGTCCGGCGCCACGCGGGCGCCGCGGCTCAGGCGGCGGCGACGCCCGCCGTCTCGGCGACGAGCTCCAGCGAGCGCAGGCGCCCCTCCACCGTGTCGGCCCCGTGCACCGTGATCAGCTCGTCGGCGTCGGCGTGGGCGCGGAACTCCGCGAGCCGGGCGGCCACCGCCTCCGCCTCGCCGAGGGCGGTGTAGGTGAACATCTGCTCGACGTGCCGCCCCTGCGGCGAGGCCAACGCCCGGTCGATCTCGTCGTCGCTCAGCCGATGCCCGGGCGGGCTGAGGATGGTCCGCGCGATCTCGCGGCGGCGCACCTCGAGCTGGCGCAGGGCCTCGGTCTCGGTGTCGGCGGCGAGGACGTTGATCGCCGCGATCACGTACGGCCGCTCGAGCTGCGCGGACGGCTGGAAGCGCTCCCGGTAGAGCGCGACCGCGTCGCGCAGCGCCGCCGGCGCGAAGTGCGACGCGAAGGCGTACGGCAGGCCCATCACCGCCGCGAGCTGCGCCCCGAAGAGGGACGAGCCGAGGATGTAGAGGGGCACCTCCGTGCCGCGGCCCGGGTACGCGTGCACGCCGGGGATCAGCGTCTCGCCGCTCAGATACCCCTGCAGCTCCGCGACGTCCTCGGGGAAGGTGTCCGCCGCGCGGTGATCCCGCCGCAGCGCCAGCATCGTGCCGCCGTCGGTGCCCGGCGCGCGGCCCAGACCGAGGTCGATCCGGCCCGGGTGCAGCGTCGCGAGCGTGCCGAACTGCTCCGCGATCACCAGGGGCGAGTGGTTGGGCAGCATGATCCCGCCGGCGCCGAGGCGGATGCGCTCGGTGTGCGCGGCCACGTGGGCGATGAGCACCGCGGTCGCCGACGAGGCGATCGACGGGAAGTTGTGGTGCTCCGCGTACCAGACGCGCAGGTAACCGAGCTCCTCCGCCCTGCGCGCGAGGCGCACCGTGCCCTCGAGGCTCTCGCGCACGGGCTGCCCGTCCGCGACGGGCGCGAGGTCGAGCACGGAGAGCGGGAAGGAGACGGACAACGGCGGCCTTTGCGACGCGGACGGGACGCAGTCGAAGGTAGCGCAGTCCGAGGCGTTCGTTGTGGAGGCAATGATCTGCCCTGCGCCCGCGGCGATCCCGCCGCCGCGTTGCGGTCGTCCACCGAAGCGCTCCCCGGCTCGGCGGCCATGGCGTCGTGGTCGTCGACGGGAGGAGGCCGAGACGTCGTCAGCTCGGGTGCGGAGGCGGGCCGTCCCGATCGGGGCGGGGGCGGTCGCGGACGCGGCCGCGCTGGCGGTGCCCGCCCTCGGCGGCACGGGCGCCGGGGAGCAGGCGCGGCCGCCGACGAACGCGTCGCTCGCCCGGCAGGTGGCGTCGCTGAGGAGGGCCGACGCCGCGTTGCGACGCCAGATCGCGGCGGTGCGGCGCGACCGGGTCGTGGGCGTCGCCGGCGCCGCCAGCGCCGCGGGGCCCTCGGGGCTCGTCCGGACCGGCCCGCCGCCCTCGGGCATGACGCTCCGCGGCCACTACGCGGTGGGCGTGGCGACGGCCGTCTCCGTGGCCGAGGCTCCGATCAGCGTCGAACTCCTGACGGCCCCCGAGCCGCGGTCGTGGTCGTCGCCCGCGGGCAGGCCCCGGGGGTGCTGTGCTGTACCGCCGGCTCGAGAACGGGCTCGGCGGGCCGGGGGTGTTCCGCATGGCGCGCGCCGACGACCCCGACGGTGCGTGCGGCATCCGCCCCGGACAGCGGCCGCGCCGGCGCGTTCCTGGAGTTCTCGCCCGTCGGCGCGGGGCGGCGCGCATCGCGCGCGGCTCGTGGGCGGTGACCTCCACGTAGCACCCCGTCGACGACGCCCGCGCCCGAGCGGGCCACGCCGGGTGCTCACGACGAGCGGCGCGCCCGCGCCCGCCTGGGGTCCCCACGCTGCGAGTGCGGCCACGGCGGACGCGCGTTCGCCGGCCCGGCCTGGACGGATGGGCGGGGGGATTCCCCTACCGCATGCTGGGCGGATGCACGGTTGTCGCGTCGCAGGGGTCCGGCCTTGAATGAGGCGAGGCCCGAGTCGGTCCGTCCGGCAGGGGCGCCGGCGATCACGAGGAGAGGCGCGATGTCGCGAGCACCGAAGGTTCCGGCCCGGTCCGGCGCGGGGCCTGATACCGCCACGACCGGCGGAGCCGTGCGCGCCGGCCGATCGACCGCGCTGCGGGCCGCCGCGGCGGTCGGCGTCGCCGCGGCGGCCCTCTCGTTGGCCGGCGCGGCGGCCGGCGCGCCGCGCAGCGGCGCGGTCGGGGACCCGCTGGACGTCCCCCCGCCCCCCGATCTCCCCGAGGTCCAACCGGCGGACGTCCGGAGCCTCGGCGCGAGCTACGACCCCGAGACCGGGGCGATCGGGGTCACGCTCGAGCTCCACAACCCCCTCTCGCCGTGGATCAACAGGGACGTCGACATGGGATTCGGGCCGATGGGTGCCGACGGGACGTGCGCGGCCCCGGCGGTTCCGTGGGATCCGCTCGCGGCCGGACCCGCCAGGCCGCTTGTCGAGCTGGACATCTACTCGGACTACCAGCGCGGCTGGTGGGATTTCCTCGCGACGGGCAACGTCCGGCTCGGCTCCTACGACATCGTCGCGCAGGGGCCGGGAACCCTCAGCGACGACCGCCGCACGATCACCTTCTCCATCCCCGCCACGCCGGCGCTGGAGGGCCTCGACCTCAGGTGCGTCGGACCGACGGTCGCCTTCGCGGTCTCCGGGCCCGCTCGGGACGACGTCGCGTCGTTCGTCTTCGACGGCTTCGCGCCCGCCCCGCGCCCCGTCGCGCCGCCGCCGGAGCGTGTCGCCGGCCCCCCGCAGGGGCCGGCCGCCCCATCCGCCCTCCCCGGCGCCACAGCGTCGATGGCGCCCGACCGGCATCCTCCCCGCGTGCGCCTCAGCGCCGCCCGGCGCTCCCTCGGCGCCCTGCGGACGGGCGGCCTACCGGTCCGGGTCACGAGCAGCGAGGATGCCGCCGTCGCCGCACGCCTGACGCTCCCGGCGACGACGGCGCGGCGCTTCGGCGTGCCGCGGATCATCGGTACCGCGCCGACCACGATGGCGGCGGCCTCGCGACGCGCGGTCACGGCCGTGCGGCTGAAGCCGTGGGCGCGCCGACTGCTCGCCGGCCGACGAGTCCTGCGGGCGCGGCTGGAGGTCGTCGTCAGGGACGCGAGCGGCAACACGAAGGTGGCGGCGAGGATGGTCACCTTCCGCCGCTGAGGGGTCGTCGCCGGGCGTGCCGGGGCCGAAGGGCGGACCGAGCGCGCGGGCGCGGTCGGTCCAGGTCGTCTCGGTGGGCCGGCGTGCCCGCTCGCGGAGCGACCCACGACGGCCCTCCTGGCGAGACCGGCGTCCAACGAGGGCGCCCGCCGTTGCCCCGACCTGCGCCCGCCGCACCGGCTACTCGAGCAGGCCCACCGCGCCGACCCCGTCCGGGCGGCCGAGCGACGCCGCCAGCGCCGCCGACGACGTGCCGAGCGCCTCGAAGCCGGCCTCGCGGAGGACCAGCGCGGAGAGCGCGTCCCAGGCGTTCGGCATCACGAAGCCCTCCGGGCGCGCGTGCAGCTCGAGGAAGCGCCGGTGGCGCTCCGCCTGCGGGGTCGTCATCGCTCCCCCTCCCGCGGCTCGTCCCCGGTCGCGCCCGCGGGCGCGAACGCCGCCCACGGGATCACGACCCCGTCCTCGTCCGTGACCACCGCCCCCTCGGCCCTGAGCCGGGCGAACGAGGCGCTCACCGCCTCCCGCGAGGCGCCGACCACCTCGCCCCACTGGGCGTGCGTCAGCACCAGGTGCAGCCGGGCGCCCTCGGGCGTGGCCACACCGTGGCGCTCGACGAGCTGGTGGAGCCTGGCGCGCAGGCGGTCCTCCACGCGCACGGCGCTGAGCGCGGCCACCGTCTCGCGCAGCATGGCGACCCGCTCGGTGAGCGCGTCGGCCAGGTTCAGCGCCAGGCGCGGATACCGCGCCACGAGGGCCGCGACCGCCCGCCGCGGGATCGGCGACACGGAGGCGTCGTCGTCGAACAGCCGCAGCGCCGGCGTGGGCGCCGGGCCGAGCGTCGAGTACAGCGAGCCGCGCCCGAGCAGGGCGATCATCACCGGGTGCCCGGCCGGCGTCTCGAGCAGCCCGAGCCGGCCCTCGCGGATGACGAACAGGCAGTCGTCGCGGACCAGGCCCGCCGGCGGCGGCGACCCCCGCGTCCAGCGCACCGCCGGCAGCCGCCGCTCCAGCTGGACCAGCTGGGCCTCGGGCAGCCCGGCGAACACGCCCACCTGGCCGAACTCGATCCGCCCCTCCAGGAACGGCCGCAGCGGCGGGTGGTCGGCCATCGCGCTCAGCGCCTCCCGGCGGGCCCGCCGGCACCCGCGTCTCGCGCTGCGCGACGGCCGCCACGCCGCACCGCCCCGGGTACGGCGGGGGCGCGGTCGGAGCACCATCGGATGACGGACATCACGGACATCGGAGGTGCGAGATGGCGATCACCGGGTTACCGCTCCGGCTGGTGGGCTACGAGGTGCGCACGGCGGACGGCGGGCAGGTCGTCGGGCGGGTCGAGGGCGTCCGGCCGCACGGGCTCCGCATCAAGGCTAGCGGCACGGGGCGGCGCTACGGGTACGTGCCCGCGGAGCTCGTGACGCACATCGACGACGCGACCGACACGCTCACGCTGGCCGAGGGCATCGACGCCGATCGGGTGGCCGGCTCGCCGCCGCCGCCCGACGAGCGCCCCGACGGCTGGCACACGAGCGAGGACTGGTGGGCCGACGTGCTCGGCCACTACGGCCTCTACGACTCGTCCGGCCGCGGCAGCGGCCCCTTCCTGCACGCGGGCGGGCGGTGACGGGCCAGGTGGGCGCCGGCGGTCCCGGCGCCCACCTGGGGGCACCCCCGGCGGGGCGTATCGCCTCCGGCGACCGAGCGCGGCGCGGCGCCCCACGCGGAGCGCCGGGGCCCGCCACTCGTCCGAGAGCGCGGGCGGGCACCGCAGAGCCCTCCTGGGTGGGGTCCGGCTCGATCGACACGGGCCCTGAGCCCGCGCGCGGCCGCCCTCCTGAGGCGCGTCCGCCGGTAGGGTGCCCGGCATGCGCGTGCTGATCGCGGGCGGCGGGCTGGTGGGGTTGACGCTCGCGCGCCTTCTGGGCCGACGCGGGATGGCCCCCGTGGTGCTGGAGCGCATGAGCGCCGGTGGATACGTGAAGCGCGGGTTCATGCTCGGCCACCATGGCTACGGCGCGCTCGAGGATCTCGGGCTCCTGGAGGAGATCCTCCGCCGCGGTCGCCCGTTCGGTGACCTGCCCGGAGGCGGCAGCGCAGCCGTCGCCGTGGAGGTCGGCCTGCTCCTGCAGCGGCTCGCCGATGGTGTGGAGGTGCGGCACGAGCACACCGTCGCCGACCTGCTGCGCGATCCCTCCGGGCGCGTCACCGGGGTGACGGCGCACGGTCCGGCCGGCGCGTCGGAGATCCCCGCCGACCTGGTGGTGGCCTGCGACGGCGTCCGCTCCCGGGTGCGCGAGATGGCCGGCCTGGAGGCCGAGTTCGCCCCGATGGAGGAGGGCAAGATCGAGTGGATGAGCCCCGTCCCGGTGGCGGAGCCGTTCGCGATGGCCTACCTGGCGGACGGAAGCCACATCGGCATGCTGAGCTGGCCCGAGGGGTCGTTCGGCTGGCGGACGATGGATCGCAGCGGGCGCGAGGCCGCCGTGGCGCCGGGCATCGAGGCGTTCGCCGAGCAATGGTCGAGGCTGCTTCCGGCCGCCGCCGACGGCGTCCGGGCGCTCACCTCCACGGACCAGCTCTTCTACAGCGAGCCCGAGCTGCTGTCGTGCCCCCGGTGGTGGAGGCCGGGCGCGGTCCTGATCGGCGACTCGGCGCACTTCTTCGGCCCCGAGACCGGGGTGAGCGCGGGGATCGGCCTCGGCGACGCGCTCGCGCTGGCGCAGGCCATCGCCGCGAACCCCGACGACCCGGACGCCGCATGCGCGGCCTACGTCACCTGGCGTGAGCCGGCCGTGCGGCCGCTCGAGGCGGCCGATCCGAGCCGCCAGCGCCTGCGCGGCACGCCGCTGCCGCCGCCGCACCCCGAGGAGCGCTGGCCCCCGGCTCCCGCCTGACCGTCGCCTCGCCGGGCCCGTGCGCGGACGGTGCGCGCGCAGGCGTGACCGCCGGCCGGCCGGGCGGCACCTGGAGCCGACGCCCCGGGGCACCGCTGCCAGCCGCAGTCCGCGTGCCCACCGTCTCGCCCACGCTGTGGGAGACGACGGTGGGACACGCCGAGAGAGGCGACGGCGGGAGTCGAACCCGCGATGGCGGTTTTGCAGCCTGCCACGTCGCGGGGCGTGATCCCACTTGTCAACCGGGGTCACGGAGCTGACGGAAGCGGTGCGCGCCACGATGCGCGCCAAGGCCGCGCCACGCTCACGAGAGAGCGGCCGGCTGCGGGGTGGCCCGTTGACCCGCCGTTGATCCCTTCGACGCCCGGGGTGCGCGCTCTCGACCCGCACGCCACCGAGGTGAGCAAGATGGGGATGGATACGCTGGGTGGCTCGTTCGCGCGGCTGCTGGCGGCGACAGGAGTGCTGACACGCCGCATCGGCGAGCACCCTGACCAGCTCTCGACGGCGGCCACCCCGGGCTAGCTAGTTGGCAGCCGCGCGCAGCGGCTGCCGAAGAGAGCGCGCCACAGACGCTCGACGTTCGGGGAGTGCAGAGACACCGGGGTCTCGCGGATACTGGTCTCCATTGTTCCGTTCCGTAAAGGTCTCAGGGGGCCTCAGATGAAACGCCGAGCGCTCGTCGCGCTGGTCTTGGCCGCGCTCTTCACAGGGGCGGCGCACCAGGCGAGCGCGGTGACCGTGCTCGGCACCCGAGGCGTCGATGTGCTGAACGGTGGCCCACGCGCCGATTACCTGCGGGGCGGGCCCGGGGCCGACGTCCTCAAGGGCGCCCGGGGCAACGACAAGCTCTACGGCGGACCCGGCGCCGACCTTCTGATAGGCGGTGCAGGAACGGACCGCTTCTACGGCGGGCCCGGTAGAGACACCATCCGCGCGAAGGACGGGCGGCGCGACTTCGTCTCCTGCGGTCCAGGCGTCGATCGCGCATTCGTGGACCGCGCTGACACCGTTGCAAGGGACTGCGAGCGCGTCACCGGCCAGGTCCCGCCGGGGCCTGTGGTCACGCCCGTTGGTGGGCCGGTCCCCCCGGCCGCACCAACACCCCCGCCCCCGCCCCCGCCGGCGCCGGGCTCAACGCGCGCCACCGCAGTCCCCATCGGTCAAGGCCTCGCCATCCACGGAGGGTGGGCGGCGGCCGTGCTCTCCGTCACCCCGGACGCCACGGCAGCCGTCCTGGCCGAGAACCAATTCAACGACCCGCCAGCCCCTGGCCGCCAGTTCTTCATCGCGAGAGTCAGCGCGACCTACACCGGGGCAGCCAGCTCCCGCTTCGACGCCGGCTTCCGCCTCCGAGTGGTGGGCCCCTCTGCCGTCGCCTACACGACCTTCGGCGATTCCTGCGGGGTGATCCCCGACGACATCGAAGACCCCGAGGTCTTCACCGGCGGCACGATCACGGGCAACGTGTGCTGGAGCGTCCCGAGCGGCGACGTCGGGGGGCTCGTCATGTTCGACAGCCCCCTCGCCTTCAACTACCCGCCAGCGTACTGGCGACTCTTCTAGGCGGCGGGCGCTCGTCGGTCACGCGGCAGAGTCGGCCGGTCCACGAGGGCGGGCAGCGTGTCCCAGATGGCATGGAGGTCACCCACGTCGCGACACTTACCCCAGCGCCGCGACGTGGGTAACTCCGGGCGCAGTCAGGCGGGGCCGCTTCCCCCGCTGGTGCCGGTGCGCCTCCTCCGATCCTTCGGCAGCACGCGGCGGGCCGGTTCGGTTCGCCGTAGCGCTTCATCATCGCGTTCGATGAGGCGCTGCTCGATGCGCTCGAGCACAGCGAGAATCCGTCGCCCGGTGTCCTCGGTCAGGAGTTTGCTCACGCAGCGGCGGCCCCCGCGTACGGCCGGCCGCAGCACTCGCAGAGGGACACGGACGGCAGCGTGGCCTCGAGCGCCTCCACGATCGCCCGGCCCCGCTCAGCCGTGGCCAGCAGAGCGCCCCAGTACGGCCGGCCCGGCGCATCGTCGGCGTCGGCGCCCACGACCACGATCCCCTCGACCATCTCGCGCAGAGTCGTCAGGTCGCGCCGGTCGAGCGCGCGCGCGCGGTGGGGCGACTCACCCACGGCGAGGCTGTCGGCGAGGCGCACCGCGTCCGCCAGCCGGGCCTCGTCGTCGTAGGAGGAGGTGCTGCCCCCGAAGCGGCTCGAGCACTCGATGAACATGTGGGCGCGGTCGGCCAGCCCCCAGGCGGCGATCTCGCGCAGGTCGGCCGCCTGCTGCGCGGTGAGCGCGGTGATGCTGATGGCGGTGGTCATGGTGCAGCCTCCTCGTGGTGTCGAGGAGAGAGGCACGGCGATGCGCCGCTCGACCGACGGGTCGACGGGTGGCAGCGGTTAGGCTGGCGGTGCATCGGAGGTCTCATCTCCGGTGTCACGGGGTCGGCCGTTGACGCGGCGCGGCCCCACTTACGTTCTCCGTCCCTATCGGTCCGGTGACCCGACGCTAGCGCCACTGGGCGCCGGCGGACGACTACCCGCCCGGGTGGTGCGGGCGTCCGATGGTCTAGGGCTGGGGCGACGTGCTGCCGTGCTCGAGGGCACGCGCCTCGTCGGGCAACTCGAGCACGACGCCCTCCACGCCGAGCCGCTCGAGCTGCTCCTGCGCGTCCACGATGCCGGCCCGGATGCCCGACACGCGGCCGACGAGCACGCAATCGGCCAAGGCCTGCGCGACGAGGCGACCGAAGGCCGGGTGGTCGGTGCGGATCCCGTTCCCGCGAAGCGCCTCGAACAGGATCCCCGCGTGGAGGATGAGGTCATGCTGCTCGAGGTCGGTGAGCTGGCGCGGCATGCCTTCCCCCCTAGCCGGCGATCGTGATGCGGCGGTTGAGCTCGGGCGCGATGAGACCGGCCAGGTCCCGGGCCAGCGCGCGATCGCTGCCGTGGCCGCCGATCATCGAGCCCTGCACGTTCACGGTGACGTTCACCGTGGTCGCGCCCCGGCCACCGCGCCCGCCCTCGAGCCCCGCGGCCACGAGCTTGTCCATGCCGGTCCGGTCCAGCACGCCCTCCCCGGGCTTGAGCAGGGCCGGCACGTGGTCGGTGTTGCCGAAGCCCCGCACGATGCCCCCAAGGGCGGCGCGCGCGGGCTTCATGGCCTCCCACTGGTCGAGCGCCTGCTGGGCCCCGTTGATGAGGTTCCGCTCGGCGGCGGTGATGTTCTTACCGCCCGGGCTGCTCGCCTTGATCGCGTTCGCCTTCGCGTTGGCGAGGTTCTTGAGCAGCGTCTTGCGGCGGTTCTGCCACTCGTTCAGCTGCGTGCCGAGCGGGCTCTGGACCTCGGGCCCGAAGCCGCCGCTGCCTGGCATCTGCGGCCCGGTGACGAGCTCGCGGATCTGGTCCTGCAGGGCGAAGATCTGGTCGCGGAAGGCGTTGGCGAAGGCGCTCCCCAGCGTGTCGCCGAGGATCGCGTAGTCCACGCCGCTCGCAGCGAGGATGGCCTTGAGGCCCTCGTTGAACTGCTGCTGGGTGATGAGGCCGCGGTTCAGGTTGTCCGTCAGGTCGGCCAGGGCCCGGTCGGCGGCCGTCTTGCGGGCGTCGGCCTCGTCCTGGAGGGCCTGCTCCTTGGCCGCGAGGCTGTCGGCGAGGGCCTGGCGCTCCTGGTCGAGCAGCCAGTCGTTCAGGTCGCGGATCGCCTCCTGGCGCTCCTCGTCGGTCTCGGCCTGCGCGATGGCCTGGTCGAGCCGGCCGCGCTCGCGGATCGCCTGCTCCTGGCGCTGCTGGGCCTCGATCTGGCGCAGCCGCTGCGCCTCGGGGCTGTTGCCGAGGGCGGCCGTGTTGCGGCCGAGGATCGCGTCGATGCCCTGGCCGACCATCCCGGAGAGCCCCGAGGCGATCGACATGGCGTTCTCGCGGGCGCTTCGGATCGCGTCCTTGACGGCGGCGGTCAGCTTGAGCTTCACGGTCCGCGAGACCCGGTCGGCGGCCATCTCGACGGCGCCCGTCCCCTCGGGGCGGAACGAGACCTTGACCGCGGCCGGGCGACGCTCCATCTCGCGGACCTTCTCGATGCCCTCCTGCACCGACCACGAGCCCTTGAGCCAGCGCGGGACGATCGACACCGAGACCGTCTTGGAGACCACGCTGGCCATCGCGGCGATGACGGTGCCGATGGAGGTGATCGCCTGCATCACGTCGGCGCGCACCCAGACGGTCTTGGACTTGAGGTTGTCGAGGGCGGCCTTGGCGTCCCGGACGCGGCCCTCGAGCGTCTGCGCGCCAGCCGCCGCGCCTCGCATCTTCGAGGTCATCACCTGGGCGTTCTTGCCCGCATCCGCCTCGGCGGCGGCCAGGTCCCGCTGGGCGTCGCGCAGCTTGGCGAGGCGCTGGTCGGTCTCGCCGTAGATGCGGATCTCGTTCTGCGCCTCGCGCACCCGGTCCTTGGCGGCCTGGATCCGCGCTCGGACCTGGGTGACCGACCGCGCGTTCTCCTCGCGCTCCTGCTTGATCGCGTCGCGGTACTGCATCGTCGCCGTGCGGACGCCGTGCTTGGCCTGCTCGACGCGAAGGTCGGCCTGGGCGAGCGCCTGCTGGGCGGCCTTGCCCTTGATCGAGCCGTCGTTGACCTGCTTCTGCACATCGCGCAGCCCCTGCTGGGCCGCGGTCAGCTCGAGCGCAGCGGCCTTGCGGTTCAGCTCGGCGCCCTGGACGCCGAGGGTCGCGTTCTTGAGCCGGTCGAGCGCGTCCTTGGCCGCCTGGGTGGCGTCGCGGAAGCGCTGCATCGACGAGGCCCCGCCGCCCGCGGCCGAGGTCAGGCCGATGATCGCGCCCATCGCCATGCCCGCGGCGACCATGAAGGCGCCGAGCGGGTTCGACGCGGCGGCGGCCGTCAGGGCGAGCAGCGCCGTCCGCACCGCCGCGAAGGCGCGCACCAGGCCGAAGGCCGCGGCGGCGGCGGCGGCCATCCACAGCGCGACCGGCGACGAGGCCACCTTGGCGAGCGCCTGCCCGACCGGGGCGAGCGCCTGGCCGAATCCCATCATGGCCGTCCGCGAGGACTCCGAGGACGCGGCCAGCGCGGTGAGCATCCCGGCCGCCAGGCCGAGCGGGCCGAGCACCTTGCCGAAGCCGCCCATGCCGCCGAGCAGCGACCCCATCTGGGCGAGCTTGCCGAGGATCAGCAGCACCGGGCCCGCCGCGGCGGCGATGCCCGCCAGCTGCAGGGCGAAGCGCTGCTGGGCCGGGGTGAGCCGCTCGAAGGCCTCGGCCCAGGAGCTGATCTTGCTCACCATCTCGGTCGCCTTGGGCAGCAGGATCTGCCCGATCGTGATGGCGGAGGTCTCGACGGTGGACTTGAAGCGCTCGAGCGCCCCGTTGAAGCCGCGCATCTTGGCCTCGGCCAGCTTCTGCGCCGACCCGTTGGCCGCGATCACGGCGGTCATGGCCGCGTACTCGGCCTTCGACTTGGAGAGCAGGATGTTCCCGGCCCGGATGGCGTCCGAGCCGAAGATCCGGGCCATCGCCGCGTCGCGCTCGGCCTTGGTCAGGCCGCCGAGGCGCTGCTGGAACTCCTGGGCCAGGTCCGGCAGCTTCTTGAGCTCGCCGCCCGCCGTGCGCAGCTCGATGCCGTACTTCTCGATCGCCTTCGCGCCGGTGCCCATCGGCGCCTGCAGGCGCATGAGCATCGTCTTGAGGCTGGTGCCGGCGTCGGAGCCCTTGATGCCCTCGTTCGCCATGAGCGACAGGGCGACGGCCGTCTCGGTGATGTTGAAGCCCGCCTGGTGGGCCACGGTCGCGGACTGCTGCAGCGAGCGGGCCATGTCGTCGATCTCGGCCGTCGAGGCGTTGGCCGAGGCGGCCAGCACGTCGGCGACCTTGCCCGCCTGGGAGGCCTTCATGCCGAAGGCGTTGAGGGCGTCGGACTGGATCTCGGCGGCCCGCGCGTTGTCGATCCCGGCGGCGGCCGAGAGCATGAGCGTGCCCCGCGCGGCGTCCATCGCCTGCTTGGCGGTCATGCCGCCCTTGGCCAGCTCCCGCATGGCGTCGGCCGCGTCCTTGGCCGAGGTGCCGGGCAGCTTGGTGTCGGCGCCGAGCTGCTTGGCGACGGCGCCCACCTGCTTCATCTGCGCCGCCGTCGCGCCCGAGACGGCCTGCATGTCGTTCAGGCTCGACTCGAAGTCGGCGGCGGCCTTCACCGCGAAGCCGATCCCGGCCGCGATCGGCAGCGTGAGGCCCTTGGTCAGCACCGTGCCGGCGCGCGAGGCCTTCTGGCCGGCGGCGGCCAGGCCGGTCATGCCCGCCTGCACCTTCGCGATGCCGGCGAGGGCCGGCGCCACCCGGGCGCCGATCAGGACGTGCGCGGATGCGAGGGCGACGCTCATCCGAACAGCCCCACGCGCCGCAACGCCTGCATCAGTCGGTAGCGCCCGGCCACCCACGCCGGGACGAGATACGGCTGCGCACGCATGCGCGAGGTCCCGAGCTCGACGTACGCGGCATAGCCGGCGGTGAAGCCCACGCGCCAGACGAAGCGGGACGACGGGCGGGCGTAGCCGGAGGCGCGCAGGTTGCCGGTGTCGATCGGCGCGCGCTGCACCGCGTCCGAGAGCGTGTCCTGGGCGGCCTTCGCCACGGCCTGCGTCGCGCGCTGCTCGAGCGCCGCCATCGCCGCCGGCAGCCGGTTGCGGCCCATCTTCACGCCCATCGTCACCTGCACGGCGGGGGCTCCGCTACCGGCCGCGCCGGCGGAAGGGGCTCGGACCGGCGGGCACACGCGCCCCGCTTGCGCGGTGGGTCGCGCGGTCGGCCGCCTGCTGGGGGGTGTCGGCCGGGTAGATCCCCGTCTCGGACGCGCGCTGCACGGCGCGGTTGGCCGGGATCTCACCGCGCTCCATCAGCCGGCGCATCGCCGGGTCGGGGCGGTTCGGAAGGAAAGGCATGGGGGCCTCAAGCGTCGACGTCGAGTTGGCGCGAGGCCCCCACCTCACGCGTGGATCCATCGTATCCGGCCCCCCGGACGCCATCCCCTACGCCGCGTCGCCGCCGAGCGAGCGCGCCAGGCGTGCCTGGCGCTGCTGCGCGGGCGTCGGCTGGCCCTCGGCCTCCCGGCGGGCGATCTCACGGCGCAGGGCGGCGATCCGACCCGCCAGGCGGTCATCGCTCGCGTGTCGGCCGGGGGCCGGGGTGGCCTCGATCTCCTCGCGCACGGCGCGGTCGAACTGGTCGCTCGTCGCGGCCATGAGGTCCCCGAGGCCCTCGGGGACCGGCGGCGCGCTCTGCTCCGCCACGGCCCTCGCGTAGCGGGCCGCCAGCCGGCGCAGGTCGTCGCCCATGCGCTGCCGGCGGGCCTGCCAGTCCGCGAGGGCGCGGTCACGGTGAGCGGCCGTCTCGGAGCGCCGCCGCTCCTCGGCGTCGGCCTCGAGCCGGGCGAGGTCGGCACGGAGCTCCTCGATCGTGGGCTCGGGCGGCGGCGGGGCCGTGTCGTTCGGGCCCTCCACGGCGGCGATCGTGGCGCGCAGCTCGTCCACGCGCTTCTGCTCGGCCGGGGTGAGGGGCACCGCGAGGTCGCGGCCGGCCTCGAACTCGCGCAGGGCCGCCTTCGCGGCGATCATGGCGGCGAACGGCGACACGGGCGGGGTGGTCAGCTTGGGGGCCATCAGGTGGTCTCCTTCGGTCGGTCGGCGGCACGCAGGGCCGCCATCAGGTCGTTCACGGAGCGGCCGCCGATGCTGCGAGGCGTGCCGTTCACGGCGTCGCGCACCGCGGCGTAGCGCTCGGGCGTCATCCCCGTGAGCCGGGCGGCCTCGAGCTCGTCGGCGGTCAGGTCGGGAGGCGTGTCGTCGGGCATCGGGGCTCCGTCGGTCGGGGTGATCAGGTCGGCCCGTCGCAGCACGGCGACGGCGCGGGGGTCGAGGCCGGCGGCCCGGATGGCGCGCAGCTCGCCCACCGTGAGGCCGAGCGCGTCGGCGGTCATGCGCTGGGCGCCGTTCACCGCCCGCCCTCCTCCGCCTCGGCGAGGACATCGGAGCTTGTCCGGCGGCCCGCCTGCAGATCGCGGACGATCCGCCGTGCGCCCTCGGACAGCGGCGGGCGCGGCGGCGTGACGGGCCCGGCGGACAGGAGCGAGCCGCTGCTGGGCGGACCGGGCGGCTTGTCGATGTAGCGCTTCGCGTCTCGCCCGCGCCAGACGAGGTCGCCACGGCGCACGACCAGCGACGACCCGGGCTGCGGCAGCGTCGAGTACGAGTGCGCCGTGGCCGGTCGGTGGGCGTCGCTCGCGCCCACGCAGGCGAATGACAGCGCCACGGCGCCGTCGATCTTGCGGCTGCTCTTCTCCTTGGCCAGCCGCCAGCCGCGCGGACCCTCGATCGCGACCGCGTTCAGCACGTGGGCGCGCAGCTCGTCGTCGGCGTAGACCACGATCCGGCGGTCGCGCACCAGGTCGTAGAGGTCCGTGGTGGCCGTCGTGAGGTTGGTGGTCGTCTGCGGCCACTCGATCATCGGCAGGCCGGCCTTCGTGAGCGTGGCCGCGCTCCGCGCCATCTGCGTCGGGTCGTAGCGGACGGCGCCGATCCGGTAGCCGGCGGCGAGCTGCAGCAGGTATGCCTCGATCGTCTCCTCGAGGTCGAGCGGCTGCGCCTTCGTGGGCGTCCAGATCCGGTGGCGCACCAGGCGCACCCAGCCGTCTGCGAGGGCGACCGCCACGACCGCGGCGCAGTCGCGCTTGGTGGCCGCGTCCACGCCGACCGACAACACCGGCTCGCCCCGGCCGGTCCACTCCTCCCCGGGCCCGACCGGCGCGCCGCGGCGAGCGAGCGGGCGCAGGCCCGTGGCGGTGCACGCGTCCCACTGCTCGGCCGTGAGGAACACCTGCTCGCCCGCCTGCCACTGGTTCAAGTGCAGGCGGGCGAAGGTCGCCGGGCGCAGCGATGCCTTCTGCTCGGCGTAGTAGGCCGCCGCGGCCTCCGGGCGGCCACGCCAGGCGCGCTCCTGCGCCTCCTCGCCCTGGTCGATGAACGCCCACAGGCGCCCGTTGGTGAAGATCGGCAGGTCACCCTCGAGGCGCTCGCCGGCCAGGGCGCGCTCCCACAGCGGCTCGAGGACGGGCGCGTCCGCGGTGAACCCGGCGTAGGAGTCCACGATGCGCAGCGACCGCCGCTCCGGGATGGGCGTCATCTCCTCCCACAGGCGCACGTGGCCCTCGTGCCGGAAAGCCCATAGCTCGGTCCACGAGGTGATGCCGAAGATGGCCCCCGCCTCGCCGGCGTAGTCGGCCGGGATGGCGACGATCCGGGTGCCGGTCTCGACGAGCACGATCTCGGAGGCGGTGATGCGCACCTTCCCGTCGCGCTCGAGCCCCATGGCGCGGAAGGCGGCCGCGATCATGGTGAAGACGCGCTCCTGCGCCTGGGCCTCGTCGTTGGCGACCACGTACGCGGTCTCCGGCGCCGCGAAGGTGAGCGCGGCGTAGCCCGTGGCGACCGCGTTCAGGGTCGTCTTCCCCGCCTTCTTGATCGTGGAGATCAGGAACGTCTCCCACGGCGACGGCGAGCCGTCGGGCGGGAACATCGCGGCGAGGGCGGCCCGCTGCCACGGGCGCAGCACGATCGGCCGGCCGGTCTCCGGGAGGATCCAGTACCGCTCCGCCCAGTCGGCCGCGGGGTTCGGCGTGGTGGCGGTCATGGCTCCACCGGCAGGCCGCCGTGACGCCGGACGAACAGGCCTCGTGCACGGGCGTCGCCGTCGAGCAGGGCCGACACCTGAGGGCGGAGGGTGACGGGCCACCACGGCTCGTCGGCGCTCGGCAGACGGTGCTCGCGCTCGATGCAGACGATGGCCTGCATGAGCCCGAAGACGCGCAAGCGACCGTCGGCGACCGGGTAGCCCTCGCCCACCAGGGCCAGCAGGTCGGACACCCGCCGCCGATACCGGCGCAGCAGCTCCTCGCCGATCGCCTGCCGGCGCTCGCGCGCCATCTGACGGGCTCGCTCGATCTGCTCGGCCGTCCCCTCCCGCGCACCCGTCAGGATGGCGTGCGCCTCAGTCCACTCCATCGGTCACCTCCTCGCCCTCGAGGGCGTCGGTCCTGGCCTGCTCGGCTGCCAGGCGCGCGGCGTTGGGGCCGGCCATCGCCTCGTTGGCCAGGGCGGCGACGGCGCGGCGTGCGCCGAGCTCATCGACCGCCAGGGCCGCCCGGCTCATCGGGTCCAGACCCAGGCGGGCGCGGGCCTTCTCGGCACGGCCGAGCCACTCGCGCAGCGGCTTCAGGGCGGGACGGGGGTTGCCCGAGTCGTCGAGCTCGCCGTGCAGCTCGATCCACGCGGCGAGCCGCCAGGCCCGGACTTGGGCGATGGCGTAGTCGCGGACGCCCGGCCAGTCGCTCTCGGCCAGGTGGGGGGCGTGCCCGGCGATCACGGCCGCCAGCTCGTCGGCCTCTGCGATGGCGTAGCGCGAGAGCGCTCCGTGCTTCAGCGCGATCGTGTTGCCGGGCGTCGCGGTCGGCCAGCGGTAGCCGCGAGCGGGTACGCCTGAAGCCGGGATGCCCGAAGCCGGGCCGGCCGAGGCGGGCGCCTTCCGTGCGGGCGCGTCGCTCATCGTCCGTCGCTCCGGGAAGATGCAGGCGGCGGCTCGGGGGGCTGCCCAGCGGATGACCGCCGGGCCGAGCCGCCGCCCTGATACGGCCCAGCGGAGGGGGTGGCGTGGGGCCTCCGCCGGGCCGGGCGCGTCGGGAGCACCAGGGGCACCGCAACCCCCGGGCTCTGCACCGGCGCCCTCGTGGTGGCCTGCGTCGTCATGCCTCGCCCCGGCCCAGCGTGCGCCAGCGGATCACGGATCCGACGGGCGCGGGCCCGGCGCGCTTCGGCGGCGTCCAGTCGCGCCGCCTCGAGGGCGGCAGCAAGCGCATCGGTGGTCATGGCGGCGAAGACACGGCTCATGACGAACGCTCCTTCTGTGGCGCGCACGTGGCGCGCGGGGTCGAGAAGCCGCACGAGAAGCGGCGGCTGAGGCGCGCAGCGGTTAGCGTCATCGCCGCGCCCCGATCGTCTCGGCCACCGCCTCGCCCTCACGCTCGAGCCAGCGCACCAGCTCGGACACGGGGACGAAGATCCGCCGGCCACGGCGCACCACGCGCAGGTCCGGCAACACCTGCTCCTCGAGAAAGGTCCGCGAGCAGCCGAGCGCGGCGGCCGCCTCGGCCGGCGTCAGCGCCAGGCGCCCGGGCAGCGCGTCCACGTCGAGGAGGCGCGGGGCGCTCACCGACCGGCTCCTGCGCGCGCATCGTTTCCGTCAATCCGACGCGAAGTCTCGGGGCGGGCGGTGCGGCTACCCAGTGGGCGCATCCCACGGGCGGCGCGCCGCGTCTTGCCCACTCGCCATCCCGTGCAGCGCACGCAATCGGCGACCGGCGGGCACCCCGGCACGCGGATGCCGGGGTCCGCCCCCGTAGGGGGCCGGGGTGCCGGGGTCGTGAGAAACCGCATGGTTAGCGGGTTCTTCACCCCGGCACGTCGCCGCGCCGGGGTGCCGGGGTGCCGGGGTGCGATTTCCCGCAACCATGCGGGTTCCGACCCCGGCGCGCTACCCCGGCGCAAAAAATGCCGGGGTGAAGATGCCGGGGTGTGCCGGGGTGAAGTCCGGGTTGAGGGTTGCGTCACTGCGCACCCCCCGAGCCGCGCGCCATGTAGCGGCTCCGCTTGCCGTCCTCGAGGTAGCGGACCCCCGCCTTGTCGAGCTCCGAGCGCCGTCGGCGGAGGGTCTTCTCGTCGATGCCGAAGCGGCCGCAGATGGCTCCCGGCGCGGCCTCCCCGCCGGCGGCCATGATGAAGGCGCGGATCTCCTCCACGGACGCCTTCGCGACCTTCCTGGCCGGCGCGTCCACCGCGACGATCCGGGCGGCGTCCTCGTACACGTAACCCCACGGGCCGGTCGCCTCGCCCTTGATCTCGACCCGGAACGGCTGCGGCGGCCGGAAGTCGCGTCCATCTACTTCAACCGCCATCGACAGGTCCGTGCCGCTGGTGATGAACATCGCTGCGTCGTAGTGGCCATGGAGGCTGCCGGTGCCGCTCATCCGCTCGCCCGTCGCGGCGTTCTCGTCGGCGCTGCCCTCCTTGCGGAAGTGGTGCAGCAGCTCGAGGAAGCGCTCGCCGTCGATCAGCGGCTCGAGGTTGCGCACCAGCTTCGCGAAGTCCCCGACACCGTCGGCCGACTCGCGCACGCTGGCGGCACGACGCAGCACGTCCACCACCACCAGGCGCGCCTCGACGCGCTCGGCGTCCGCGATCAGGCGCTCCGCCCAGGCGGGGTCGGAGAGGTTGATCCCGCGCGGCTTGTAGACGAGGTGAAGCCAGTCGCGCAGCTCGGGCGAGTCCGGGTCGATGCCCATCCCGCGCGCGAGCGCCCCGATGCGCGCGCGCACTCCGCCGGGGGAGCCCTCGAGGGCCACGTAGACGACCGGGCAGCGCTCCACCACCTCGAAGCGCTCGAGGTACTCCCGGCCCGTCGCGACCGAGATCGCTTTCGCGAGGGCGAGCCAAGTCTTGCCCCTCTTCGGGCCACTGGCCGTGAAGCCGAGTCCCTCGGCCGGCAGCAGACCCGCGATCCGGTAGGCCATGCCACCGGCCGCCAGCTCGTCGAAGCGCTGCCAGGACGTGATGAGCGTCTCCGGCGGCGCGGCACCGTTGCGCTCCGGGTGCTCCGGCTCGCCGTAGTGGAGCCGCGCGAGCGCCTCGATGTCGAGCGGGGTCGTCATGCCCGCGCCGGCGCCGATCGTGGCTGCTCGGCGCCGGCGGACAGCCCCGAGGCGATCGTCTTCTCGGCCTCGATGCGGCCGAGCCCGATCGCCAGCGCCACCTCGAGCAGCACGTCGCGGGTCGGCTCATGCGCGAGCTCACCGCCGGCGACGAGGCCGCCGAGCGCGAACGCGGCCTGGTTCAGCCGGTCGTTGCGGCCACCCTGGGCCGTCGAGGCGAGCTCGCGCAGCTCATCGAGCGCAGCGGCCCAGCCGTACCGCGAGGCGCCGACGGGCCGACGCTGCGACGGCTGGGCCGTGACCGTGTCGGCCGCCCGCTCTGCGATGAGCATCCACTCGGGCGCGGGCTCGGGATCGACGCCGAAGACGCCATCCGTCGCCACGCGGCGCGGCGGGACGTCCCAGCAATACGCCACCCCGCTCGCATGCACGCTCGGCGGCACGAGCACGTAGTTCCGTCCCCGCAGGTCGAGCCCCGGCGCGACGCCGACCGTGCCGCGCGCGCGGCGCCCGGGAGGCACCCGGTAGATGAGGTGCGCACCGCGACCGGTCGCGGTCAGCGTCGTGCAGGGGATGGACTCCGGGTGAACGCGCAGGGATGCGCGGCCCTCCTCGCCATCGACGTCCAGCGCGCACAGCCCCGACGCGGCGAGCGCAAGACCGATGTTCGCCTGCGGGTAGCGCTTGGCCCACTCGGCGATCTGCTCGAGGTCGTCGGTGGCGTCGTTGAGCCCCCGCGCAGTGATCGGGTGCTTAGCCGGGTGCTCACACGCAGCGCCGTCCGGACAGCCGCATCCGCCGCCCTCTGCCCACCAGACGGGCAGCACGTGCGCCCTGGTGCCGAACACCCGGCCGTCCGCGAAGGGGCTCGCGGCCTCGGCAAAGGTCCCCATGGTCACCAGGGCGCCTCGTCGCCCCAGCGCTCGCCTGCGTTCGCGCCCTCGCCGGGTCGGTCGACAGCCACGTTGAAGAGCGGGTAGGAGCGCTGGCCGTCCTGCGTCTTGCGCTCGCCGGCGAACTCCACGGCGACGACCTCACCGACCTTCGGCGCGCAGCGCTCCCACGCCGTCTGGATGGTCTTCGCCGACAGCCAGACGGCCCACGCCTGGCCAGCGCCGTCGTGCATAGTCGCGAGCCCCGCGGGGCCGTACTTGGTCTCGACCTGCTCGACCTTCTCCAGGCGCCCGACCAGGACGGCCGCGCCATCGCCGCGACGGGGGTTCCAGGTCTTCGCCACGTTCTCTCCCCCACCGCTGGACTGCTTCGCCAAGGCGGCGCGCAGCCGCTCCTCGGCACCGTCGAAGCCACTCACTTGGCCCCTCCCGTCACGTCGTTTGCACCCGCCGCGGCGGACTGGCGAGCTCCCGAAGGACTCGGGCGTAGTGCACGGCGCCGCGACCGCGAGGTCGTCGCTCCCCCCGCTCCCATCGGAGGACGGTGGAGGGGTAGACGCCGCAGGCCGCAGCCACCTCGTAGAGGGTCACCCCAGCCGCCACTCGGATCGCGCGGGCGCCGCCGCTACCCGCCAGTCGGCGGGCCTCGGAGACGAGCGCGAGTTCCTCTGGTGTGCACTTGGTAGGCAACATTGCGGCGCACGCTAGCCGACCTGTCTTGACCATGCAAGTGGTGTGCATCTACGATCAATGCCGACCCGTTGCCGATAGGCTAAGGAGCAGGATTTGGGAACCGTTCGAGTGACCGTCCCGGGCGCGGCGGCAACAGGCCGCGACCTCTTCCGGACCGTCACCATCCGCCCCGACGGCTCGCCGTTCCGGTGGGTCTTCCGCTACATGGAGGCGATCGCTCCCGATGGGGAGCGATCGTTGATCTGCGTCGAGACGTCGATCGAGCAGCCGGTTGACGATCCGGCCGAGCTCGAGGGCCAGGACGTGCCCCCGCTCACGGCGCCGGCGCTGTCCGATTGGAAGCGCCTTGAGTCGATCGCGCGGACGAACCTGTCGGCGCTGCTTGGCGGCAGCAGAGAAGGCGAGCTTCCGCCGGCCGCTGGGAGCGCGGCGCGGCCCCTGACGAGCACGACGGAGATCCCGCGGCGGAAGGCGTTGACGCGGGAGTTCCTCGAGGAGATCGCCAGCCGGTACCGGCGGCATCTGGCAGCAGGGCTTCCTCCGACTCAGACCATCATGCGAGAGGAGCGCGTCTCACGACGCACCGTGGGCAACTGGCTCGCGGCTGCTCGGCGAGAGGGGCTCCTCGGGGAGGCGCCGCGCGGCGTCGCCGGAGAGGAGAACCGATGAGCACGACCACGACGCGACGGCGCCTTCCCGAAGGCGTGACCCCCCGGCACTCGCGCTCGTGCGCGAGCCGCCACGACAGCGCCTGCGACTGCGCGCCGCGGTACCAGGCGCACGCGTGGGACCCGGTGACGCGCCGGAAGGTCCGGAAGACGTTCCGCACGACAGCCGAGGCGAAGAGCTGGCGGGCGAGCGCGACCGCCGCGATCGAGCGCAAGGAGCTGCGCGCCGTCAAGTCGCCCACCCTGCAGGCGGCCGCCGGCGAGCTGCTCGAGGGGATGCGCGCCGGCGCCATCCGGGCCCGGGGCGGCGACCCCTACAAGCCCTCTACGATCGCCAGCTACGAGGGCTCGCTGCACCAGCACGTGCTCCCCGCCCTCGGCCGCCGCCGCCTGTCCGACGTGTCCCGCGGCGACCTCGTGACGCTGATCGAGCGCCTGCTCGGCGCCGGCAAGAGCGCCTCGACGATCAGGAACTGCATCAACCCCCTCCACGTGCTCTTCCGCCGGGCCCTCGACCAGGGGACGATCGCCGTCAGCCCGGCCGCCCACCTCCCCCTTCCCGCGCTCGCGCAGGGCCGCGACCGGATCGCGACGCCCGCCGAGCAGGCGACGCTCCTCGAGCCGCTCGAGCCGGCCGACCGGGTGCTGTGGGCGGTGGCCTTCGGCGCCGG
Source organism: Miltoncostaea marina (assembly GCF_018141525.1). Lineage (GTDB taxonomy): Bacteria > Actinomycetota > Thermoleophilia > Miltoncostaeales > Miltoncostaeaceae > Miltoncostaea > Miltoncostaea marina. The sequence goes on from NZ_CP064655.1 coordinate 2,357,558, forward strand.
CCTGCGCGCCGGTGAGCTGCAGGGCCTGCGCTGGGAAGACGTTGACCTCGACGAGGGCGCGCTCCATGTCCGCCGCTCATGGGATCCGAAGTCGCGGACCTTCGTGGCTCCGAAGTCCCGCCGGTCACGGCGCGCGGTGCCACTGCTCGCGACGGTGCGCGCCGCCCTGCTGTCGCACGCCATGGCGACAGGGCGGCGGTCGGGGCTCGTCTTCGGGCGCGACGGAGAGCGCCCGTTCTCGCACTCCGCGGCGCTCTCGCGGGCGTCGAAGGCATGGGCCAAGGCCCAGGTCTCCCCGCTCGCCTGCGACCGCGACGCGGCCTCCCGTGGCGAGCGGCCGCTACCGCCCTGCGCGAAGCTCGGCTTGCACGAGGCGCGGCACTCCTACTGCTCGACGATGCTCGAGGCCGGCGTGTCGCCCGCGAACGTGTCCCGGTATGCCGGCCACGCCAGCGTCGCCTTCACGCTCGCCCGGTACGTGCACGCCCGCGCCGACCAGGGCGCCGACGACGCGGGGCGCATGGATGCCTTCCTCACGAGAGCCGTCGCTCCGTAGCGATTCGCCTAGCGGCCCCCCCGGCCGGCGATGGCCCCCTTCGCGCTCGCGTGTGCGTAGTTGATCCGCCTCTCCACCCTCCGAAAGACGTCCTCCGTGATGTGGTGGTGGTAGATCGGGAGCTTCGGGCGCAACCGTTGGGAGCTCGCCCCGGTTGACCAGGCGGCTGTTTCGATGGCGTCGGTGCCCGCTAGACGAGCGACCGTCTCGACCGCGGGCAGCAAATCTGTGTCGTTGGAGAGGAGGATCGCGACGTCGCACTTACCAGCGGTGACGCACTCGACGAGCCCCAGCGCCAACTGAACGTCGATGCCCTTCTCCACCGGCGGATCGGCCGGATAGGTCGGCCGATACCGAAGCGGCCGCAGATGCACCTGCACAACGGGACTTGTCTTTTGCCAGTCGGCCGCCTGGCGCCGGCACGCGCCGTGGCCGGTGGGATCCTTCGAGGACGTTGGCAGCCCTCTGTGGACTTGGACCTTGCAAAGCGAGCCGTCAGCTCCGCGGCCGTTTCCGAAGGCAAGGATGCGACCCAGGTTGAACGGGCAGAAGTTCCCGTGCTCGCTGGGCATGCCATCGATGCCAAACGCCCGCCGGGCAGAGCGGTACGCGTTCTGCCAGTCGATGAAGACGGCGACGCGCTTGCTCTGCCCGGCCACGGCACTCCCAAAAAAGACCTCGCCAGCGCGGCCGAAACCGGGCGGCGAGGAGGAATACCTGCAAGCTAGTTCTCGGCCTGTGGCCGGGCAAGCAAAACTAACCGTTCGTTTAGCAAACAGACGTTCCGCCGCATGCCGGCGGCAACGCGCCCCTAGACCAAGCGCAGCCTCCGCAACGAGCGGCGCGAGCCCTGCTCGAGCATGCGATCCAACTCGGCAGCCCCATCGAGCTGGACCTCAGTGGGCCCGGGGTGCTCCACGAGGATGCAGTCGAGGACCCGCGCGCCGCGGTCTTCGCTGAAGCACTGCCGCAAGACCGGTGGCGCGATGCCAGGCCATCCGTCGATGCCGACCTCGAGATTCGGCGGGTACTGCTCCAAGACGCGGATGAAGTCCGCGACCGTCATGCCCTTCATCGGTTCCTCCCTTGTCCAACTGCCCACGCTCGCTGAGCACGAGCGAGCTGGCCGCCCCCTGCTCGCGACTCGACGTTGTGGCGCGGCGGACCGCGCGGGAGGAATCGAGTTCTGGGTTGGGCTGGGGAGCAGCCGCACAGCACAGTACCTGCTCAGCCGGACGGCTCGAGCTTCAGGCGGGGGCGCGCGCCACAGTGTGCGCCACGCGCGCCACGGATTGACGGGTCTCGACGGGTCCTGGCGCGATTCCGGCCGGGGCGCTGGAGAGGACAGGATCCCGCTCCACAAGCCGGAATCCCACTGCTGATCGGGAGAGGCGACGGCGGGAGTCGAACCCGCGATGGCGGTTTTGCAGACCGCTGCGTTAGCCACTTCGCCACGTCGCCGGGCCCTCGGAGGCTAGCAGCGGCGCGGGCCGGGCTTCAGCCGACCTCCGCCGGATCCTCCAGCCAGCGGCGCGGGCCGGGGCCGCGGGCGCCGAGGCGGTCGCCGGGGTTCGCGAGCGCGCACGTCTCGAGCGACAGGCAGCCGCAGCCGATGCACTTCGTGAGGCCGTCGCGCAGCCGCTGGAGCTCGGCGATGCGCCGGTCGATGCGCGCGGTCCACGGACCGGACAGGCGCTCCCACTCCGCGGCCCGGGGCACGCGGTCGGTGGGCAGGCGCGCGAGCTCGGACCCGATCTCCTCCAGCGTGAGCCCGACGCGCTGCGCGAAGACGATGAAGGCCACCCGGCGCAGGGCCGCGCGGGGGTAGCGGCGGTGGCCCGCGGCGGTGCGCTCGGGCCGGAGCAGGCCGCGGTCCTCGTAGAAGCGCAGCGCCGAGGTGGCGACGCCCGAGCGCTCCGCGAGCTCGCCGATGGTGAGCGGGTCGTCCACGCCGGCAGTGCATCACGCCGCGCCCTTGACTTCAACCTCGCTTGAAGGTGCAGCATCGCCGCGCACGAAGCGATCGAGACGGAGGAACGCGGGATGAGCAGAGCGATGGCGTTCTCGGCGCCGGGGCCGCCGGAGGCGATGCGGCTGGTCGAGGTGGCGCCGCGGGCGCCGGGCGCGGGCGAGGTGCAGGTGCGGGTGATGGCGGCCGGCGTGCAGCCGGCCGACTGCGCGGCGCGGGCGGGGCGGTCGGCCCTGACGCCGGCGGACGGCGTGGTGGGCAACGAGTTCGCCGGCGTGGTGGAGCGCGTCGGCGCGGGCGTCGCCGCCCACGCCCCGGGCGACCCGGTGATCGGCTTCACCACGATGGGCGCCTACGCGGAGCTGGTGACGGTCCCGGCCGACCAGCTCGCCGCCAAGCCCGCGGGCATGCCGTGGACCGAGGCGGCGGCCCTCTCGGCGTCGGGCCAGACGGCGCACACGGCGCTCGGCGAGCTGGGCGTGGCCCTGGGCGACACCGTCCTGGTGCACGCCGCGGCGGGCGGCGTGGGCTCGATGGCCGTGCAGATCGCCCGCAGTCGGGGGGCGGTGGTGATCGGCACGGCGCGCCGTGCCAACCACGCCTACCTGCGCTCGCTGGGCGCGATCCCGGTCGAGTACGGCGACGGCCTGGTGGCGCGGGTGCGGGCGCTGGCGCCGGAGGGCGTGGACGCGGCGCTCGACGCGGTGGGCGGCGGGGCGGTGGCGGCATCGCTGGCCCTCGTCGAGGACCGCTCGCGCATCGGCACGATCGTCGACTTCGGCGCCGCGGCGCGGCGCGGGGTGCGGGCCATCCGCACGCAGCGCTCGGCGGAGCGCCTGCGCGAGCTGATCGCCATGTGGAGCTGGGACGAGCTGCGGGTGCACGTCTCGCGCACCTACCCCCTCCACCGCGCGCCGGAGGCCCACCGCGAGGTGGAGGCCGGCCACGTGCGCGGCAAGGTGGTGCTGACGATGCCGGCCCTCGACGGCCGGCGCCGGGAGGTGCGGCCGGTGGAGATGGCGGCGTAGGCGGAAGCGGGGGTGCGTAGCATGGGCGCATGGCCCGATCCGCATCCGCGCGGTCCTCCGCGTCCGCCGCGCTCTGCGCGGTCGTCCTCGCGCTCGTCGTCGCCGCCCCGGCCGCGGCGCACACGGCCCTCGAGACCGTCCGGCCGGCCGACGGAGCCGTGCTTGCCGAGGTGCCGCCGCGGGTGGTGGCGGCCTACGGCACCGCGCTGGCGGCGGCCGGCCCGGCGCAGGCATCGGGCGGCGGCGGCGCGCGGGTGGCCGGCGCCGCCCGGCTCGACCCGCGCGACGCGCGGCGGCTGATCATCCCGCTGGCCGGCGGCGGCCCGGGCCTCCACACCGTTACGTGGACGGTCACCGGCGCCGACGGCCACGACCTGACCGGGCGGACGACGTTCCGGGTGCGGGCGCCCTCGCTCGCCGCGACGCTGCGCCGCGTGGCGCGCGAGCTGCGGACGGCCGCGGCGGCGCTGGAGCGGGCGGCGGCCGCGGCGACGGCCCGGTGAGCCCGCCCGCGGGGCCCGCCGCGGCCGCGGGCGCCGAGCGCATCGAGGTGGCCACCGGCCACGGCACCGCCCTCGTGCACCTGCACCGCGCCGAGCGTCCGGCGGCCGCGCTGCTGATGGGCCACGGCGCGGGCGGCGGCGTCTCGGCGCCGGACATCCTCGCCGCGACCGAGGTCGGGCTCGGGCTCGGCGTCTCGGTGGCGCTCGTGGAGCAGCCGTACCGGGTGGCGGGCCGGCGGACGCCCCCGCCCGCCGCGCGCCTCGACGCGGCCTGGACCGCGGTCGCCGAGCGCCTGCTCGGCGGCGAGCTGGCCGGGCTCCCCCACCTCGCGGGCGGCCGCTCGTCCGGCGCGCGGGTGGCCTGCCGCACCGCCGCGGCGACCGGCGCCGCCGGCGTGCTGTGCCTCGCCTTCCCGCTCCAGCCGCGCGGCCGCTCGGGCCCCCCGCGGCCGAGCCGGCTGCCCGAGCTGGAGGCCGTGACCGTGCCCGTGTTGGTGGTGCAGGGGGTGCGCGACGCGTTCGGGATGCCGCCGGACGCCCCGGGGCGCACGGTGGCGCGGGTGGACGGCGACCACCGCCTGGCGGCCGACCTGCCCGCCGTGCGGGCCGCGGTCGCCGCCTGGCTGCCGGCGCCGCTCGCCGGCCCCCGCCCGGGCCGTCCCGGGCCCGGAGACGGCGAGGGCCCCGCCGGAGCGGGGCCCTCGTGAGAGCGGATGAAGGGACTCGAACCCTCGACCTTCTGCATGGCAAGCAGACGCTCTAGCCAACTGAGCTACATCCGCAGTGCGCTCGCGGCAGTGTACCGATCGGCGGGCGGGCCCTCAACGGCGGCGGCGCTCAGGCGGCCTGCCAGGGGTCCGTGTCGGTGTCGGCGAAGCGCACCTCCACCCCCTCCGGCGCGAGCGCGCGCGCGAGCCCCTTCGTCCAGGCCTTGAGCGTCACCCGCTCCGCGTGGGCGTGCGGCAGGTGCACCAGCGGCAGGCCCTCGGCGCGGTCGGCGTCGTGGTACTTGAGGTCGCTGGTCACGTACGCGTCGGCGCCGGCGGCGCGGGCGTCGTCGATGAGCGAGCCGCCCGACCCGGTGCAGCAGGCCACCCGCTCGACGCGCGCCCAGGGGTCGCCCACGTAGCGCACCGGGGCGCCCGGGAAGCCGCCGCGCACCCGCTGCACGAGCTCGGCGAGGGTGGCGGCCCCCACGCCGCCCACCCGGCCGAGCCCCGCACCGGGGTCGTCCGCCGACGGCCGCAGCGGCCGCGCGTCGGCGACGCCCAGGATGCCGGCCATCAGGTCGTTGAGCCCGCCGCGCGCGCTGTCGAGGTTGGTGTGCGCGGCCACGATGGCCACCCGGTCCTCGGCCGCGCGCAGCACCAGCTCGGCGGCGCGGCCGCCGTCGGTGAGCGCGGCGATGCTCGGGAAGATGGGCGGGTGGTGGGTGACCACGGCGTCGCAGCCGTGCTCGCGCGCCTCCGCCAGCACCTCGCCGCGCAGCTCGAGGGCGACCAGCACCCGGCGCACGGGCTGGTTGTGGCGCCCCACGAGCAGGCCGACGTTGTCCCACTCCTCGGCGAGGACGGCGGGCGCCAGGCGCTCCACGGCGTGGACGAGCTGGGCGACGAGCACCGCCGCATCGTAGGCGCCGGGCGGCGCGCGGGCTACGCCGCGGCGGCCGCCGCGGCCTTCTGCGCCAGGTGCGCCGGCACCTCCGCGTAGTGGTCGAAGTGCATCGTGTACTCGCCGCGGCCGCCGGTCATCGCCCGCAGGTCGGGCGCGTAGGAGAGCATCTCGCTCATCGGCACCTCGGCGCGCACGGTCTCGTCGTGGCCGCGCGCCTCCATCCCGAGGGGGTGCCCGCGCCGGGACGAGAGGTCGCCCATGACGTCGCCCACGTGCTCGGCGGGCACGGTGATCTCCACATGCATGACGGGCTCGAGGAGGGTCGGCCGGGCCGCCGCGATGGCGGCGCGCACGCCGATCGCGCCGGCGATCTTGAACGCCATCTCGGACGAGTCGACCGGGTGGTGCTTGCCGTCGTAGAGCGTCACCCGGATGTCGACCACCGGGTAGCCGGCCAGCTCCCCCTGCTGGAGGGCCTCCACCACGCCCTTCTCGACCGCGGGGATGAACGCGCGCGGGATGACCCCGCCCACGATCCTGTCGACGAACTCGAAGCCGTCGCCGCGCGGCAGCGGCTCCACCCGCAGCCAGCAGTCGGCGTACTGCCCGCGGCCGCCGCTCTGCTTCTTGTGCTTGCCCTCGGCCTCGGCGGTCGTCGTGATCGTCTCGCGGTACGGCACGTGGGGCGGCGCCAGGTCCATCGCCACGCCGAAGCGCCGCTCGATGCGCTCGGCGATCACCTCCACGTGCATCTGCGAGAGCCCGGCCACGATCAGGTCGCCGGTCTGCTCGTCGTGGTGCACGTCGAGGGTCGGGTCCTCGTCGCGCATGCGCCGCAGCGAGGCGTTGAGCTTGTCGTCGTCGCCCTCGTCGTGGGCGGTCACGGCGAAGCTCATGAGCGGCGGCGGCAGCTCGAGCGGCGGGAAGGCCACCCGGGCGCCGTCGGTGAGGACGTCGCCGGTGGCGACGTCCTTCAGCTTGGCCACCGCCCCGATGTCGCCGGGGCCGATCTCGGTGAGCGGGACGTGGTCCTTGCCCTGCAGGGCGAAGAGCTGGCCGACGCGCTCCTTGCCGCCGGTGCGCACGCAGACGGCGTGGCCGTCGCCGCGCAGGACCCCGGAGACCACGCGCAGCAGGCTGATGCGGCCGCTGAACTGGTCGGCCACCGTCTTGAAGCAGCGCGCGACGAGCGGGCCGTCCGCCGAGGCGGTCAGCTCGACCGGCTCGCCCGTGTCGGCGTCGATCGCGCCCCGCACGCCGGCCCGGGCCGGCGACGGCAGCGCCTCCACCAGCAGGTCGAGCAGCCGGTCGACGCCCACGCCGGATCCGCCGGCCGTGCAGACCACCGGGGCGACGCGCCCCTCGGCGACGCCGGCGAGGATGGCGGCGATGAGCTCGTCGGTCGTGATCTCCTCGCCCTCCAGGTACTTCTCGATGAGCGCGTCGTCGTTCTCGGCCACCACGTCGATGAGGTGCTCGCGCGCCGCCCGGGCCGCGTCGGCCAGCTCGTCCGGGACGGGGCCGGTGGTGCCCTCCGGCGACCCGTCGGCGTAGGTGGTGGCCGTCATCGAGACCAGGTTGACGACCCCGCGGAAGCCGTCCTCGGCGCCGATCGGCACCTGGATCGCGACGGCGCCCGGCGCGATCGCGGCCAGGCCCGCCAGCGCGGCGTCGAAGTCGGCGCGCTCGCGGTCGAGCATGTTGACGGCGACCGCGCGCGGCAGGCCGGCCTCGGCGGCGCGCGCCCACAGGCGCTCGGTCTGGACCTCCACCCCGGCCGTCGCGTTGACGACCATCAGCGCGGCGTCGACCGCCCGCAGCGCGGCGAGCGTGTCGCCCTGGAACGACGCGTCGCCGGGCGTGTCGACCAGGTTGACCTTGTGGCCGCTCCACTCGAGGTGGCAGAGCGACGCGGAGATGGTCATGCCGCGGCGCTGCTCGTCCTCGTCGGCGTCGCAGACCGTGGTGCCGTCGGCCACGCGTCCCATGCGGGTGGTGGCGCCGGCCGCGAACAGCATCGCCTCGATCAGGCTCGTCTTCCCACTGCCGCGGTGTCCGAGGACCGCGACGTTCCGGAGGCGGGCGGGGTCGGGGTGCGCCATGGGCTTGTGCCTTTCCATACAAGGCCGGGAAGCGCAGTCTCGACCAGCGGCTAGCCCCGGTCAACCTCCCCGTCGCCCTGCAGCCGCCCCTTCAGCCGCAGGATCGCCTTCGTGTGGAGCTGGCTGATGCGGCTCTCGGTGACGCCGAGCACCTCGCCGATCTCGCGCAGGGTGAGGTGGTCGTAGTAGTAGAGCGCGATCACGATCTTCTCGCGCTCCGGCAGGCGCGCGATGGCGTCGGCCAGCGTGTCGCGCAGCTCCGTGATCTCCATCTGCAGGTCGGGCCGGTGCGAGCCGGTGTCGGCGATCGTGTCGATGAGCGACAGCGGCTCGCCGCCCGACGAGACGCTCCAGGTCTCGTCGAGGGCCACGATCGAGGAGTTGGAGATCTGGGTGATCGCGGCGCGGAAGTCGTCGAGGGTCATGCCGAGCGCCTCGGCGAGCTCCTCCTCGGTGGGGGCGCGCTGGAGCTTGTGCTCGAGCTGGGCCGCCTTGCGCTCGATCTCGCGGGAGCGGGCGCGCACGGAACGCGGCACCCAGTCGAGCGAGCGCAGCTCGTCGATGATCGAGCCCTTGATGCGCGGCAGCGCGTAGGTCTCGAACTTGATCTGCCGCTCCGGGTCGAAGCGCTCCACCGCGCCGATGAGCCCCATGAGCCCGTAGGAGATGAGGTCGGTCTCCTCCACGTGGCTCGGCAGCTGGCTGTTCATGCGGCCCGCGACGAACTTCACGAGCGGCGCGTACGTCAGGACCAGCCGCTCCTTGGCCTGCGGGTCGTCGTGGTCCTTGAAGCGGCGCCACAGCATGCGCAGCTCCTCCTCGCCCTGCGCCGCGCCGGCGGCGCCGCGTCGGAAGGCGTCCCAGGTCAACGCGGGAGGGAGGGTCGCGCGGGCATTCCGGCGAGTCTAGTCAACAGCCCCGCGTCCACGGCGGCCGCGCCGCTCACCGGCGCCTCGTGCCGCGATGGTCCAGCCACATCACCAGGGCGATGTCGAGCGCGGCCAGCACGGCCAGGGCGACGCCCATCCCCAGCGCGAGCTGCCGGTCGCCGTCGCCCACCACCAGCCCCACCACGATCGTGCCGCCGAGCCACACGAGCGCGCGCGGCAGCCGGTAGGTGTAGGCGTGCCCCAGCCCCGGCAGCAGCAGGCTCAGCAGCAGGGCCAGGATCACGGTGCGCCGGTCGGCCGGGCGCGTGCGCCAGCGGCGGGCGCTCACGCGGGCACCGGGGTGTCCTGCACCGCCCACCCGACCGGCCCGCCGAAGGCGGCGCGGGCCGCCGCGAGCGCCGCGTCGCGGTCGTGCTCCGGCTGGCAGTGCGTCAGCAGCAGCCGCCGCGCGCCCGCGCGCGCCGCCAGCGCGCCGGCGGCGGACGCGTTGAGGTGCGGCACGCCCTCCGGCACCGGGTCGGCGCCGAAGGTGCACTCGAGCACCAGCAGGTCGCAGCCGGCGGCGAGCTCGGGCAGCGCGTCGCCCGGCGCGCAGTCGGCGCCCAGGCAGACGGCGGCCCCGCCGTGCTGGACGCGCACCGCGTGGGTGGGGTCGAGGTGCGGCACGGGGCGGTGGCGCACGGTCAGGCCGCCCCCCAGCTCGAGCTCGCCGCCCTCCGGGGCGAGCTCCTCGAAGCGCAGCCCGGGCTCCCAGCCCTCCGAGCCCGCGAAGGCGGCCAGCCGGTCGCGCAGCCCGGGCGGGCCGATGACCCGCACGGTGCGGCCGGCGCCCGGCCCCCACGCCATGTAGACGCGCAGCGCGAGCAGATCGACGCAGTGGTCGGGGTGCATGTGGGTGATGACGAGCGCGGCGAGGTCCTCCGGGGCCACGTGGGCCTGCAGGCGGTTGAGCGTCCCGGAGCCGAGGTCGACCGCCACGGCGGCCCCGCCCGCCCGGACGAGATGGCAGCTCTGCACCTCCCCGTGGCGCGCGTAGGCGGCGCCGACGCCCACGGGGACGAGGGTGAGGCGGGGGTCACTCAGCTGGCTGCCGCTCCCCCGCGCATCGGCGGCCATGCTATACCGCCGCCATGCCCCGCCCGGTCCTCCGCCCGGTCGCGCTCGCGGTCGTGGCGATCGTCGTCGCGCTCGCCCTGGCCGCCTGCGGCGGCGGCGACGACGGCGGGGGCGAGGACCGCACGCAGGGCCTGACGCCCGCGCAGCTCGTGCAGCGCAGCGCCGTCGCCTGGGACGGCGTCGAGACGTTCCGGATCGCCCTCGAGGCGACCGGCCGCGTGGAGACCACCGGGGCCGCCGGCGCCGGTGGCCCCGGTGGTCTGTCGCGCCTCCTCGCCGGCGAGCTCGACGTCTCGGGCGAGGGCCCGGTGCAGATGCCCGACCGGGCGTCGCTCGACGTGCGGATCGACCTGGGCGGCCCGGCGCTGCAGGGCAACCTCACCCGGGTCGGCGACGAGGTGTTCGTCGGCCTGCTGGGCCAGGACTTCCGCGCCGACCTGCCGCCCGAGCAGGTGGGCCTGCTCGACCTGGGCGACCTCTACCCCGTGCTCGCCGGGTGGATCGAGCGGCCGCGCGAGACCGGGCGCGAGGAGGTCGACGGCACCGACACGGTCAAGCTGACCGGCCAGGCCGACGCCGCCCGGGTGCTCCGCGACATGGGCCCGCTGCTCGGCGGGCGGGCGATCACCCCCGCCCAGGCCCGCGCGGCCCTCGAGGAGGCGACCGTCGAGCTCTGGATCGGCACCGGCGACCTGCTGCCGCGGCGGCTGCACCTCGTGCTGCGGGGCGACGCCTCGCGGGTGAGCGACGCGGTGGGCGCGCTCGACGTCGACCTGACGGCCCGGATGTCGGCCTACGGCGAGCCGGTCGACATCCAGGCCCCGCGCGACGCGCGGCCGCTCGACCTGGACCGGCTCGGCGCCCTCGGCGGCGGGTAGGCCGCCCCTCCGCTAGGCCGGAGGGGGCTCCGCCTCCATCCGGCGCAGCCGCTCCACGTTGCGCAGGTCGAACGCCTCGGCGCCGTCCGGCTCGGCGAGGAAGGCCTCGAGGATCTCGCGCCCCATCGCCGGGCTCGTGATGCGCAGCGACAGCGCGAGCACGTTGGCGTGGTTGTACCTGCGCGCCATGCGCGCGGTCTCGGCGTCGACGCACAGGGCCGCCCGCGCGCCGGCCACCTTGTTGGCCGCGATGGAGGCGCCGGTGCCCGACCAGCAGCAGACGACCGCCCGCTCGCAGCGCCCCTCGGCCACCGCGCGCGCGGCCGCGGCGCTGGCGTCGACCCACTCCTCGTCGCCGCCGGCGGGCGGGCCGTGAAGCTCCACCTCGTGGCCGGCCTCGCGCAGCGCGGCGGCCAGCTCCTCGGTGAGGACGGTCGTCTCGTCCGACGCCAGCGCGATCCTCGTCACCAGGCCTCCCCGCCCATGCCCCGCTAGTCTCGCACGCATGATCATCCGGGGAGGGACCTTCGGGCCGGTGGCCACCAATACCTACGTCGTCGCCGACGCCCACGGCGGCTCGGCGTGGGTCGTGGACCCGGCGATGGGCAGCGCCGCGTGGGTCGCCGAGACGCTGCGCCGCTTCGAGCTGCGCCCGGTCGCGGTGCTCGATACGCACGGCCACTGGGACCACGTGGTGGAGAACCACGTCTGGGCGGAGAACGGCCTGCCCGTCTGGGTCGGCGCCGGCGACGAGGACTGGCTCGCGGCCCCCGCGCCGTTCAACCCCGCCCTGTTCGGCAACCCGCCGCCCACGCCCGGGGTCACCCCGGAGCGCATCCTGGCCGACGGCGACGTGCTCGAGCTCGGCGACCTGCGGTTCCGCCTGCTGGCGACCCCCGGCCACTCGCCCGGCTGCATGGTCGCGGTGGAGGAGTCGGAGGGCGTGGCGCTGGTGGGCGACCTCGTCTTCGCCCAGGGGGTGGGCCGCACCGACTTCCCCCGCAGCGACCCCGCCGCCATGCTGGCCAGCCTGCAGCGCCTGTTCGACGAGGTGCCGCGGGACGTGCGCATCCACCCCGGCCACGGCCCCTGGGGCGTCACGCTCGGCGAGGCCGAGCCCTACGCGCGGATGTTCATGTGAGCGCGGCCCCGACGCGCGAGGCGGTCGTCGCGGCGCTCCGCGGCGTGCACGACCCCGAGCTGCACCGCAGCATCGTCGACCTCGGCATGGTCGGCAGCGTGGAGGTGCGCGGCGACCGCGTGCAGGTCGGCATCCGGCTCACGATCGCCGGCTGCCCCCTGAAGGCGGAGATCCAGCGCCGGGTGGTGGAGGCGGTCGGCGGCCTGGCCGGCGTCGAGGCCGTCCAGGTGACCATGGACGCGATGTCCGACGAGCAGCGCCGGGCGCTGCGCGAGGGCCTCACCGGGCCGGACCGCCCGTCGCCGTTCCGGGAGGGCAGCCGCACCACGGTGATCGGCGTCGCGTCCGGCAAGGGCGGGGTCGGCAAGTCGAGCATCACCGCCAACCTCGCGCTCGCCCTGGCGCGCGACGGCGCCACGGTGGGCCTGCTCGACGCCGACGTCTACGGCTACTCGATCCCGCGCATGATGGGCGTCACCCGCCCGGCCGTGTCGGTCGACGACCTGATGATGCCGGTCGAGGCGCACGGCGTGCGGATGATGTCGATCGGCTTCCTCACCGAGGAGGACTCGCCCGTCATCTGGCGCGGGCCGATGCTCCACAAGGCGCTCACCAGCTTCATCACCGAGGTCTGGTGGGACGACCCCGACTACCTGCTCGTCGACCTGCCACCCGGGACCGGCGACGTCGCCCTCTCCCTCGCGAGCCTGCTGCCGACCTCCTCGTTCGTGATCGTCACGACGCCCCAGCTCGCGGCCCAGCGGGTGGCCCGCCGGGCCGCGGCGATGGCCGCCCGGGTCAACCTGCCGGTGGCCGGCGTGATCGAGAACATGAGCTACTTCGTCGCCCCGGACACCGGCGCCCGCTACGAGGTCTTCTCCGGCGGCGGCGGCGCGGCGCTCGCCAACGAGCTCGGCGTGCCGCTGCTGGGGCGCATCCCGCTCGAGCCCGCGGTCGCGTCGGCGGGCGACGCCGGACTGCCGGTGGTGGCCTCCCACCCGGAGAGCCCCGCCGCCCGCGCGCTGGAGGACGCGGCCCGGGCCGTCGCCGCCGCGGTTCCCAGGGAGGCCCTCGCCGCCAACTGATGCCGCCGCCGCTGCTAGCATCGTGCCCCATCGCGACGCCTCCGACCGCTGCGGGGAGCGTTGTCGACCCACGACGCCCGAGGTTTGCTGAATGACCTACGTCATCACAGAGCCCTGCATCGGCACGAAGGACACCTCCTGTGCCGACGTCTGCCCCGTGGACTGCATCCACCCCGCCGCCGGGGAGGAGGGCCACGAAGAGGCCACCATGCTCTACATCGACCCGAGCGAGTGCATCGACTGCGATGCCTGCGTGGAGGCGTGCCCGGTCGACGCGACCATGTCCGAGGACGACGTCCCGGACAAGTGGGAGGTCTTCAAGGAGATCAACCGCGTCTACTACGAGGACGGGCCGGCGGCCGGCGAGAAGATGGTCGCCGACTACCTCTCGAGCAAGGCCTAGTCCCAAGCCGCGAACCGGCTCGGCCTGGCTGATCCAAGCCGCGAACCGGCTCGGCCTGGCGGCCTCGCACGCGGCAACGGCCGGCACCGGCTGACCGCCGGGAACGGCTGATCCGAGCCGCGAACCGGCTCGGCCTGGCGGCCTCGCACGCGGCAACGGCCGGCACCGGCTGACCGCCGGGAACGGCCGGCCGGGCTGCCCGTCACGGGCGGCCTGGCGGCTTCGCACGCGGCAGCGGCCGGCACCGGCTGATCGCCGGGGCTGGCTGATCCAATCCGCGAACCGGCTCGGCCTGGCGGCCTCGCACGCGGCACCGGCCGGCACCGGCTGTCCGCCGGGGCTGGCTGATCCAAGCCGCGAACCGGCTCGGCCTGGCGGCCTCGCACGCGGCAACGGCCGGCACCGGCTGATCGCCGGGGCTGGCCGGCCGGGCTGATCCGAGTCGCGAACCGGCTCGGCCTGGCGGCCTCGCACGCGGCAGCGGCCGGCACCGGCTGATCGCCGGGAACGGCCGGCCGGGCTGCCCGTGGCGGGCCCGGCGGGGCGCTACGGCAGCCGGCGGCCCCGCCGCGTCGCCATGCGGCGCGCGACCAGGGCGGCGATCGCGCCGACCGTCACCCGGTTGACCAGGGCGCGCGCCAGCAGGCCGGCCCCCACCGCCGTGCCGATCACGATGAGGGCGCCGGTGTCGGCGCCCGGCCCGGCGCCGGCGAGCGCCGCGATCAGGCAGCCGAGCAGCGCCAGGCCGCCCGCCGCGACGGCCACGACCAGGCCCGCATAGAGCGCGACCCGGCCGCGCACGACGTCGAAGCCGGTCTCGGCCGCCAGGCGACCCAGCTCCCGGCGCCGGCCCATCAGTTCATCCGCCGGCGCAGGTCGGCGACGGCGGCCAGCGCGTCGCCGATCGCGGGCGCGGCGGGGTCGGCGGGCCGGACGGCGAGGAAGCCGCTCCCCACGGCCTCGGCCTCGCCGTAGCGCCCGGCCCCGGCCAGCAGCACGACCGCCTCGCGCACCAGCTCGCCGTCGTCGGGGTCCACGATCAGGCCCAGCTCCACGGTCCACAGCGCCGCGTCCAGCCGGCGGCGGCGCAGGTAGGAGCCGCGCAGGTTGCGCAGCGTGCGGCCGAGGATGTGGCGCTCCGACACGGGCGCCACGTGCTCGAGCCGGAACGGGACGCCGGCGGTGCGCTCGACCAGCGCGGCGCAGTCGGCCAGCTCGAGCCGGCGCCAGCCGCCGAAGGGGTCGATGTAGACCGGCTCGGGCGCCTCGAGGTCGGCGATCACGAAGTGGCCGGGCATGCCGACGCCCGCCATCGCGGCCCCCACGCGCGCGGCGACCGCCAGCGCGAGCGTGGCCAGCGCGATCGGCAGCCCGCGGCGGCGCTCGAGCACCTCGTGCAGGAACGAGTTGCGCGGGTCGTCGTAGTCGTCGGTCGCCCCGCGGAAGCCCGCCGCGCGCAGCACCTCCACGACGCCCTCCGCGCGCGCCGCATCGGCCAGCGCCTCGACCTGCCCCAGCGCGAGCCCCATGTCGAGCGCCTGCGAGCCCTCGGCGGCGATCAGCAGGTTGGCCTCGGCGAGGTCCATCGGCCCGTCGGCGACCAGCTCGGCCAGGCGCGCCCGCGTCGCGGCGCTCACCGGGCCGCGCCGAGCAGCGCCGCCTCGGCCTCCTGCAGGGCCGCCCGGCAGAGCGCCTGTGCCGCCTTGCGGGCGGCGACGGCCGCGTCGTCGCCCGCCCCCTCCGGCAGGGGCCCGCGCGCGAGGCGCGCGGCGGCGGCCACGAGCGGCCCGGGGGGCAGCCCCTCGGCGTGACGGGCCGCCTGCGCGAGCAGCGCCGGCGCCACGGCGTCGCGCCGCACCAGGGCCATCTCGCACTGCGCCAGCGCCGCGCACAGGCGCACCGCCTCGTCGGGGGTCACGGCAGCCACGCCCTCAGATTGCCCCCCATGACGCCGTCGCAGTCCGCCGGCGACCAGCCGGCGGCGCGGGCGGCCAGCGCGACCAGGCGCAGCGCCGTGCCGTGCTCGCCGTAGGGGCGGTCCGAGCCGAACACGAGCCGGTCCGGCGGCAGGCGCACGAGGTCGGCCATCGCGGCCAGCGAGGTGTCGAGCATCACCCCGGGCCAGTCCGCCAGCCGCGCCGCGATCGCCCGCGCGTCCCCGCGCCCGCCGTGGGCCAGGATCAGGCGCGCGCCCGGCGCCGCCTCGAGCAGCGCGCCGATCGGCCCGGCGAGCGGCCGCGCGCCGAAGCCGGCGTGGATGGTCACCGGCCACCCCAGCGCGGCCGCGTCGCGCACGAGCGCGGCCGCCTCCGGCGCCTCCGGGCGGAAGCGCTGGGCGACGGGGTGCAGCTTGAGCCCGCGCGCCCCGGCCGCCGCCGCCCGGGCCAGCTCGTCGCGCGCCCGCGGGTGCCCGGGATCCACCCGGCAGAACGGGATGATCCGCCCGGGCGCCCGCCGCGCCGCGGCCAGCACGGCGTCGTTGGCGGCGGCGAAGTCGCCCTCGACGCCCGGCTCGTCCGCCGGGAAGCAGACGGCCGCCCGCAGGCCCCAGCGGTCGAGGTCGGCGAGCAGCCCGGCGTCGTCGAGCCGGTGCCCGTCGCGGTCGCGGCCGAGGTGCACGTGGGCGTCCACCGCGCCGGCGCGCGACAGGCCGCCGAGGTCGTCCTCGAGCGACCGCTCCAGGCGCCTCAGCTCGTCGAGGTCGGCGCCCGCGCGCCGGAGCGACGCGGCGTCCTCCCCCCAGGGCCTCACCCGGGCTCCAGGCCCTCGAAGGCCGCGATCGCCCCGCGCATCGACGCGGGCATGCGCGAGGGCCGTGCCCCGTACGCCGCCACGCCCACCACCACGAGCTGGGCGTCGGCGACCCGCGCGGGGCCCTCGCCGCCGAGCCGCTCGATGCGGACCGCCATCGTGTGGCTGCTGCGCCCGAGCTCGCCCACGCGGGCGAAGACCTCGAGCTCCTCGTCGAAGCGCGCCGGGCTCGCGTAGTCGACCCGCAGCGAGCGCACCACGAACAGGTGCCCCTCCGGCCCGAGCGGCGGGATGCCGAGGTGGCGACGGTACGCGATCACGCCGCGGTCGATGTGGAGCGGGTAGCGGCCGTAGTAGACGACGGCGCCGAGGTCGGTGTCGGCGATGTCCACCCGCGAGCGGGCGCTGAAGCGGAACGGGGGCAGGCGGTCGGTGGGGCCGGCGCCCGCGTGCGGCGCGCTCACCGGCGGCGCCCGAGCAGCAGGTGGTGCCACCCGCCGGCGATCGCGACCGCCCGCTCGACCGGGCAGCCCGCGTCGGCCATCCACCCGCGCAGCCGCCCCTCGTCGTACGCGTCGCCCCCCGCGGTCGACAGGAGCATCATCACGCCGAACGACGGACCCTGCGGGCTCAGGTCGCCGACGACCTCCTGCACCGCGAGCAGGCCGCCGGGGGCGAGCGCCGCGCCGGCGCGCGCCAGCAGCGCGGCGGCCGTCGCCGGGTCGAACAGGTGCACGACGTTGCCGAGGTAGACGACGTCCCACGGCCCCGCCGGGAGCGCCCGCGTGGCGTCGCCCGCGACGGTCGCGATGCCGGCCGCCCGCAGGTCGGGCTCGCCGATCTCGAGCGTCTCCGGCAGGTCCAGGACGGTCACCGACCAGCCCTCGGCCGCCATCCGCCGGGCGTACGTGCCCGGCGCGCCGCCCACGTCCAGCAGGCGCCCGCCGCCGCGCGGGGGGCCGATCGCCGCCGCCGTCTCGTCGGCGCGCTCCCCCGCCACCTGGCGCATCGCGCGCATGAAGCGCTCGCGGGTGGCCCGGTCGCCGCCGGACACCTCGTCGGGCGGCCGCCCGGTCAGCAGCGTCTCGTCCAGCCGCAGGTGGCTGCGGATGGCCCGCACCTCGAGGAACAGCTCGCCGGCGGGGTCGCGATCGCCCTCGGGCCGCACGAGCGCGGCGCCGGCATCCGTCAGCCGCAGCCGCCCGTCGCCGGCGGGCTCGAGCACCCCCGACGACGTCAGCGCGGTGCACACGACCCGGGTGGCCCGCGGGTCGAGCCCGGCGGCGCCCGCCGCCTCGGCCGGGGTCGCCGGCTCCTCGAGCGCCGCCAGCAGCCCGGTGGCGAGGGCCGCGTGCGCGACGAGGACGCTCCTCCAGTCCATGGCGGGCAGCGGCGGCATGGCGGCAGGCTACCGGGCTGGTACCCTGCGGCCCGTGGCGCGGGCGAGGAACTCGAAGAAGAAGACCGGCGGCCGGCGGGCGAACTACGCCCCCGCCCCCACCGAGGTCGGCACGCGCAGGTACCTGCCGATCGGCTGGGCCAACTGGCTGGGCTTCATCATGTTCGGGCTCATCTCGATCGCCCTGTTCGCCGAGACGATCGCCGCGATCGCCCAGCAGCGCGGCGCCGATCCCGTCGCGGCCGCCGTGATGACGGGCGTGTTCGGCACGATGACCTACCTCTTCGCCACGACCCGGGTGAAGGACTAGGCGTCGTCCGCCTCGCCGGCCGGCGCGCCCGGGCGGCGGAACGGCCACAACCGCCGCTTCGAGCGCTCCGGCGACGGGTCCGGCGGCGGCGGGTCCGGCGCCGGTGCGTGCGCGGCCTCGATGGGGTCGGGCGGCGGCGGAGCGGGCGGATCCGGCGGGGGCGGCGCCTCGGCCGGCGGTGGCGCCTCCACCGGCGCCGGGGCCTCCGCGGGCGGGGGCGGCGGCGGGGCCTCGACCGGCGCGGCCGGCGGCCGCGGCTCCTCCGCGGCGGGCGGCGGGGGTGGCGGCGGCGCGACGGCCGGCCGCGAGAACGTCGCGTACCCGTCCTCCTCGGCGGCGGGCGGGGGTGGCGGCACCTCGATCGGAGGCGGCGGCGGCAGGTCGACCGGCGCGGGCGCGGGCGGCGCCATCGGCGGGGGCTCCACCGGCGGGGGCTCCACGGGCGGCGGGGGCGCCACGGGCGGCGGGGGCTCCACGGGCGGCGGGGGCTCGAAGGGCGGTGGCGATGCGACGGGCGGCGGCGATGCGACGGGCGGCGGCAGGTCCACGGGCGGCGGCAGGTCCACGGGCGGCGGCGGCGGGAGAGGCGGCGGCGCCACCGCCGGGCCGACCACCGTCGCGGCGGGGGCGGGCGCCCACAGCACGCGCAGCTCGGTGGCGCCCAGCGTGAGCACGTCGCCCTGCGCGAGCGGCACCGGGCGCGCGACCACCCGGCCGTTGACCGCGGTCCCCGCGGTGGAGCCGAGGTCCTCGACGAGCATCAGCCCGGCCTCGATCCACACCCGGGCGTGCCGCCGCGACACGCGTGGGTCGGTCAGCACGATGTCGGCCGCCGGGTCGCGGCCGAGGCGGGCCTCGTCGCCGTGCATGGGGAAGCGGGCGCCCTCGTCCCGCCCGCTGACCACCTCGAACGCCTCGTCCGCCATCGCCGCCTCCTCGGCCTGACCATGCCACCCCGGCGCGCGCGGCGGGGAGCGCGGCGCGCCACCTCTGCCCCTTCGTCTGCCCCAAGGGGCGAGGCGATCGTCGTGGACGCGCCCGGCGGCCGGGCCTACAATCGGGTGGTCAGGCCCGCATCGGAAAGGGGATGGCGCTGCGGCCCCGCGAGGAGGAACGCCAGGCGGCTGAGGCCCGCGCGCCGGCCGGCCCGACGGCCGGGCCCGCCGACGAGGTCGCGCACCCGGCGCTGCGCAGCGCGGCCGCGCTCGGGAACCAGGCGATGACCGCGCTCGCGCGCGCGGGCGCCGGCATCCTGCCGGGCGGCCGGGTGCACCCGGACGTCGAGGCGGGGATCGCCGCCGCCCGCGGGGCGGGCCGACCGCTCGACGGAGCCACGCGCGACCGGATGGCCGCGCGCCTGGGTGACGGCCTCGGCGACGTGCGGGTGCACGAGGGCCCGGAGGCCGCCGGGCTCGCGCACGCGGTCAGCGCGCGGGCCTTCACGGTCGGCGCGGACGTCTTCTTCGCACCGGGCGAGCACCGGCCCGGCACGCGCGACGGCGACCGCCTGCTCGCCCACGAGCTGACCCACGTGGCCCAGCAGCGGGGGGGCCCGGCGAACGGGCCGATGGCCGTCTCGGAGCCCGGCGACCCGGCCGAGCGCGAGGCCGATGCGGTCGCCGATGGACTCGCCGGCTGACGGGCCGGCAGGGCTCGCCCGCGTCGAGGCGCGGGTGCGGGCGGCCGTGGAGTCCGTGGCCGCGACCGACCCGGCCCCCATGGACCCGTTCCGCGGGCTCTACGTCACCGACGAGCTGGCGGTCGCGATCGCGCGCTCCGAGCCCGCCATGGATCCGGAGGGTCGCCTGCGGGACGCGGCCCGCAGGCTGGGACTGGACGAGCTCGACACGCTCGTGCTCGCGGCGTGCGCGGCGCCGGAGCTGAACCCCGCGTACGGGCGCCTGTTCGCGTACCTCCACGACGACGTGACGCGCAAGCTCCCCAGCCCGGGGCTCGTGGCCCGGCTGGTCGCCGGCGACGGCGTCACCCCCGGCGACGTCCTCGCCCGCTTCGGACGCGACGCGCCGCTGCGCCGCATGGGCGCCCTCCGGCTGATCGACGAGCGCGGGCAGACGCCGCTCGCGGATCGCGCCGTGAAGATCGCCGACCCGGTCGCGGCGCTGCTGCTTGGCGCGCCGCTCGACGTCGGCGACGAGCGCGGCCGGCTGCGCCGGGTGCCGGTGCCCGAACCGGACCCCGGGCGGCCGGAGGTCGTCCGCGAGCTGCGCGCGCTGACGGAGTCGGACAGCGGGCTGCCGCTGCTCGTGGTCGGCCCGGACGCGCCCGTCATGCTCGCCGCCGCCCTCCGCGCCCCCCTCCTCGTGGTCGACGCCGGCGACGCGACCGACCCGGACATGATGGACGGCGCCCGGCTGGCCGCCGCCCTCGAGGGCCGGCGCGTCTGCGTCGACGGCCTGGCCGACCTCGATCCGGTCGCGCGGCGAGCCGCCCTGCCCGCCCTCTCGCGCCGCGGGGAACGCGTGCTGGCCGTGGGCGACTCGGGCGACGCCGTGTCCGCGTTCGCGGACCACACCGTCATCGTCGTCGAGGTCCCCATGCCGGACGTCGCGGAGCGCCGTGCGGCCTGGGCCGCGCGGACGGGGGCAGCCGACGTCGAGGACGTCGCGGCGAAGTTCCGGCTCTCGGTGACCCGGATCGCGGAGGCTGCCGACGTCGCCCGCGAGACGGCCGCGGCGGCGGGACTCCCGGAGCCGGGCCCCGTCCACCTCGACCTGGGGGCGCGACGGGCGTCGAGCGGGCGCCTCGGCGAGCTGGCGCAGCGCATGGACCCCGTCCACGACTGGGACCAGCTGGTGCTGCCCGACCGCCCGCTGGAGACGCTCCGATCGATCTCCGGGTACCTCCGCCACCGCGATCTCGTGCTCGCCGAGTGGGGATACGGGCGCAACGTCGCTCGGTCCCAGGGGCTCACCGCCCTCTTCGCCGGGGAGTCCGGCACCGGCAAGACCATGGCCGCCCAGGTGCTCGCGCACGACCTCGGGCTCGACCTCTTCCGTGTCGACCTGGCGACGGTGGTCTCGAAGTACATCGGGGAGACCGAGAAGAACCTCGACCGGGTCTTCTCGGCGGCCGAGGGATCGAACGCGATCCTCTTCTTCGACGAGGCCGACGCCCTGTTCGGCAAGCGGTCGGAGGTGAGCGACGCGCACGATCGCTACGCGAACGTGGAGGTCGCCTACCTCCTGCAGAAGATGGAGGCGTACCGCGGGGCGGTGATCCTGGCGACCAACTTCCGCCAGAACATCGACGAGGCGTTCCTGCGGCGGCTCGACGTGGTCGTGGACTTCCCGTTCCCCGAGCCCGAGGACCGGCTGCGGATCTGGCGCCTCGTGCTGCCCGACGAGGCGCCGGTCGGCGACGACGTCGACCTCGGGTTCCTCGCGACCCGGTTCAAGCTCTCGGGAGGCGGGATCCGCAACGCGTCGCTGGCCGCCGCCTTCCTCGCGGCGGACGACGGCCGGGTGATCACGATGCGCCACCTGGTGGTGGGCGTCGCGCTCGAGTACGGGAAGCTCGGCCGCCTGACCCTCGAGTCCGACTTCGAGCGGTTCCACGCCGCCGTGCGCGCCCCGCTCTGAACAGGACCTACGGCGTCCCCTCGCGCTCCTCGTTCGAGACGTGGGGCGTGCCGCCCTCGTCGATGTCGATGGTGAGCGACATCCAGGTCTCGCTGTTGGGCCCCCATCGGTCCCAGTACCAGTGCGTCCGGAGGATGAAGCGGGGCGCGCCGGTCGGGCCCACGGTCGTCTGGGCGGCGCCGCCCTCCACGTTCACCGCCAGGTTGTCCCATGCCGACCAGTTCGCCCGGCCCGTCATCTTGCCGGTCACCCATCGCCGCACCTTCACCGTCGTGCCCTCACCCGGGAGGCTGATGCCGATCTGCTTCGCGTCGGCCGACAGCGTCAGGCGGTAGTGGAGCGTGGCCGCCTGCATGTCGCGGAGCTTGAGCCACCCGGTGACCCCCACCGACTCCTCGGAGCGGCTGTCGTCCTCGCCCCAGACGAACTCGGCCGCCGCCGTCCGCAGGTTGCTCTCGAGCTCGGTCTGCAGCCGCCGCTGGACGTCCAGCTTCACCGCGGTGAGGATCTCGGCGTCGATGGCCTCGCTGGTCGGGACGCCGCGGGGCGCCGCGGACGGGCCCGCCGGCGCCGACCCGGGCGCCGCGTCGGGCGCCGCGCCGGGCGTGGGCGGCGGCGCCTGCCGCCCGTCGGGGACCGGCGCCGGCGCCGGCGGGCCGATCAGGGGCCGCGCCTCGGGATGCGCTGCGAGGTAGCGGTCGATGTACTGGTTGACGATCAGGAACTGGGCGATCTGCGCGAGCTTCGCCTCGTCCTGCGCGGTCATGATCTTCTCGGGGAAGTTGTAGGACGCGAACGCGTTCTCGCCCCGGTTCACGGCCGAGGCGACCTGCCCGGTGACCGCGGCCGCGGTGCCCACGACGGTGGCGAGCCCGGCCGCCGCCTCCCACGAGCCGACCCCGATGGCCACGAGGGCCGCCGGCCACGCGGGCTGCGCGACCGCCGGCTGCGCGGTCGGCGCGCGGCCGCCCGAGCGGGCGATGCGCGCCGGAGCCGCCGCCGGCCCCCGGGGGCCCGACCCGCGCTCCGCGGCCGCCCGGCGCCCGATGGCCTCCGCCTCGGCCTCCAGGCCGGGGTCGGACACCAGGGTCGTCCCCGCCCCGCCCGGATCGGGCACGCGGCCCTCGCGCTGCTGCACCACGTGGGCGGCCTCGTGGGCGAGGAGGCGGAAGCCGTCGTGTGAGCCGGGGCGGTAGGCGTCGCGCGCGAAGTGGATGTCCGCGCCGGCCGCGAGGGCGTACGCGCCGGCACGCTCGGCCTGGCCGTCCTGGTGCACGCGCACCTCACCCATGTCGTGGCCCAGCGTCGCCTCCAGATCGCCGCGAGTGCGTGGATCGAGCGGCACGCCCTCGCCGCTCCGCTGCAGCGCGAACGGCATGGTCACGGGGACCCCGTGCGCCTGCGCCAGGCCCGAGCGCGCCGCCCCGGCCGCGATCGCCGCCACCGCCCGGTTCCCCGCCGCGGCCTGCAGGCCGAGCAGACCTGGGCGCGGCGCCTCGGCCGCCGGCTCCGGACGTCCGCCGACGAGCCCCCCGTCGACGCGTGCTCGGTCGCGATCCCGCATCTCCGTCGCCCTCCCCTCCGGTGCGGCCGATCCTCGCAGGCCGCGCGATCGCCGGGCAACGCGCCGGACGGGCGCCGAGCCGTCGGCGGCCCGGTCGACCCGCGCGGACGGCGACCGGGCGTCGCCCGCGAGGGAAGCGCAGGATGCACGGCTGTCTGCACCTTCGTGCCCCGCGACGGAGGGGACCGATGGTGTGATGGCCCGGCAGCCGCACGAGCCGGGAGGACGCGCCGTGGCCACGACGATCCGGGTGCCCCTCAACACCATGCTCGCCGACCTCGACGAGACGGTGCGGCGGCTGCTGCGGCGGGAGTTCGGCGGGCGCGGGTTCGACGGCGTCGAGATCGCCTTCGACGCGCCGAGCCGCGAGTGGTCGGCGCAGCTGTCCTCGCCGACGGTCAACCTGTTCCTCTACGACGTGCGCCAGTCGGAGGACCACCGCCCGGCCGACTGGGACGAGGT
The DNA here is from genome assembly GCF_018141525.1 of Miltoncostaea marina. Taxonomy (GTDB): domain Bacteria; phylum Actinomycetota; class Thermoleophilia; order Miltoncostaeales; family Miltoncostaeaceae; genus Miltoncostaea; species Miltoncostaea marina. The sequence goes on from NZ_CP064655.1 coordinate 2,380,928, forward strand.
GCGCCTGACCGACGGGCGCACGGTCGAGACCCGCCCGCCGCTGCGGCTCGCCGCGACGTACGCGGTCACGGCGTGGACGCGCGAGGTCGAGGACGAGCACCGGCTGCTCTCACAGGTGCTCGCCATCCTCTACGCCTACGACACGCTTCCCGCCGACCTCCTGGCGGGCGGGCTGGCCGACCCGGCCGCGCAGCCCTTCCCGCTGCGCACGCGGGTCGCCGAGCCGCGCCAGTCGGGCAGCCCGGAGTTCTGGTCGTCGATCGGCGGCTCGTACAAGGCGTCGCTGGACTTCGGCGTGACGCTGTCGTGCGACTCGGGGACCGCCGTCGAGCGCGGGCCCGAGGTGCGCAGCCATACCCTGCGGCTGCGCAACGTCGACGGCGGGCGCTCGGCGGTCGAGGACCTCCACACGGTGCGCGGCACGGTGCGCGCCCCCGACGGCGCCCCGGTGGCCGACGCCTGGGTCGTCGACGCGGGGGCGCGCGGATGGGTGGCCACCGACGAGGCCGGCGCCTTCGTGATCCCGCGCATGCGCGCCGGCGACCACGAGCTTCGGGCCCGGGCGCCGGACGGCCGGGAGGGCACGGCGACGGCGCGCGTGCCCGGCGGGGCGGCCGACATCGTGGTGGGCGCGCAGCAGCCGCGGCGCCGCCGGCGCGCGGGGGCGTAGGCGGCCGCGGTGGCGGCGGGGCCCGGCCGCGCTCGCGCCAACGGGCAGACAACGCTGCCCGCAAGGCTGCCCGGGCGACGCGTGTGCCGGACGGCCCCCTGGCGGGACGATCCGGCGTGTGCGCCGCTCCCACCCGACCGCCCCGCGTCCTGCTCGGGAACCTCGAGCCGATGGTCCGGCTGGGGATGAGCCGTCTGCTCGCCGACCACGGGGCCGACGTCTCCGAGGAGGCGCGGGCGAACGAGCTCGCGAGGGCCGCAGCGCGGCTCACGCCCGACGTGATCGTGCTGCCGCTGGACGACGGCGCGTCGACGGTGGTGGGGCCCGCGCGGCGGGCCGCCCCCGCGGCGAAGCTGATCCTGTGGGCGCGCGACGAGTCGGAGATGCAGGTGTACGACGCCGGCCGCCCGACGCCGCGGCGGGTGACCGCCGGCACCGCCCGCGCGCTGCTGAGCGAGCTGGAGCACGACCAACGACGCCGAGGGGGAGAGTGACATGCCGACCTACCTGACGCCCGGGGTCTACGTGGAGGAGGTCCCCGCGCAGTCGAAGCCGATCGAGGGGGTCGGGACGTCGATCGCGGCGTTCGTGGGCCTCGCGCCCGGCGGGCCCGTCAACACGCCGATGCGCATCGCCAACTGGACCCAGTTCGCGCGGATCTTCGGCGACCCGTCCAACCCGGAGGCCGGGCCCTTCATGTCGGGCGCGTACCTCGCCCACGCGGTGTACGGCTTCTTCCAGAACGGCGGCGGCGTCTGCTGGGTGGTGCGCGTGGGCGGCGACGGCGGCGACGGCGGGGGCCGGCCGCTCGCCCAGGCGGCGCTGCCGGCGGCCTCGAACCCCTCGGTCGACGCGTACCGGGCGATCGCCCAGCCCGACGTGACCGACCCGGTCGCGATCGAGCTCATCGAGGAGGCCCCGCCGGCGCCGGAGGGCGGCGGCGAGGGCGAGGGCGACGGCGGCGGGGCCGCCCCCGAGCCCACCTACCGGCTGGTGGTGACCGCCGGCGCGGCGCGCGAGGAGCACGAGGGCCTGACGCTCAAGCGCGGCCGGACCAACCTGGCGACGAAGGTCAACGCCGCCTCGAAGCTCATCCGCATCGAGGAGACCGGCGCCTCGCTGCCCGACGGCCAGCGCGCCCCGGCGGCCGGCTCGTACCCGCTGGTGGCGGCGGCGGTGGCCCCGGCCGGCCTCAGCGCGGGCGACTTCGACGGCGACGTGGCCCGGCGCACGGGGCTCGGCGGCCTGGCCGCGGTGGACGAGGTCACGATGCTCTGCCTGCCCGACCTGATGACGCTCGACGACGACGCCCAGGTGCGCGACCTGCAGGGCAAGATGATCGCCCACTGCGAGAAGGCCGGGGACCGCATGGCGATCCTCGACCCGCCGCCCGACATGCTGCCGCAGGACATCGACGAGTGGCGGATGGGCACGGCCGGCTACGACTCGAAGTTCGCGGCCCTCTACTGGCCGTGGATCGAGGTCATGGACCCGCTCACCAACCGGCCGGTCCTCGTGCCGCCGAGCGGCCACGTGGCCGGCGTGTGGGCGCGCACCGACGGCGCCCGCGGCGTGCACAAGGCCCCCGCCAACGAGGTGGTGCTCGGCGCCAACGGGCTGGCCTTCCAGGTGACCCACGAGGAGCAGGGCGGCCTCAACACGAACGGCGTCAACTGCATCCGGGCCTTCCCCGGGCGCGGCATCCGCATCTGGGGCGCGCGGACGCTCTCGAGCGACCCGGAGTGGCGCTACATCAACGTGCGGCGCCTCTTCAACTACGTCTCGGAGTCGATCATCGAGGGCACCCAGTGGGCCGTCTTCGAGCCGAACGACGACCGGCTCTGGACCCGCCTGCGCATCTCGAGCGCCAACTTCCTGACGCGCGTCTGGCGCGACGGCGCGCTGTTCGGCACCACGCCCGAGCAGGCCTTCTTCGTCAAGTGCGACGCCGAGACCAACCCGCCGGACGTGGTCGAGGCCGGCCAGGTCGTGATCGAGATCGGCATCGCGCCGGTCAAGCCGGCCGAGTTCGTCGTCTTCCGGATCAGCCAGTTCACCGCCGGGGCCGCAGAGGTCTCCGCCTAGCTAGCCCGCGCCTGCAGAGAGGAGAACGCACATGCCCCCCAAGGAACCGCGCCCCGCGTCCCGCTTCCGCCTCGACATCGGCGGCAAGGAGGGCATCGGGAGCTTCCGCGAGTGCACGGGCCTGGACTCGGAGACGACGGTCATCGAGCACACGTCGATCGACGCCAACGGCAACCCCGTGGTGCGCAAGGTCCCCGGGCCGCTCAAGTGGTCGAACATCACGCTGAAGCGCGGCGTCGACGAGAGCGCCGACCTGTGGACCTGGCGCAAGCAGGTGCTCGACGAGGGGCCCGACGCGGCGCGGGTCGACGGCTTCATCGAGCTGATCGACTACAACGGCTCGCCCATCGCGCGCTGGAAGTTCCTCCAGGGCTGGCCCACCAAGTACACGGGCGCGAGCCTCGACCCCAAGAGCAGCGACGTGGCGGTCGAGGAGATCCAGATCGCCCACGAGGGGCTGGACCGCGAGTAGGACGGCGGGGACGTCGGCCGCATGCGCACCGAGATAGCATTCACCCTGCCCCGGGGCTACGTCGACGCCGCCGGGGCCACCCACCGCGAGGGTTTCATGCGCCTCGCGACGGCGCGCGACGAGATCGAGCCGCTGCGCGACCCCGCGGTGCGCGAGAACGAGGCCTACCTGGGCGTGCTGCTGCTCGCCCGGGTGGTCACGCGCATCGGCACGGTCACCGACGTGACCCCGGCGGTGGTGGAGGGGCTCTACGCGGCCGACTTCGACCACCTCCAGAAGCTCTACGAGCGCCTCAACACCGACGGCGAGGCCGTCGGCACGGTCGGCTGCCCGTCCTGCGGGCACCGCTTCGAGGTCGACCTGACCGACGTCCAGGACGGCCGCCTGGGGGAACCATGAGGCCGTCCCCCGACGAGCTGCTCGGGGAGACGGCCCGCCTCGCCTACCACCTGCACTGGCCGCTCGGGACGATCCTCGACATGGAGCACCGCGACCGGCGGCGCTTCCTCGGCGAGGCGGAGCGGCTCGCCGGGCTGCGGGCGGGTGAGGCCACGTGAGCGGCCCGCCGCCCCGCGACGGCTGGCGGCCCGCCGCGACCATCCTCGGCCCCGGGGTGGCGCGCCGGCGCACGGGCCCGCTGCGCGACGTGGGCGCCCGCACGCTCGCCCGCGCCGTCGCCGCGCGGCGCACGCCGGCCGCGGCGCCCACCGCCATGCGCCTCGTCCCCGCGCGCGGCCGCCTCGCCCGGGCGCCGCTCGGCGCGCCGCCGCCCGGCGCGTCCGCCGCGCCGGTCGCGCCGGCCGCCCCCGCCCGGCCGGCCGGCCTGAGCGACTTCGCCTACGAATGGATGTTCGGCGACGGCCTCCCCGCCGGCGCCGTCCCCTTCGCCGAGGGCGCGGCCGTCGACCCCCTCAAGCGCCGTCTGGCCGAGGAGGCCGGGCCGGACCGCCGGACCGCCGGACCGCCGGCCGCCGGGCCGGCGGGAGGCCCGCCCCCCGCGCCCGCCGCGGGCCTCGCGCGCGCGCCCGCCGCGGCCGGTGACGCGTCCGCGGCGGGCCCCGCGACCGCCGGCCCGTCGCCGCGGCCGGACCCCGGGGCGCCCCGCCCGCGCGGCCGCGTGGAGGAGGTCTCCTCGTTCCGCATCGCCCGCGCGCCGCGGCCCGCCCCTCCGGCCGCCGGGCGGGAGGGCCCGGTGACGGCTCCGCCGGCCGCGGGGGCCGGTCCGGCGCCGACGACGGCGCCGGAGGGTCCGATCCAGGCGGCCGAGGCGGTCGAGGCGGCCGGGCCGGCCGGGACGGCGGGCTCCGCAGCGGCGGCGGGCGCCTCGGAGGGCGCGGACGTCCCGGTGACGGGGTCGCCGGCATCCTCCGCGGCATCGGTTGCGCCTGCCGACCCATCCGCCACCGTCTCGTCCGATGCGCCAATTGGCGCGACCGGGTCGCGCCAATTGGCGCCCCGGCCCGTGCGCCTGCGCCGCCGGGCCGCAGAGCGCCCGCCGGCCCCTGCGCCCGCCGCCCGGCTGCAGCGCTCCCGGCGCCCGGCCCCCGGGCCGGTCGAGGTCCCGGCCACCGGGGATCCGGTCGCCACGGGTCCGGCGGCAGGGGGCGCCGCCGGGGCGGCCGCCGGCGCGGTTGTGCCCGCATCCGCGCCGGCGGCCGGATCCGCGCCCGCCGGGAGGACCTCGACGCAGGGGGCGCCGGCCGGGGGGACGCCGCCGGCGGAGGAGGAGGAGGCCGCGCCCGCGGTGCGCGGCCGCGGCCTGCTGCGGCGCATCGCCCGGCGGCCGGGGGCCCGGCCGCCGGCGCCACCGCGGCCCGCGCGCCCGGTCGTCGCCCGTTTGGGCGACGACCGGGCGCCCATTCGGCCGACAGACGCGCCGCCGTCCGTACGCGTGCGGTCCGACGACGGACCGCCGGTCGGCGGCGCGCCTGGGGCCTCCGGATCGGTCGAGGTGCGATCGGCCGACGCGTCGGGGTCCACTTGGACGTCCACCGGGGCGCCGGCCGATCCGACCGCCACGGAGGCGTCGGACGCCGGTCGCGACCCGGCGGTCGCCTCGGCGTCGGCGGCGGGGGCGGGCCGCCGAGCGTCGGTGGGCCGCGCGATCGCGCGGCTGCGCCGCGCCCGGGCCGGCGGCGAGGGGGCGCCGCCGGCCGCGGCGGCCGCGCCCGCGACGGCGGCGGCGGCGGTCGCGGGGACCGCCACGGCCGCAGCGCCCCGAGAGGGCGGCGGGCGCCGGCTGTCGCGGCGCCCCGGCCGGCCGGCGGAGCCGCACCCGGCGTCCCCGGCGCCGCCGGTGCCCCCGGCCGACGCGGTGCCCCCGTCGGGCGCGGCGCCGCCGGCCGGCGCCCCGGCGCCGCCCGGCCCGAGGGCCCCGGCCGACCCGCCGCCCGCCGCGCTCGACGACCCCGGCCGCCCCCACCTGCGCCCCGTGGCGCCCGTGGAGGATGCCCCGGCGGGCGGGTCGGGCGGGTCGGCCGCGCCGGCGGCGGGCGGGGCGCGGGGGCGCCGGCTCGCGCGCCTGCAGCTCCCCGGGACGCCGGCGCTCCCGGGGGCCCCCTCAGCGCCGGCGCGGCCGTCGCGGCCCGCGGCCCTCCCCTCCCTCGCCGCGCCCGCCGGGCTGCCGGGCCCCGCCGGGCTGCCGGGCCCCGCCGACCTGCCGGGCCTCGCCGACCTGCCGGACCCGTCCGGACTGCCCGCGCCGTCCGGCCTGGCCACGCCGGCGGGGGCGGCCGACGCCCTGCAGCGCGGCGCCGGGGCGCTCGGGGTGCCGCTGCCGCCCTCGGTCGCGGGGCTGCTCGGCGCAGCGGGCGGCCCCGGCGCGGCGGGCGCGGCCGGCCGGGCCGCCGGAGCGGCGGCGCCCAGCATGGACGAGATCTACGACGCCGTGGTGGAGCGGCTGCGGCGCGACCTGGTGGTGGAGCGGGAGCGGATGGGCGACCTGCTCGGGGACCTCGGGCACTGAGGAGGCGGACGTGGCCACGGCGCGATCGACACGACCGGGCAGCGCGACGCCCGACCCCGCGGCGCGGCGCTTCTTCGGCGTCGACGTGGGCGAGACGATCGGCTGGTTCACCGAGGTCTCGGGGCTCGCGATGGAGTACGAGGTGGTCGAGCACCAGGAGGGCGGGGTCAACGACTTCGTCCACAAGCTCCGCGGCCGGATGAAGTTCCCCAACCTGGTGCTGAAGCGGGGCATCACGCACGAGGAGGCGTTCGTGCGCTGGTTCCTCGCCTGCCGGGAGAAGACCGAGCGACGCGACCTGTCGGTGACCCTCTACGGGCCCGACCTGGCGCCGATCCGGACCTGGTCGTTCGCGGGCGCGTTCCCGGTCAAGTGGACCGGCCCCGACCTGAGCGCCACGGCGGGCGAGGTGGCGATGGAGAGCATCGAGATCGCCCACCAGGGCCTGAAGGGCGTCGCGCCCGGCGGGGGCTGAGCGATGGCGATCCCCGACAACCTCACGAAGGCCTACCTGCGGATCGAGGGCGGCGAGCAGATCGACTGCTGGTTCAACCCGTCCGAATACACGATCACCAAGGCGAACAGGTGGACGGTCAAGCCGGTGGTCGGCGAGGGCATGCCGACGGCGGAGTTCGGCGGCGGCGACGCCCAGAAGCTGCAGCTCGAGCTGCTGTTCGACGACGCGGACCGCGAGGACGGCGACGTGCGGGCCGTGACCAACGCGCTGTTCGCCGCGATGGCGGTCGACTCGGCGCTGGCCTCGGGCAAGAACAGCGGCCGGCCGCCGACGATCGAGTTCGGCTGGGGCTCCACGACCACCTTCAAGGCCGTCTGCGACTCGCTGTCGGTGCAGTATCTGCTGTTCCGGCCCAACGGCACCCCGGTGCGCGCGAAGGCGACCGTCTCGCTGCTGCAGGCCGAGCCCACGGTCGGCAAGGGGCCGCAGAACCCGACCACCCGCGGGGTGCGCGGCCTGCGCACCCACGTGGTGCGCGACGGCGACAGCATCCAGGGGATCGCCCACGCCGCCTACGGCGACCCGACGCTGTGGCGGACGGTCGCCGAGGCCAACGGCATCGACGACCCGCTCCGGCTGCCGCGCGGCGCCGTCCTCTCCATCCCCACGCTGCCCGGATGAGCCCGGCCGCCCCCGACGGCCGCACGGCCCAGATCGCCGGCGTCGAGGTGCTGGTGGACGGCCAGCCGCTCGCCCCCACGCTGACGCGCCTGCTGCAGGAGGTGCGGGTGGAGGACGACCTGACGCTGCCCGACGCGTTCGCCGTGCGCATCTCGGACCCGGGCCTCGCGAACATCGACGCCCACCCGCTGCAGGTGGGCGCGGAGGTCGAGATCCGCCTCGGCGCGCCCGACGCCAACCGCCTCACCCCGCTGATGAGGGGGCAGATCACCTCCCTCGAGCCGGAGTTCCGCGCCGACGGCATCGCGATCGTCGCCCGCGGCTACGACCACTCGCACGCCCTGGACCGCACGCGCCGCACCGCGACCTACCAGGACACGACCGTCGCCGAGGTGGTGCGGAAGGTCTGCCAGCGGGCCGGCCTGCGGGCGGCGACCGTGGAGGACGCCGGCGGCGCGCAGCCGTTCGTGCAGCAGACCAACGAGACCGACTGGCGGTTCCTCTGGCGGCTCGCCCGGCGGGTGGGCTGCGAGGTGGAGGTGGCCGATGGCGCCCTGCACTTCCGGCGCGCGGGCGGCGGCGAGCCCGCCGGCGAGCCGCTCGCCCTGCGCTACGGCGACGCCCTGCGCGCGTTCCGCCCCCGCCTGACGGGGGTGCAGGGCGTCGAGGAGGTCGTCGTGCGCGGCTGGGACTACACGGCCAAGCGGGCGATCGAGGCGACCGCCGGGCCTCAGCCGCCCCGCTCGTCGATCGGCGTCCCGCGGGACGAGGTGGCGCGCAGGCTGGGCGGCGGGTCGATGGCCGTCGCGGACGCGCCGGTCAACGACCAGGAGGAGGCCGACGCGCTCGCGAAGGGTGTGATGGCCCGCATGGTGGAGGGCTACCTCGAGGCCGAGGGCGTCTGCCGCGGCGCGCCGTCGCTGCGGGCCGGGTCGAGCGTGCGCGTGGAGGGCGTGGGCACCCGCTTCAGCGGGACGTACCGGGTCACCTCCACCACCCACCTGTTCCGCGGCGCGAGCGGCTACGAGACCCGCTTCCGCGTGTCGGGCGAGGCGCCGCGCAGCCTGGTCGGCCTGATGACGCCCTCGGCCCGGGCCGGCTGGGAGCCCGACGGCGTGCAGGTGGCCGTCGTCACCCAGAACGAGGACCCCGCCGGCCTCGGGCGGGTGCGGATCCGCCACCCGGAGCTGGGCGAGGACACCGAGGGCTGGTGGGCCCGCGTCGCCGGGCCGGGCGCGGGCCGCGACCGCGGGCTGCTGATGACCCCCCGCGTGGGCGATGAGGTGCTCGTGGCCTACGAGCACGGCGACGTGCGCCGCCCGGTCGTGCTCGGCGCCCTGTGGAACGGCGAGGACGCCCCCGGCGAGCTGGTGCAGGCCGACGGCTCCTTCCGGCTGCGCAGCGCCGAGTCGGTCGGCATCGCCGCCGACCGGACGATGCGGATCACCGCCGAGGACGAGCTCGAGGTGGAGGTCGGCGGCGCATCGGTCGTGATGAAGAAGGACGGCGCGATCTCGGCCACCGGCAAGGAGGTCACCGTGAAGGGCGGCGGGTCGGTCACGGTGGAGGCCTCCGGCAGCCTCACCCTCAAGGCGGGCGCGGGCATCACGATCCAGGCGGGCGGCACGGTGCGGGTGACCGGCGCCCAGGTCCAGCTCGGGTGAGGGGGCGGCGGTGGGCGGCATCCTCGGCTCCGGGCTCGCATTCCCCCTGCGGGTCGACGCCCGCGGCGGCATCGCGCTGGCGCACGAGGACGAGGACGTGCGCGAGGCGATCTCGGTGATCCTCGGCACGGCGCCGGGCGAGCGGCCGATGCGCCCCGAGTTCGGCTGCGGCATCCACGACCACGTCTTCGAGGCGGTCGACGCCTACCTCGTGGGGCGGCTCGAGCAGGAGGTGCGCGCCGCGCTCGACCGCTGGGAGCCGCGCATCGAGGTGCTCGCGGTCGACATGTCGGCCGAGGAGCGCGCGGACGGGGGCAGCGTCAACGAGGTCGTCGTCATCGACGTCACCTACCGGCTGCGCTCGACGAACGACGTGCGCAACCTCGTGCACCCCTTCTACGTCATCCCGGCGGAGGAGCCGCGATGACCACGGGCCGCCTGCCCGCGGTCGCCCTGGACGACCGCGGCTTCCAGGACCTGGTGAACGAGGCCCGCCTGCGCATCGCACAGAGCTGCCCCGAGTGGACCGAGCACAACGTCTCGGACCCGGGCATCACCCTCATCGAGCTGTTCGCCTGGATGACCGAGATGGTCATCTACCGGCTCAACCGCATCCCCGACAAGCTGCACGTGGCGCTGATGGAGCTGCTCGGGATCGCCCTCGAGCCGGCCACCGCGGCGCGCGCGGAGCTGCGCTTCCGCCTCTCCGCGCCGGCGACCGGCCCGGTCGTCATCCCGGCGGCCACGACGGAGGTCGCGACCCCGCGCACCCCCGGCGAGGAGCCGGTGGTCTTCCAGACGCTGGAGGACGTCACGATCCCGGCCGCGCGCCCGGCCGCGTACGTCGTGGAGCGCGGGCGCGCCGCGAAGGACGTGGGCGTGGCGGCGGGCGTCGCCAAGCCCAAGGGCCCCGACCAGATGCCGTTCGGCATGCCGCCCCAGGTGGGCGACGCCCTCTACCTGGGCTTCGACGCCCCGCTGGCGCGGCTGCTGGTGCGCGTGGACGTCGACTGCTCGCAGGCGCGCGGCGCCGGCGTCGACCCCGAGGACCCCCCGCTCAAGTGGGAGGCCTCGTGGGGCGAGGCGCCCGGCGGGTGGGGCGAGGCCGAGGTGCTGCTCGACTCGACCGGCGGCTTCAACTACGGCAGCGGCGTGGTCGAGCTGCAGATGCCCGCCGGCCACGACCCGGCCACCGTCGGCGGGGTGCGCGCCCACTGGCTGCGCTGCCGGCTGGACGACACCACGCGCCGCGGCGCCGCGGCGGCCGCCTTCTCCCACCCGCCGGAGATCTACGAGATCACCGCCGGCGCGCTCGGCGCGCTGGTGCCGGCGGCGCACAGCGTGCGCGTGGACGAGGAGCTGCTCGGCGAGAGCGACGGGACGCCGGGCCAGACGTTCCGGCTGCGCGACGCGCCGGTGCTCGCCCTGGAGGGCGACGAGGGCCTGGAGGTGCTCGAGCCCGAGTCGCCGGCCTGGCGGCGCTGGGAGCTGCGCGAGTCGTTCGCCGAGAGCGGCCCCGCCGACGAGCACTACGCGCTCGACCTGGCGAGCGGCGAGCTGTCGCTGGGCCCGGCCATCCGCGCCGGCGACGGCGCCTGGCGCCAGTACGGCGCCGTGCCGCCGAAGGGCGCCCGTCTGCGCATGCGCGGCTACCGGCACGGCGGCGGCCGGCGCGGCAACGTGGCCGCCGGCGCCCTCAGCGTGCTGAAGAGCGCCATCCCGACCGTGGCCTCGGTCGTCAACCCCGGCCCCGCGGCGGGCGGCGTCGACCCCGAGTCGCTCGAGGGCGCCCGCCAGCGCGCCGCCATGGAGATCCGCACCCGGTACCGGGCGGTCACCCGCGAGGACTTCGAGTTCCTCTGCGGCGAGGCCTCACCACGGGTCGCACGGGCGATCTGCGTGGAGCCGCCCGGCAGCGTGGGCGTGGCGCGGCTGCACATCGTGCCGCGCGTCGAGCCCGCCGACCGCCCGCTGACCCTGCGCGAGCTGACCCCCGACGAGGAACTGTTCGCCCAGGTCGCCGCCTATCTCGACGAGCGCCGCCTGATCGGCACCCGCGTGGAGCTGCTGCCCGCCCGCTACCGGGGCGTCAGCGTGGTGGTGAACCTGCAGGCGAGCCTGCGGGCCGACCCGCGACGGGTGGAGGAGGACGTCGCCCAGGCGCTCTACGCCTACCTCAACCCGCTCGTCGGCGGCGCCATGGAGGGCCCCGGCCGGGGGTGGGCGTTCGGCCGCGCGCTCAACCAGGGCGAGCTCTACGGGGTGATCCACCAGGTGGAGGGCGTCGACTTCGTGCGGGTGCTGCGCGTCTACGAGACCGACCTCGCGAGCGGCGAGCAGCAGCCCAAGCAGGCGGGGAGCCACATCCCGCTGGAGCCCGACGAGGTGATCGCCTCCGGGCGGCACCTCGTGCGCGCGGAGCACTCTGAGCTGTGAGCGCGCCCGCCCGCGCCGACGGAGCGCCCCCGGCCGCCTCGGCGCGCGCCTACCTGCGGGGCGGGCTGCCCGCGATCTACCGCGAGTCCGACTTCGGCATGCGGTTCGTCGCGGCGCTCGAGACCCTGCTCGACCCGATCGTCGCCACCCTCGACAACCTGCCGTCCCGGTTCGACAGCCGGCTGGCCGACCGTCGCACCCTCGGGCTGATGGCGGCCTGGCTGGGGCTGGAGCTCGACGAGTCCTGGCCCGAGGACCGCCAGCGGGAGCTCGTGCGCCGGGCCTCGGAGCTCGCGCGCCGTCGCGGCACCCGCCGGGGCCTGGAGGAGGCGCTGCGCATCGCCTTCCCCGACCTGCCGCTGCGGGTGGAGGACGACGGCGGCGTGGTGCACGCGGGATCGGCCGGGGAGCTGCCGGCCGCGCCGCCGCCGCGGTTCGTCGTCTACTGCGACGTCCCGCTGGAGGAGCCGGCGGGGCTGGCCCGCATGATCGAGGTGATGAAGCCGGTGCACGTGGAGTACCGGCTGCGCATCCGCTCGCCCCGGCGCGGCCCGGAGGCGGCGTGACGACCGTCTGCCGCGCGTGCGGGCAGATCGCCGAGGGCGACCCGGACTTCTGCCCCGCCTGCGGCGAGTACCTGCGCTGGGACCCCACCGACGTCCACGCCGCGGTCGAGCCCGCGGCGCCCGCCGTGCCCGCCGCCCCCCGCCGCCCGCCGCCCCGCCGCCCGCCGCCCCGCCGCCCGCCCGCCGCGCCGGCGCGGGCGCGCCCGCCGCGGCCCCGCCCCCTCGGCCCCGCCGGCGCCGGCCCCCGCGCAGCCCGACGCCGTGCTCATCGCGCTGCGGCGGCCCGACGACGAGGGCTACGCCGGCGAGCCGATCGAGCTGCGCGTGGAGCCGGGGGCGGCCGTGACCCTGCGCGCCCTGGTGCGCAACCAGAGCGGCATCGTCGACAACTACGACATGACGGTCGACGGCCTGCCCGAGGGCTGGTGGGAGGTCGCCCCCGCCACCGTCTACCTCGTCCCCTTCGGCGCGGCGGGCGGCTCGTACGAGCAGGAGGTCGAGGTGCGCCTGGCGCCGCCGCGCGCGCCCGAGGCCGAGGCGCGCGCGTGGGAGGTCGTGGTGGTGGCCACCTCGCGCGCCAACGGCACGCAGGTGCGCTCGGCGCCGAGCACGCTCGAGATCGCGCCCTACAGCGAGCTGGAGGCCGCCCTCACGCCCGAGCGGCGCTCCGGCCGCATCGAGGCCGCGTTCACGCTCGCGCTCACCAACCGGGCCAACGCGCCCGTCGAGGTGGCGCTGAGCGGCGTCGACCCAGAGGAGGCCCTGGGCTTCGAGTTCCGCGAGCCGTTCGTGCCCGCCGCCCGGCGCACCCGCGACCCGCTCGACCGGGCGGAGTCGGCGTGGGACCGGGCGGAGGCCCTGGGGGTCGGCCAGGCCGGGGTGGAGGAGATCGGCAAGCGCGCCGTCCAGCGGGCCACCGCCGGCGCCGAGGGCACGGTGGTGCGCATCCTCAAGCGCCGCCGCCGTGTGGGGCGGCGCTTGAGCGGCGTGCGCCTGGCCCCCGGCGAGCGCGCCGAGGCGGTCGTGGCCGTCAGCCCGCCCAAGCAGATCTGGATCGGGCGGAGCGTGATGCACCCGTTCCAGGTGGTGGCGCGGCCGGCCGGTGCGGACGTGCCGGGGCCGCCGGTGGCGGGCACGTTCCGCCAGCGCCAGTGGCTGCCCTGGTGGCTGATGATCGTCGTGCCGCTGGTCGTGGTCGCCGGGATCTGGTTCCTCTCGACGCGCGGTGGCGAGGCGACGGTCCCCGACCTGGCGCCCGCCCCGGACGTGTTCGCGGCGAAGGCGCTGCTCGAGGACAGCGGGCTGACGCTCGGCGAGACGTTCGAGGAGGCCGCGCCCGACGCCGAGCCGGGCGCGATCATCGAGCAGACGCCGGCGGCCGGCGAGACCGCGGCGGAGGGCAGCGAGGTCTCGATCAAGGTCGCCGTCGCGCCCGAGCGCGCGGCGGTGCCCGACCTGACCGGCCAGACGACGGAGCAGGCGCGCGCCACCCTGACCGCGGCGGGGTTCCAGCTCGGGCGTCCGCTCAACGAGCCGGCCGACCCGGCGACCGCCGCCATCGCCAACCAGATCCCCGTGCCGGACACCGTCGAGGCGACCGGCGCGGCGATCGACGTGGCCTTCGCCGAGGCGGACGGCGACACGGTCACGGCGCCCACGGGCGCGCCGCCGCCGTCGACGGCCCCGGGCGGCGCGCCGACCGCCCCCGCGCCCACGCCCACCGCGCCCGGCGGCGCCCCGCCGCCGCCGGCGACCGCGCCGACGCCGGCCCCGGCGCCGGGCGGCCCCGTCGTGGCCCCCGTCCCGGTGCCGGCCGGCGGGGCGCCGCCGCCCCAGCCGGCCCCGCCGGCGCCCGGCGGCGGGGTGCCGGTGCCCGAGGTGGTCGGGACCGGCCAGGACGAGGCGTCCGCGGTGCTGACGCGCGCCCCTCGTGCCCGCCGCCGCCCTCGCCGCCAGCGCGACCGTGCCGGCCGGCCGGGTCGCGGCGCAGGAGCCGGCCGCCGGCACGGAGGTCGCCGCGGGCGGCACCGTGGTGATCACGGTCTCGCGCGGCTACCCGGCCGTCATCCACGACGCGGACGGCGACGTCGTGCGGGTGGGCGGCGCGGCCGGCGACCCCGTGGAGCCCCTCGCCGCCTCCCCCGACGTGGAGGAGCAGGCGTCCGCGTCGTTCGCCACGCCGCTGATCGTCTACCGGCGCGGGCCGGAGGGGGCCACGCGCGGCGTCGCCCCGTCGGCCCAGCTGTGGGCGGTCGACCCCTCCGACCCGCGCTCGGCCCGGCCGATCACCGACGAGGGCTTCGATGACCGCCGGCCGGCCATCGCGCCCGACGGCGCCGTGGTGGCGTTCGTCTCCAACCGGGGCAGCCGCCCCGACGACTACGACCTCTGCTTCGCCCGGCTCGACCGGTCGCAGCAGGTGCCGCGCTGCATCGCCGACCGGGACGTCAACGTGAGCCGGCCGGCGTGGTCGCCCGACGGCCGCTCCCTGCTCGTGACGGCCTCGGACGGCACCCAGACGGAGCTGCTGCTGCACACCTCCGTGGTCCCCTCGTCGGGGAGCCCCGCCGACTGGACGCCGCAGGGGCTGGTCACCGACGGCATGCACGGCGAGCGCCGCAGCGACCAGGTGCTCTCGTCGGCGTTCTCGCCCGACGGCTCGCGCCTGGCCTTCTCGGCCAACTGGCGCAGCGCCACGTTCACGCTCTGGACGGTGCCGGTGGCGAACGGCGTGATCGGCGCCGAGGCCGAGCAGCAGCCCTTCGTGGCGGCGTGCGAGCTGGCCTGGCGCCCGGACGGCGCCGAGCTCGCGGTGACCCAGCGCAACCGCACCTGCGACGAGCGCGGGCGCATCGTGCGCGTGGACCCGGCCGCGCCCAACGCGCAGACCCTGCTGAGCCGGCTGGACGCCGCGTCGGGCAACCCGGTCTGGGCGCCCCCGGCGCCCGGCTAGCGGGGGCGCGGGGATGCTCTGCCGGAGCTGCCGGCGCGTGGTGGGCCGCCGTGACGCCGCGTGCCCGTCGTGCGGGCGCCCGCTCGACGGGCGGCCCGCGCGCTTCGAGCTCGTGCTGCCCGGCGGCGACCGCGTGCCGCTGGCCGCCGCGATGACCATCGGCCGCGCGCCGGGCAGCACGGTGCGCCTGGAGGACCGCACCGTGTCACGCGCGCACGCGCGGATCGGCGTGGACGGCGGGGTGCCGGTGGCCGAGGACGCCGGATCGAGCCACGGCACGCTGCTCGACGGGCGGCCGCTGACCGGGCCGCGTCCGCTGGCCGACGGCTCCCGGCTGACGGTGGGCGACGTGGAGCTGCGCGTGGAGCGCCACCGGGACGAGGCGGAGGCCGGCCGGACGGTCGTCGTGCCGGCCAACGGCAGCGTGGTGGTCGACCGGGCCGGCAGGGCGGCGGTCGACCAGGCCGGCACCCGTGCGGGCTTCCGGCCCGCGATGCGGCCCGGGTGGCGGCTCAAGCGGCTCGAGGAGGGCGAGGGGCGGCTGCGCTGGGTGCTCTCGAGCGAGCACATGCCCGACCTGCTGCGCATGGGCGCCGACGACGCGGCGATCGTGCAGATGCTGGACGGCGAGCGTTCGCTGGCCGACCTGATGGCCGAGTCGGAGCGCCGCCACGGCCCGGCGGGCGTCGGCCGCCTGGCCCGCCTGCTGGCCGACCTGGGCGAGCGGGGCCTGCTCGAGGGCGTCGAGGGTCCGGCGCGCCACGCGCCGGAGGGCCGCCTCGCCCGGCTCACCCGGCCCCGGGAGCGCGCGATCGCCGGCATGGGCGAGCGCTTCGACCGCCTCTACCGCGCGGGCGCGTGGGTGCTGTTCACCCGCGGCGGCCTGGTCGCGGTGGCGGCCGTCGAGCTGGCGGGCATCGCCGCGTTCCTCGCCCTGATCGTGGGCCGCGGCGGCACGCCCTTCGTCGTGGCCGACCGCATCGGCGTCGGCGGCCTGGTGTTCCTCGCCGGCCGCTTCGTGGTCGTGGCGCTCCACGAGCTCGCGCACGGCCTGGCGATGTCGGCGTTCGGCCGCCGCGTGCCGCGGGCGGGCGTGAAGACGGTGATGGGCATCCCGTTCGCCTTCGTCGACACGACCGAGGCGTGGTTCGAGCCGCGCCGGCGGCGCATCGCCATCAGCGCGGCGGGCCCCGCGGCCGACCTCGCCGTCGGCGGCGC
This sequence comes from Miltoncostaea marina, assembly GCF_018141525.1. Classification (GTDB taxonomy): domain Bacteria; phylum Actinomycetota; class Thermoleophilia; order Miltoncostaeales; family Miltoncostaeaceae; genus Miltoncostaea; species Miltoncostaea marina. Next base: position 2,397,095 of record NZ_CP064655.1, read on the forward strand.
GGCCGCGCTCGCGGCCCTGGCGATCGACCCCGGCAACCTGCGCGACGTCGTCTACCAGGTGGCGCTCGCCGCATACGTCGGGGCCTTCTACAACCTCAACCCGTTCCTCGACCGCGACGGCTACCACATGCTCGTCGACCGGCTGGGCGAGCCCGGGCTGCGGCGGCGCGCCCGCGAGCGGCTGGAGCGGCGGCTGTCGGGACGCCCCGTGGCCGACGACGCCGGCTCGCGCGCGCTGGCGGTCTACGGGGCGGCATCGGTCGTGTGGATGGCGCTCGCGGCCGTGTTCGTGGGCGCGATGGGCGCGCTCTACCACGACCGCATGACCGCGATCGCCCCCTCCGGCGTGGTGTGGGCGGTGCTCGCCGCCTTCGCCCTGCTGCTGTTCGTGCCCGTCGGGATGACGCTCGGGCGGCCGCTGCTGCGACGGCGCCGCGCGGCGCGGGAGGTCGCCGGTGCCCCCGCCTGACGCCGCGGCCGCCCTGCTCGAGCGGCTGCTGACCGACGACCGCTTCCGCGCCGAGTTCCGCGACGACCCGGCCGCCGCCGCGCGCGGCATGGAGCTGGGCGGCCTCGCCGACGAGCTGGCCGCCGAGTCGGAGCGGGCGTTCCAGACGCTCGAGATCCGCGAGTCGCGCTCCAGCCTCGCCGGCCTGCTGCTGGCCGCGGCGGCCGAGGGGGTCGGCATCGCCGAGCTCGTGCAGACGCTGCGCGCCGCCGAGGGCCCCGACCGCTGGGAGGCCGCGGGCGCCCTGTCGGCCGTGATGCCGGCGGTGCGGGAGGCCGCGGACGCGCCCGTCCCGGGCGCCGCGCAGGGCGAGGCGCTGGCGAGCTGCCCGGTGTGTCTGCTGAAGGACCCCGAGCGGGTCCCGGCGGTGACGAAGTGCACGGTCTGTGGCGAGGCCGCCCCGCTCGGCTCGCTGCTGTGCCCGACGTGCCGCTCGGAGGGCCGCCGCCCGGTCGCCGCCCCGCGCCTCGGCGCGTCCCGCGCGCCGGCCGGCGGCGCCTCGGCGCTCGACCTGCTGCTGCGCCAGCAGGGCACCGAGCCCGGCGGCGGCCCCGGCGCGGGCGACCGGGTGGAGGCGCTGGCCGACGCCGCGCCCGCCCCGCCCGCCGCCGGCACGGCGAGCGTCGCGCCGGTCGACCCCTCGCAGATGAACAACACGAACGCCGGCGGCAAGCTGCACACCTCCGAGTTCCTGATGCGCGACGCCGAGGGCGCGCCCGGCTCGGGCGGCAACTTCCACGCCGCGTACGACCTGTTCGCCGAGGAGAACGCCCCGATCCGCTCGCCGGTGAGCGGGACGGTCGTGGAGGTGCGGGCCTCGCGCGGCACGTCGGGGCAGGTGTTCGGCGGCACCGTGAAGGTGCAGGCGCCCGACGGACGCGTGTGGGTCTTCCGCCACGTGACGCCCGGCGCGGTGGCCGTCGGCCAGCAGGTCGCCGCCGGCACCGAGATCGCGAAGGTCAGCCCGTGGACGGACGGCCCCGAGCACACGCACATCGAGCTCTGGAAGACGCTCTCGGGCGGCTACAACGTGGCGAACATGGAGGACCCGATGCCGGTCCTCGAGGCGCTCTACTCCGGCCGCGGCGTGCCGCCCGCGGCGGGCGCGCCGCCGGTCGCCGGCGTGCCGGCGCCCGGTGTCCCGGCCGGGGCGCCGCCGCCCGTCGCCGCGCCGCCCGCGACGGCCGCCGACGTCGTGGCCGACCCCAACGTGGTCGCGGTGCCCGCGGTGCAGGCTCAGCTCACCGCGGACGACCTCGACCCCCGCGTCGTCCCCATGCTGGCGTCGGTGGCCGGCCGCTACGAGATCGGCATCACGGCGGTCGAGCAGGGCGACGGGGTGAGCCGGGTCGTCATCGCGAGCGTCAACGGCAAGCCGGTCGACCCGACGAACGTCGACGCCCGCGACCTGGCCCAGGAGCTGGCGGCCCTCGACCCGTCCGGCCGGCCGTCGGAGGTCGGCACGCCGTGGCGCATCAAGGGCGACGGCTTCTACACGGAGCCCGGCCTGCGCAACCGCATCGAGGTGGGCTTCCGCGCCGGCGACGCGCCAGCGCCCCCGGCGCCGCCGCCCGCCCCGGCCGTCGCGCCGGCGGCGCCCGCGCCGGCGCCGGCCGTGCCCCCCGCGGCCCCCGCGCCGGCCCCGGCCGTCGCGCCGGCGGCGCCCGCGCCCGCGGTCGCGCCGGCGCCCGCGGCCGTCCCGCCGCCCGCCCCCCCGGGGGCGCCGCCGGACCCGGGCGACCCCCTTCCGGCCGCCGCCGACGCGGCCGCCGCGCTGACCGGCGACGACGCGGCCCTCGCGGCGCAGCTCGACGCGTGGATCGCCCGCAAGAACCCCGGCGCGCCGCTGGAGGGGTACGGCGCGGTGTTCGTGCGCGAGGGCCGCGCCAACGGCGTCGACCCCCGGGCGCTGGTCGCGATCGCGCGCGCCGAGAGCTCCCTCGGCTCCGACCCGGGCGCCCGCTCGATCAACAACGCGTTCGGCTGGGGCCCCCACAAGCCGTTCCCGAGCTGGGAGGAGAACATCGCGACCGTGGCGCGCGGGCTGCGCACGGGCTACATCGACGACGGCCTCGACACGCTGCCCGAGATCCAGGCGCGCTACGCGCCGGTCGGCACCGCCAACGACCCCACCAACCTCAACTCCAACTGGCTCCGCAACGTGCGCATCCTCTACGGGGAGCTCGGCGGCGACCCCGACGGCTCGATCGCCCTGGCGCCGTCCGGCCAGGCCGCGGCGCCGGTCGCCCCCGCCGTGCCGGCCCCCGCCGCGCCGGCCCCCATCGCCGCCCCGGCGGCCGTCCCGCCGCCCGTGCCCGCCGCCGCCCCGGCCCCGGCCCCGGCCGCCGCCGGGCCGCCGGCGCCGCCGAGCGCCGGGCGGGCGTCGGCGGTCTTCGGGGCGGTGCCCGCCGACGAGCAGCGCATGGCCCGCCCCAACACGGCGCGCGACATGCCGGCGGTGGGGCGGCGGCCGGCGCCGGCGGCCCAGCCGCCCGCGCAGCCGCCCGCGGCGGCGCCTGGGCCGCCCGCCGGGGCGGCGCCCCCGGTCGACCCGGCGGCGCCCGCGCAGCCCGTCGCGACGGCGCTCGAGGCCTACCCTGGCGACGGCGCGCCCAAGGAGCAGCTCGCCCGCTGGATGGCCGCCCGGGCGCAGGCCGCGGGCCTGCCGCCGGAGTTGCCCGTCATGGCCGCGCTGGTGGAGAGTGGCCTTGCAAACCTGGACCACGGGCACGCCGACTCGCTGGGCTTCTTCCAGATGCGCACGAGCGTCTGGGACCGCGGCGAGTACGCCGGATACCCCGACCAGCCGGAGCTGCAGATGAAGTGGTTCATCGACCAGGCGCTCGCGATCCGGGAGAGGCGGGTCGCGTCCGGGATGGCCGGCTTCGGCACCGACCCGGCGGCCTACGGCGAGTGGATCGCCGACGTCGAGCGCCCGGCCGAGCAGTACCGCGGCCGCTACCAGCTGCGGCTGGACGAGGCGCGCCGCCTGCTGTCCGGGGGCGCCGCGTGAGGCGGCGGGCGCCGGGCCCCGCGACCTGGGCGAGCGCCGCGGCGCTCGCCGCGTTCGCCGCGCTCGCGGGCACCGCGGCCGCCACCCCGCCGGGGCTCAACGGCCTGCTCGCGCTGGACGGCGTGACCGGGGCGGGCAACATCCACACGACCACGCCCGCGCCGGGCGGCCCCCTCACCCGCATCACGTTCGACGCCGCCCAGGAGGACGACGCGGCCTGGTCGCCGGACGGCACCCGCATCGCGTTCACCAGCCGGCGCGACGGCGGCAACGCCGAGATCTACATCGTGGACGCGGACGGCTCGAACGCGGTCCGGTTCACGATCGACGGCTCGACGGACCAGGACCCCACCTGGTCGCCCGACGGCGGCCGCATCGCCTGGGCGTCCGACCGCGACGACAACTTCGACATCTACTCGGCCAACCTCGACGGGACCGGGCTGATCCGCCACACGCTCAACGGGGCGATCCCGGACGTCAACCCGGAGTGGTCGCCCGACGGCTCGGCGATCGCCTTCGAGAGCAATCGCACCGGCAGCGGCGACGTCTACCGACTGTCGCCGGCAGGCACGGAGCAGGAGGTGCGCCAGCTCACCTCCAGCCCCGCGGGCGACGGCTCGCCCACCTGGTCGCCCGACGGCTCGCGCGTGGCCTTCGACAGCGCCCGCGGCGGGAACACCGACGTCTGGTCGGTGTCGGCCACCGGCGGGCCCGAGACCGCCCTGCGCCGGCACACCACCCACGCCCAGCCCGACGTCGACCCGGTCTGGTCCCCCGACGGCGGGCGGATCGCCTTCAGCAGCTTCCGCAACACCAACAACTGGGACCTCTGGACGGTCGCCTCGACCGGCGACGCCGAAGCCGACCCGCGCCAGGTCACCTCATCGGTGACGAACGAGCTGCAGCCGTCGTGGCAGTCGGTCGCGCCCGCCCCGGCGGTGGCGTCGCTGTCGCCGCCGTCGGCGTTCGCCGGCTCGGGCGACCTGGCCGTGATCGTCGACGGCTCCGGCTTCGTGCGGCGGTCGGTCGTGCGCTGGAACGGCGCGCCCCGCTCGACCCAGTTCGTCAGCGCCACGCGCCTGACCTTCGTGGTGCCGGCCGCCGACATGGCCGCCCCCGGCGAGGCGCGCGTCGACGTGCACACCTCGCCGGTCGGCGGCGGCACGTCGGCGTCGCTGCCGTTCACGGTGTCGCCACCCACGGCCGGACCCGCGCTGACCATCACCCGCGCCACGATCCGGCCGCGCTGGAGGGCCAGCCGGCTGCGCGGCCGCCTGGTGCTGCGGGGCACCGCGGGCCGGCCGGCGCTGCTGCAGATGCGCGTGCTGCGCCCGAGCGGGCGCGGGAGGCCCCTGGTCACCCGCCGCTTCCGGGTGCGGGCGGCCGGGACGTTCAGCCGCACGCTGGCGTTGACGCCGACCCTGCTGCCGGGGCGGCACCTCATCCGCCTGCGCGAGGTCGGCGGCGGGGCGCAGCCGCTGCCCACGGCCGACCGCATCGCCCGCCTGGCCGCGCCGCGTGAGGGCGTCGCCTCGCGCGCCTACTTCAGCTCGAAGATCGGCGGCCGGCCGATGAAGCGCATCTCGCGCCGGTCGATCATCTTCGCCCACTTCACGTTCGCGGCCCGGCCCAGGCCGGGCCGGCGGCTCACCGTGCGCTGGTACCCGCCGGGCGCGCGCCGGGTGGCCGCCGTCGACCGCAAGCCCATCACGCGCCAGGTGATCGCGTTCATCAAGAGCAGCGGCCCGCTGCCGACCGGCGCCTGGCGAGCGGAGCTGCGCTACGGGCGCACCCGCGTGGCCACGGCGACGGTCCGCCTTGGCTAGGCGCCGCGCCGCCCTCGCCGGGCTCGCCGCGCTGCTCGCGTCCGCCCTGGCGGCGGGGACCGCGACCGCGGCCTTCCCGGGCGTCAACGGCGTCATCGCCGTCGAGCGCGACGGGCAGATCGTGCTCAAGCAGCCGGGCGACCTGCTCGGGGGCACGCCCATCACGACCCTGGGCACGAACTCCGACCCCGCCTGGTCACCCGACGGGCTGAGGATCGCGTTCATCAGCACCCGGGGGCCGGGCGGCACGGCGGACGTCTGGGTGATGAACGCGGACGGCTCGGACCAGCGTCGGCTGACCCAGGAGTCCGCCGACGCCTCGGCGCCCTCGTGGAGCCCGGACGGCGGGCGCATCGCCTACACCGTGACGGCGGCAGGCCACCAGGACGTCGCGGTGATGCCGTTCGGCACGTCGGGGCAGCGGGTCGTCATCGCCGGCGGCGACGGCGACCAGGGCCTGCCCGTGTGGACGCCGGACGGCGCGCGGGTCGTGTTCGACGACTCCACGGTCGGCGGCCTGTCGATCGTCGGGGCGACCGGCGCCGGACGCACCGCCTTCCTCTCGGACGCCGACCAGGCCGACTTCTCGCCCGACGGCTCCCGGCTCGTGGTGCGCCGCACCGACATCGAGCGCCTCCAGGTGGTGAACGCGGACGGCTCGGGCGGCATCCCCGTGCTCGAGGGCGCCCCGGGCACCCGCCCGGTGTGGTCGCCCGATGGGGCCCGCATCCTCTACCACCGGTTCGTCTCGAGCGGCCCGCCCTCGCCCAACTACCGGTTGTTCACCGTCGCCTCGGGCGGCGGCGGGGCCGAGACGCCGGAGTCGCAGGCGCCCGGGCTGAGCTTCTCGCCCGACTGGCAGCCGATCGGGCCGCAGCCGCGCATCGGCGCCCTGTCGGGGCTGCAGTCCGGCACCCCCGGAGCGACCCTCACCGTCGACGGCACCGGGTTCGTGCGCCGCTCCGTGGTGCGCTGGAACGGCACGGACCGCCCCACGACCTTCGTGGGCCTCACCCGCCTGACCGCCGTGCTCGGCCCGGCCGACGTCGCGTCGCCCGGAACGGCCCGGGTGACCGTGTACACGCCCCCGAGCGGCGGCGGGCTGTCGCCGCCCGCGACGGCGACCATCACCCCGCCCCCGCCCCCGCCGCCGCGCATCCTCGTGGGGCGCGCGGCCTTCGGCCGGGTGAAGTGGGCCGCCAGCCGCGCCCGCGGCACGCTGCGCGTCGCGGGGACCCTCGAGGCGGCCGGCCGGGTCGAGGTGGCGCTGCTGCGCGGCCGCCGGGTGCTGCAGCGGAGGGTGTACGCGCTGCCGGCCGGCCCGTTCGCCCGGCGCGTCCCGCTCGGCCCGCGGGTGCTCCCGGGCAGGCTCACGCTCCGCATCCAGGGGGTCGGCCCGACGGCGCTGATCCCCCTCACGCGCACCGTCGTCCTGCCCGCGCCGCCGCAGGGGGTCGCGGAGACCGCCTTCATCAGCGCCCTCCAGAACGGACCGCCGGCCCGGACCCTGCGCGACAAGGCGCGCATCTTCGCGACGTTCCGCTTCGCCGCCCTGCCGAAGGGCTCGCGCCGGATCACGACCCGGTGGATCCCGCCCGGCCGGGGCCCCACCGCCCCGGACGGCAGGCCGCGACGGCGGACGGTGACCTCGTTCATCGCGTCCTCCGGCCGCCTGCCGACCGGCGTGTGGCGCTGCGAGCTGCGGGTGGGCGGCGCGCTCGTCGCGGTCGCCCGGGTGCGCCTGCGCTGAGCGCCGTCAGCCGGTCTCGAAGTCGGGCGGCGTGGGGGTGGGGGTCGGGGTGGGCGTGGGGGTCGGCGTGGGGGTCGGCGTGGGCGTGGGGGTCGGCGGCGTCGCGCCGTCGGGCGTCTGCGGCGCCGGGGTCTCGGGCTGCGGCCGCGGCTCGGGGCGTCGCGTGGTGGTGACCGCGACGGCCGCGCCGCCGCGCACCGGGCGGACGGCGATCGCGGAGAAGTCGCCCCGCCCGGCGGCCAGCGACACCAGCAGGCGGCCGGCGCGCGGGGCCACCGAGACGCGGATGCCGGCCGCCCGCGCGGTGCGGACCCGCGTCCCGATCCCGCCCCCCCACAGCTCGAGCGCGGCCCGCCCGTCGCCGAGCGCGCGGTCCGCCACCCGCACCGCCCCGGCGCCCACCCGGCCGCCGCCGAGGTCGAGCGTGAGCGTGACCCGCCGCCCGCCGGCGTCCCCCGACACCCGCCGCAGGTCGACCGGCCGCGGCGCCGGCGCGCCGAGGCCCTCCACCGGGGCCGGCGCGCCGGCCGTCCCCGCCGCCGGGTCGATCGGCACCAGCGCGCCGTCGGTCGTGAGCGCCGACACGCCGCCCGCGCCCGCGACGACGGCCGCCGGCGGGCCGCCCACATCGACCAGCCGGGGGGCCTCCTGCGGCCGCGCGGCGTCGATCACGGCGACCTGGCCCGTGCCCGGCAGCGCGGCGAGCACCAGCCCGGACGCCGACACCACCGCGACGTCGGCGGGCGTGACCGGCGTCGCGAAGGTGCCGACGGCGGCGCCCGTGGCGAGGTCGACGACCGCGACGCCGCGCTCCACCGCCACGTAGAGCCGGCCGCGGTCCTCCGCCATGCGGCCGTGCGGCGCCGCGCCGACCGGGATCGCCGCGGCCGCCGACAACGCCCCGCCGCCCGCGCGCAGCGGCACCACGGTGCCGCCGTCGCGGTCGGCCACGAACACCGCGCCGCCGCCCATGCCGATCCCGGCCGGGGCGAAGTCGAGGTCCGCGCACGCGCCGAGCGCGCCGTCGCCGACCATGCAGACGCGGCCGCGCTCGTCGCCCTGCGCCGACGCCGCGGCCACCTCGCCGCCCGCGGCGGCGAGCCCCACGGCGCCGGGGAACGCGGCCGCCGACAGCGGGCGCAGGTCGCGGGCGCGCAACGTCGTGACGCCGTCGCCGTCGGCCACGAGCGCCCGGCCGCCCGAGGCGACCACCGCGCGCGGCGCGGCCGGGTCGTCGAGGGTCGTCGCCGCCGCCCCGTCGCGCACGCGCACGACCCGGCCCGCGGGGTCGGCCACCAGCAGCGCGCCCCCCGCCGCCGCCAGGTCCGGCCGCTCGTCGAGCACCAGGTCGGTCACCGGCGGCGCCTCGGGCCCGCCGTCAGGCTGCTCGGCCGCGCCGCCCCCGCCGCCGCCGCCCGCGGCGGCCAGCACGACCGCGACCGCGACGCCCGCCACGACCACCGCGCCCCCGGCCACCAGCGCGAGCCGGCGCCTGCCCCCGCCGGCGGGCGGCGCGGGTGGCGGAGCGGCCTCGGCGGGCGGGGGCGTGCGCGACTGCGGCGGCACGGTGAGCTCGAGCCCGTCGCCCGGCGGCTCGGGCGCCGACGTGCCCCCGGACGGCTCCGGGGGGACGGTGGCGGGGCCGGGCGGCACAGTCGCGGGCCCCGGCGGCACGGTCGCGGGCCCCGCGGCGACCGGCGGCGGCGGGGCGGGCGGCGGCGGAGCGGGCGCCGCAGCCACCGGGGCCGGCGCAGGCGGAGGGGCGGCCTCGCGGGCGCGCGGCTCGAACGTGCGGAAGCCGTCGTCCGGCGCGGCGGCCGGGGCCGCCGGGGCCGGGGCGGCCGGGGCCGGGGCGCCCGGGGCGGGCGGCGGCGCCCCGCCGGGCGCGCCGCGCCCGAACGTCTCGAAGCCCGTGGGCGCGGGCGCGGGCGCCGCGGCGGCCGCGGGCGCCCCGGCGGCCGGCTCGTTGGCCGGCGGGGGCGTCGCCGGCGACTGCACGCTCTCGAACGGCGCCGGGGTGAGCGGCTTGGCCGCCGCGGCGGCCCGGCCCTCCAGCAGGCGGGCGTCGCGGCGCCAGCGCGGCCCGAGGATGCCGATCACGGCGTTCTCGAGCTGGTCCCAGGCCTCCGCCGCGTCGGCGGGCCGGTCGCCCGGCGACTTGGCGAGCATCGACTCGAGCCAGGCCGCGAGGTCGGGGTGCAGGTCCGGCCGCACCTCGGACGGACGCGGCAGCGGGTCGTTGACGTGCTGCATCAGCACGCCCAGCGGGGTGTCCGCGGTGAAGGGCACGCGGCCGACGAGCATCTCGTAGGCCATCACGCCCACGGCGTAGAGGTCGGTGGCCGGCCCCACGCCGCGAGCCATCGCCTGCTCGGGCGCCATGTAGGCCGGCGTGCCGACCGTCGTGCCCGTTGCGGTGGCGAAGCTGGTCTGGACCTCGTTGAGGGCCTTGGCGATGCCGAAGTCGGCCACCTTCACCGTGCCCTGGCGCGTGAGCATCAGGTTCTCGGGCTTGAGGTCGCGGTGGACCACGCCCTGGTCGGCGGCGTGCGCCAGCGCGGCGAGCACGCCCTCCATCACGCCCGCGACCTGGGCCAGGGAGAGGTCGCGCACGTAGGGGCGCAGCGACCCGCGCTCGAGGTACTCCATCGCGATGTACGGGGTGCCGTCGTGCTGCAGGTACTCGTGCACGGTGACGATGTTCGGGTGCCCCAGGGCGCCCGTGATGCGCGACTCCTGCAGGAAGCGCGCCGCCGCGGCCGGGTCGGTCGCGTGGAAGGCGCCCAGCTGCTTGAGGGCGACGTCGCGGTCGAGGTCGGCCTGCCGGGCGAGGTAGACGACCGCCATCCCGCCCCGCCCGATCTCGCGGACGATGCGGAAGCGGCCGACGCTCTCGCCCGGCGCCGGCATCAGTCGGCGCGGCTCATGCGACGACCGTCGTCTGCCCCGGCGACACCACCATCACCGTGCCCGGCGGGACGCCGTCGGTGATCCCCGAGAGGCTCGCCACGTGGGCGGGCAACCCGCCCACGGACACCGTCGGCGCGCTGCCCCCCGGCAGCACCGCGACCACGGTCGTGCACGGCTTGCTCGAGACCGTCGGCGGCTGTGCGCAGCCCACGATGGGCGCGCCGATGAGGTCGGTCTCCCGCAGGACCGGCGCGCCGGCGGCGGTCACCGCGCCCTGCCGCGGGGCGAGCGTCACCTGTCCTCCGTGGACGCACATGACGCGGGCGTTCGTGGTTAGCACCGGACCCATGAGCCCTCCAAACGGGCTGGTCACCGCAGACCCACCCGAACTATATTTCGCAAACAGGGACACGGGCACGCGGGATGCGCCGCCCCCGACGAATCGACGGCCCGTGAAGGTCTTCGTCCTCGACCCCCACCTGATCTACCGGCGCGGCGTGACGTCCTGCCTGGGCGACGCCGACGGCATCACGGGGGTCGCCGAGGCGGGGTCGGTGCGCGAGGCGTGGCAGCAGGAGGGCCTGCGCGACGCGGCGGTCGTCGTCGTCGATCACGGCGTCCCCGGCGCCCTCGAGTTCATCCGCCAGGTGCGCGAGGCGACCGGCGCGCGGGTGCTCGTCTGCTCCGGGCGCGGTGACGAGACCGAGGTCGTGGCCGCCGTGACCGCCGGGGCGCTCGGCTACATCTGCAAGGACACGCTGACGCCCGAGTCGCTCGTCGCGGCCGTGCACGCGGCGGCCACCGGCTCCGGCGTGATGGCGCCCGAGCTGCTCGGCACGCTGCTGCGCAACATCTCGCGCGCCCACGAGGAGGTGCTCGCGCCGCGCGGGCTCTCGCTGACGCGCCTCAACCCGCGCGAGCAGCAGGTGATGCGCCTGGTCGCCGACGGCCACCCCATCCGCGAGGTCGCCGAGCAGCTGCGCTACAGCGAGCGGACGATCAAGAACGTGATCCACGACGTGGTCACGAAGCTCAACGTGCGCACCCGCTCACAGGCCGTGGCCCACGCCGTCAGGGAGGGCCTCATCTAGCGACGACCCGGCGTACGCGGCACCGCCTTCGGCGGGGCTGGCCGCCTCGGAACCGCGACGAGGGCTGCAGCCCTCGGCGAACACGTCAGCCGGCGGTCTCCGATGCGTCGACGGTCGCGAGGCAGGCGTCGTCGCCCCTCGCCCGGGTGGCCGAGACGCTCAGCGTGGCGTCCGGCGCCAGCGCGGCGAGCATGCCGCGCCAGATCGCGCGGTCCAGGCCGCAGATGCGCGCCGGGTCGTCGAAGGCCAGCTCCTCGAACGGGCACGCGCAGGCGCGCAGGCCCCCCGCGCCCTCGGCGCGGGCCGCGAAGCCGTAGCGCGACAGCAGGCGCACCACGCCCTCGGTGGCCTCCGTCAGCGAAGCGGGGGGCGTCTGGCGCCCCGCCGCGACCTCGGCGAGGCCGATCTCGAAGCCGAAGTCGTGGCCGACCCGCTCGAGCACCTCCTGGGACACCACCTCCGCCTCGCGGGTGGCGCGCAGCAGCAGGGTGGCCAGCAGCTCGTAGTGCCGCTCGGGCAGCGGCACGAGCAGCTCGCGCTCGGCCAGCCGGTAGCGCTTGGCCGGGCGCCCGGCGCCGGGGCCGCCGCGCCCCTCCGGGCGGCGGAAGCCCGCCTCGAGGAAGCCGTGCTCGACGAGCTTGTCGAGGTGGAAGCCCGCCAGGCGGCGATCGATCCCGACCTCGCGCGCGATGTCGTCCTTCGTCTGCTCGGCGCCGGCCGCGCGCACGGCGAAGAAGACCCTGCGACGGGTCGGATCCCCCAGGGCGGCCGCCAGCCGACCGATGTCCCGTTCCGCGCGCTCGTCCGCGCTCGTCGCTCGCACGCCCATCCAGCCCCCTCCAGGCGCCCAGGTCGAGGGTCAGGATACACCCGTCCGTTGTACCGTCCGGGACATGCCCCGCCGGCTCGCGCTCCTCGGCTCCGCCGCCCTCCTGCTGGGCGTCGCCGCCGCGCCGGGCCTCGGGGCCTGGGAGTCGCCGCGCCGCGCCTCGAGCGGGCCGCTCGACGCCCACTCCCCGGCCGTGGCCGCCAACGCCCGGGGGGACGCCGCCGCGGCCTGGGTGCGCGGAACCGGGCGCGACGCCATGATCGTCGTGAGCCTGCGCCCGGCGGGCGGCGGGTGGAGCCGCCAGGCCGCCATCTCGCGGCGCGGGCGCAAGGCCATCGACCCGCAGGTCGCCGTCGACGGCCAGGGCCGGGTCGTCGTGGTGTGGCGCCAGGTCGTCCGCACGCGGCTGGTGCGGGCGCGGGGCGGCCTGCGCCGGCAGGCGGTCTACGTCGCCCACGCGCGGGAGCGCGACGTGGCCGAGGGCCGCTGGGGGCGCATCACGACGCTCTCGAGCGACCGCCACAAGGTGGGCCCGCCCCAGCTCGCAGTCGACGAGGCGGGCGGCGCGGTGGTGGCCTGGCACTGGGGCACGGGCACCCGCCCGTCCGACAGGGGGTTCGTGGGCCGGGTGCAGCTCGTGGAGCGGCGGTCCGACGGCTCGTGGACGGCGCCCGCCCGGGTGTCGCGCTCGCCGCGCTGCCTGCAGGTGCGCCGGCCGAGGGTCGCGGCGGGGGCCAAGGGCGGCGCGGTCGTCTGGTGGCAGTGCGACCTGCCGCGCGGGCGCAGCACCGCCCTGGCGGTCGGCCGCCCGCCGGGCGGCGGCTTCGGCGACGAGGTGGAGCTGCCCTTCCGCAGCCGCGGCGACCTGGCGGCCGACCTCGCCGTCGCCGCGGGCGGGCGGGCGGTCGCGATCTCCGCGCCGCGCGGCGGCGCGCTGCGCTGGTGGCGCGGCACGGTCGCCCCGGTCGTGGCGCTGTCGCCGGTCCCCGCGCTCGCGAAGGGCGAGACGGCCGACCGGGGCGCCGGCGGGCCGCGCATCGCCGCCACGGCCGACGGCGACGCGCTGTCGGCCTGGACCGACGCGCTCGGCCGCCCGCGCGCGGCCCCGCTCGCCGCGGACCTCGGCGCCGGCGCGGCCCGCACCCTCGATCGCCCCGGCCTGGGCGCCACCCGGCTGCGGGTGGCGATCGGCAGCGGCGTGCGCCGGGCGACGGTCGCCTGGGTCGCCGACGGGCGCGTGCACGCCGCCACCCGCGAGGCCGACGGCGCCGTGGAGCAGGGAATCGCCATCTCCGGCGACGGCGTCAGCGACGCCGACCCGCCCGCCCTCGCGGCCGACGGCGCCGGCGCGGCGGCGGTCTTCTGGACCCGCTCGGTGCACGGGCGGCTGGTGGTGGAGCGGGCGGTCACGGCCGGGGCCTGAGGGCGCCGCCGCCCGTGCGCCGCGGGGGCCCCTGGGCTACGCTGGGCAGCGCTCGCGACCGTCGCCGCCGCCCGCTCCCACCGGCACGATCGCTCGCGCGACGCCGTTTCGGCAATGCGCGTATCCTTTAGACGAGCACGTGATCCCACGCGACCGGGGAGGGCCCGTGTCCACAGTCAAGCCGCCAGACATCGACCTCGGCCAGTACAAGTTCGGCTGGCACGACCCGGCCAACTACGTCTTCGAGCCGAAGCGCGGCCTGAACGCGGACGTCGTTCGCGAGATCTCGTTCCTGAAGGGCGAGCCGGAGTGGATGACCAAGTTCCGGCTCCGCGCCCTCGAGATCTTCGAGCGCAAGGCCATGCCCACCTGGGGCGCGGACCTGTCGGAGATCGACTTCCAGAACATCTTCTACTTCATCCGCGCGTCGGAGAAGCAGGGGAAGGACTGGGACGAGGTCCCGGCCGACATCAAGAACACGTTCGACCGCCTGGGCATCCCCGAGGCCGAGCAGAAGTACCTCTCGGGCGTGAGCGCCCAGTACGAGAGCGAGGTCGTCTACCACTCGATCCGCGAGGACCTCGAGAAGAAGGGCGTCATCTTCTGCGACACGGACACGGCGCTCCGTGAGCACGAGGAGCTCTTCCGCGAGCACTGGGCCACGGTCATCCCGCCCGGCGACAACAAGCTCGCCGCGCTCAACTCGGCCGTCTGGTCGGGCGGCTCGTTCATCTGGGTCCCCGAGGGCGTCGAGGTCGAGATCCCGCTGCAGGCCTACTTCCGGATCAACCAGGAGAACATGGGCCAGTTCGAGCGGACGCTCATCATCTGCGAGCCCGGCTCGTTCGTGCACTACGTCGAGGGCTGCACCGCCCCGATCTACACGACCGACTCGCTCCACTCCGCGGTGGTCGAGATCATCGTGAAGGAGGGCGCGCGCTGCCGGTACACGACCATCCAGAACTGGTCGACCAACGTCTACAACCTGGTCACCAAGCGGGCGGTCGCGCACGCGAACGCCACCATGGAGTGGGTCGACGGCAACCTGGGCTCGAAGGTCACGATGAAGTACCCGGCCGTCTGGCTCACGGGCCGCGGCGCCCGGGGCGAGGTGCTCTCGGTGGCGATGGCCTCCGAGGGGATGCACCAGGACGCCGGCGCCAAGATGGTCCACGTCGCGCCCGACACCTCCTCGACGATCGTCTCGAAGTCGATCTCGCGGGGCGGCGGCCGCACCAGCTACCGCGGCCTCGTGCAGGTGGAGCCGGGCGCCGAGCGGACGAAGGCGTCGGTGGTGTGCGACGCGCTGCTGCTCGACGAGGACAGCCGCTCGGACACCTACCCCTACATGGACATCCGCGAGGAGAACGCCTCGATCGGCCACGAGGCCACGGTGTCCAAGGTCGCCGACGACCAGATCTTCTACCTCATGAGCCGCGGCCTCTCCGAGGACGAGGCGATGGCGATGATCGTGCGCGGCTTCATCGAGCCGATCGCGAAGGAGCTGCCGATGGAGTACGCGGTGGAGCTCAACCGCCTCATCGAGCTGCAGATGGAGGGCTCGATTGGCTGAGCGACCGACCTGGGCCGCGGACGTCCGCGACGCCGCCACCCAGACCCTGACCGAGCTCCCGGCCCTCACCGGCCGGGAGGAGGACTGGCGCTTCACGCCGCCGGCCGACCTGGGCGTCGAGGGCCCCGAGCCCGACGCGCCCGGCCGCGCCGAGGTGCCGGAGCTGCCGGACGGGGAGCGGGCCGCAACGCTGCGGCTGGTGGACGGCGCGCCGGCCGCGCCGGCCCTGGGCGACCTGCCGGACGGCGTGATCGTGGCCGAGCTGGGCGCCGCGCTCACCGAGCACGAGGAGCTGGTGCGCAAGCACCTCTACGGCCTCGTGGGCTTCGACGAGCGGCCGGCCGCCCTCAACGCGGCCCGCTGGGACGGCGGCCTGTTCGTCTACGTCCCCCGCGGCGTCGAGGTGACGCTGCCGGTGGAGGCCTTCGTCACCGCGACCGGCGCGGCGGGCCGGGTGGTCGAGCGCTCGCTCGTGGTGGTGGAGGACGGCGCCCGCGCGACCGTCATCGAGCGCTACGCCTCCGGCGACCTCGCCGGCCCGCTGAGCGTCTCGTCGGTCATGGAGCTCTACGCCGGCGAGGGCGCCGAGGTGGAGCACCTGTCGTTCATCGACTGGGGCGCCGGCGTGCGCCACCACGCGGTCGTGCGCGCCCGCGCGGCGCGCGACGCGCGCTTCCGCTCGGTGGTCGTCACGCTCGGCGGCGACGTCGTGCGCGTGGAGCCGACGGTCGTCTGCGCCGGCCCGGGCTCCGACGCGCGCGCCCTCGGCCTCTACTTCGCCGCCGGCGACCAGCACTTCGAGCACCGGGTGGTGTCGCGCCACGAGGCGCCCAACGCCTACTCGAACCTGCTCTACAAGGGCGCGATCCAGGACCGGGCGCACACCGTGTTCTTCGGCAACCTGGTCGTGCCGCCCGGCGCGCCGGGCACGGACGCCTACCAGACCAACCGCAACCTCGTGCTCAACGACGGGGCGCGGGCCGACACGATCCCGTTCCTCGAGATCGAGACGGCCGAGGTGAAGTGCTCGCACGCCGGCGCGGTCGGCCGCGTGGACGACGAGCACCTCTTCTACCTGCGCTCGCGCGGCGTGCCGGAGGCCGACGCCAAGCGCCTCATCGTGATGGGCTTCCTCCAGGAGGTCCTCGAGATGGTGGCGTTCGAGGAGCTGCGCGCCGAGCTCGAGGCCGCCGTCCGGGCGAAGCTGGCGTGAGCGAGGCGGTCGACGTGGCGGCGCTCGCGGACCTCCCCCCGGGGGAGCCCGTGCTCGTGCGCGTGGGCGAGACGCCCGTCTGCCTGGTGAACGTGGACGGCGACGTGCTGGCAGTGCACGACATCTGCACCCACGCCCTCGAGTCGCTCTCGGGCGGCTGGGTGGAGGGCGACACGATCGAGTGCCCGCGCCACGGCGCACAGTTCTCGCTGCGCACGGGCGAGGTGCTCACGCCCCCCGCCACCGTCGCGCTGCCGACCTACGGCGTGGAGGTCCGTGACGGGCGCGTCCTGCTCGACCCCACGCCGAGCCGTGAACATCCATTGACGCGCTGAGGAGACCCGTGAGCGAACCGATCCTGAAGATCAGCGGCCTCGAGGTCGCCGTGGACGGCACCCCGATCCTGAAGGGGGTCGACCTGGAGGTGCCCCAGGGTGAGGTCCACGCGCTGATGGGGCCGAACGGCTCCGGCAAGAGCACGCTCGCCTACGCGCTCGCCGGCCACCCGCGCTACGAGATCACCGGCGGCTCGGTGCGGTTCGCCGGGGAGGAGCTCACCGAGCTCGAGGCCGACGAGCGCGCCAAGCTCGGGATGTTCCTCGCCATGCAGTACCCGGTCGAGGTGCCGGGCGTCTCGGTGATGAACTTCCTGCGCACGTCGATCAACGCGATCCGCGGCGAGGAGATGTCCCCCCGCGAGTTCGTGAAGCTGTTCGACGCGAAGTCGAAGCTGCTCGGCTTCGACCGCGCCTTCGCCGACCGCTACCTCAACGAGGGCTTCTCGGGCGGCGAGAAGAAGCGCCACGAGATCCTGCAGATGGCGATGCTCGAGCCGAAGTTCGCCGTGCTCGACGAGACCGACTCCGGCCTCGACGTGGACGCCCTGAAGGTGGTCTCGGAGGGCGTCAACGCGATGCGCGGCCCGGGCCTCGGCGTGCTCATCATCACCCACTACACCCGCATCCTGCGCTACATCCGCCCCGACGTGGTGCACGTGATGTACGAGGGCCGCATCGCCCGCACCGGCGGGCCGGAGCTCGCGGACTACCTCGAGGAGAACGGCTACGTGGAGTTCGGGTCGGCCGAGCAGGCCGCGGCGCCCGCCGCGTCGTAGCGATGTCGACGGCCGCGGCCATCGACGTGCCCGCGGTCCGGGCCGACTTCCCGATCCTCGGGCGGCGCGTCCACGGCGCGCCGCTCGTCTACCTCGACTCGGCGGCGACCTCGCAGAAGCCGGTCCAGGTGCTCGAGGCGATGGACGCGTACTACCGCGAGACCAACGCCAACGTGCACCGGGGCGTCTACGAGCTCGCCGCCGAGGCGACGGCCCGCTACGAGGCCGGCCGCGACGCGGTGGCCCGCCTGGTGGCGGCTCCGCGCGACACGGTCGTGTTCACGAAGAACGCCAGCGAGGCGATCAACCTCGTGGCCTGGGCGTGGGGCGTCCGCAACCTGCGCGAGGGCGACGAGGTGCTCGTCACGGAGATGGAGCACCACTCCAACATCGTCCCGTGGCAGATCGTGGCCGGCATCACCGGGGCCACGGTGCGCTTCGTGCCCGTCACCCCGCGGGGCGAGCTCGACCTGGACGCCCTGCGGGAGATGCTCACCGAGCGCACCCGGATGGTGGGCGTCGTGCACGTCAGCAACGTGCTCGGCACGATCAACCCGGTCGCCGAGATCGCCGCCATGGCGCACGCGGCCGGCGCGCTGGTGACGGTCGACGGCTCCCAGAGCGTCCCGCACATGCCGGTCGACGTGCCGTCGCTCGGCTGCGACTTCTTCGCCTTCACCGGCCACAAGATGCTCGGCCCGACCGGCATCGGCTGCCTCGTGGGCCGCGCGGAGCTGCTCGAGTCGATGGAGCCGTTCCTCGGCGGCGGGGAGATGATCTCCAACGTCTCGGTCGAGGGCTCGAGCTGGGCCGAGGTGCCGTGGAAGTTCGAGGCCGGCACGCCGCCGATCGCCGAGGCGATCGGGCTCGGCGCGGCCGCTGAGTACCTGATGGGCGTCGGGCCCGAGGCGGTGCGCGCGCACGAGATCGCGCTCACCGCCCACATGCTGGCCGCCCTCTCCGAGGTGGACGGCATCACGGTCTACGGCCCCACCGACCCGGAGACCCGCGGCGGGGCGGTGTCGTTCAGCCTGCCCGACCTCCACCCGCACGACCTGGCCCAGCTCGTCGACCAGGAGGGGGTCTGCGTGCGCGCCGGCCACCACTGCGCCAAGCCGCTCATGCGGGTGCTGGGCGTGGGCGCGACGGCCCGCGCGAGCACCTACCTCTACAATTCGCACGACGAGATCGACGCGCTCGTGCGGGCCCTCGGCACCGCCCGGCGGGCGTTCGCGTAGCGGAGGGACATGGGCGGCCTCGACGACCTCTACCAGGAGCTCATCCTCGACCACTACCGCCGCAAGCGCGGCGAGGGGACGCTGGACGACCCGAGCGTGGCGGTCGACCAGAACAACCCGCTCTGCGGCGACGAGGTGCACCTCGAGCTGGCCATCGAGGACGGCCGGGTGACCCAGGTGGCCCACACCGGCCAGGGCTGCTCGATCTCGCAGGCCTCGATCTCGATGATGAGCGAGGCGCTGGCCGGCCGGACGCTCGACGACGCGCTCGGCCTGGTCGAGCACTTCCGCCAGGTGATGCACGGCGGCGAGGAGGCCGACGAGGAGCGCCTGGGCGACGCGATCGCCCTGCAGGGCGTCGCGAAGTACCCCGTCCGGATCAAGTGCGCGCTGCTCGGCTGGATGGCGGCCAAGGACGCGATCCAGACCTACGAGCGCGAGACCCAGGAGGCGATCTGACGATGGTCACCGAGGACGACATCCGCAGCGCGATGAAGCAGGTCGAGGACCCCGAGCTCGGGGTCAACGTGGTCGACCTCGGGCTGCTCTACGGCGTCAACATCGACGACGAGGGCAACGTGATCCTCGACATGACGCTCACCTCGATGGGCTGCCCGCTCACCGAGCAGATCCTGGGCGACTCCAAGGCCGCCCTCGAGCCCCTCGACGGCGTGCGCAGCGTTGACGTCAACTGGGTCTGGGACCCGCCGTGGTCGCCCGACGCGATGACCGAGGAGGGCCGCTTCCTGATGAAGGTGATGGGGTATGGCTGAGGCCGCCGCGCCCGACCGCCCGCTCACCCTCGAGGAGAAGAAGGCGGCCGCCCGGGCGCGCGCCCGGGCCGCCCGCCAGGCCCAGGAGGCCGGACAGGCCTTCGTCACCATCTCCCCCGCCGCCGCAGACTACATCCGGCAGGCGGCCGCCGAGCGGGGGCGACCCGAGGGCGTGCGGCTGCGCATCCTGGCCGGCGGCTGCTCGGGCCTCGAGTACAAGCTCGACCTGCTGGAGCCCGGCGAGGCGGCCGGCCCGGCCGACCGCGAGATACGCTCGAACGGCGTCACGATGCTCATGGACCTGAAGAGCGCGATCCACGTGACCGGGTCGGTCATCGACTACGAGCAGGGGCTGCTGCGGCGCGGGTTCCGGATCAACAACCCGAACGCCACCTCCACCTGCTCCTGCGGGGACTCCTTCGGCACCTGAGCCCCCGGCGGGCCGCCCTCAGCGCGGCCCCAGGAAGTCGAGCAGCTCCCGGTTGAGCTCGTCGGGCCGGTCGAGCATCGGCACGTGGCCGGCCCCGGCGATCACGCGCACGCGGGCGCCCGGCAGCGCCCGGGCCACCCAGCCGGCCCCGCCGATCGGCACCAGCGCGTCACGCGCGCCCCACACGACCAGGGTCGGCACCGGCGGCGCCACCTCCAGGCCCGGATCGCCGGCCCGCGCGAGGATCTCCCCCGCCGCGCGCAGCAGGGCGGCCGGCGAGCGGGTGGCGATGTCCCAGGCCACCATCAGCGCCGCCGCGGGCGGCAGCTCGAGCACGGTGCGCAGCGCCGGCAGGGCGTTGCCGAGCAGCGCGGGCGAGGCCGTCCGCACCGGGCAGCCGATCAGCGCCAGCCGCTCGACCGCCCGGGGACGCTCGGCCGCCACGGCGAGCGACACGAGGGCGCCGAACGAGTGGCCCACCAGGCCCGCGCGTCCGCCCGCGACGCGGTCGACCAGCCCCCCCAGCACCTCCGGCGCGTCGGCCAGGGCGAACGGGCGGCCGCCGACCGAGTACCCGAAGCCCGGCAGGTCGGGGACGATCACGCGGTGGGCGCGCGCGAGGGCGGCCTCCGTCGCCGCCCACCAGCGGGCCGTGCCGCCGAGGCCGTGCACCAGCACGACCGGCGGCCCCGCGCCCGCCACCCGGTAGCGGACGAGGTGCCCGGCCACCCGGATCCGCGCGCGCTCTCGGTCTGGACGGCGATCGACGGGGTGCGCGTGCACGCGCGGCTGCTGCGCCCGCCCCGCGCCGTCGCCGGCCCCACCCTGATGCTGCACGGCCTCGGGGTGTCGGCCGCCAGCCTCGGGCCGCTCGCCGAGATCCTCGCCCGGCGCTCGCTCACCCTCGTGCCCGACCTGCCCGGCTTCGGCCGCAGCGAGGCGCGCGAGGTGTGGACCACCGCCCGCATCGCCGCCGCCGCGGCGCGCCTGCTCGAGGCGCGCGGCCTGGGGCCGGTCGTCGTCGTGGGGCACTCCTACGGCTGCCACGTTGGCGTCCTGCTCGCCCGGCGGCGGCCGGAGCTCGTGAGCGCGCTGGTCATGCTGAGCCCGGCCTTCGCCCGGCCGCCCGGCTCGGCGCTCGGGCAGGTGGTGCGCCTGGCCGCCGACGCCCCGCTCGAGCGGCCCTCGCTCGTGGCCGGCGGCGTGCGCGACTACCTGCGCGCCGGGCCGGGGCGGGTCGTCCGCACCCTGCGCGAGGCCGCCCGCCTGCCGCTGGACGGCCTCGTCGCCGGGCTCGCGCCGCCGCTGCTCGTGGTGCGCGGCGGCCGGGACCCCCTCACCCCCGCCCGCTGGGCCGAGCGCCTGCGCGCCTGCGCGCCGCGGGCCGAGGTCGCCACCATCCCGCGCGCGGCCCACGGGCTGGGGCACGACGCCCCGGCCGCCACGGCGGGGGCCGTCGAGCGGTTCCTCGGTCGCGACGGTCACCCGGCGAGGATGGCACGCCTCGGCGAGCCGTCCCGCAGGGCGGGCTGAACGGGAACCGCCGCCGGGCTCAGGAGGCGGGGGTCGCCAGCCCGTCGGCCGGCGCCGGCGCGGCGTCGACCTCCGGCGCGCCGTCGACCAGCACCGCGCCCGCGGCGGGCGTCGGCGATGTCGAGCGCACCGCCTGGCGGAACGCCCGTGGGATGTCGCCGCCGCGCTCCCAGGCCAGCAGGAAGGGGTACGGGTTGACGCTGTCGCCCGCCGCCGGGTGGATCTCGAAGTGCAGGTGCGGCGGGGTGGTGATCGCCTGGCCGGTGTTGCCGACGAAGCCGATCACCTGGCCGGCCGTCACCCGCGCCCCCTCCACGGCGGCGGGCGCGTAGGCCGACAGGTGCGCGTAGTAGAAGGCGTTGCCGGCGTCGTCGGTCAGCCACAGGCGGTTACCGCCGAGCGTGTTGACCCCCACCCGCGAGAGCGTGCCATCGGCCACGGCGACCACCGGCGTGCCGGTCGCGGCGAAGATGTCGTTGCCGTGGTGCCAGCCGGTGCCGGCGCGCGGCGCGGCGTAGTCGTCGATGTACGAGGATTCGCCCGCCACCGGGAAGGCGTAGGCGCCGGAGCGCCGGAGGCCGTCGAGCCGCTCCGGCGCGGCGCGGCGCGGCAGGCCGAGCGGGGCACGCGGCGCCAGCGGCCCGGGCGTCGCCGGCGCCTCGGCGGCCGGCGCGACCGTGCGGGACGGCGCGGTGGCCGCCGTGCGCGGCCGGGCCGGGGCGGTGCGCGGCGGCGCCGTGGCCGTGCCCTCCCGCGTCGTCGCGGGCGGGGCCGGCGCCGGGCCGGCCGTGGCGGTCAGCTCGAGGTGCCCCACCACGAAGGGCTGGCCGATCAGGCCGGCCGCGCCCGGGTCGGTCACCTCCACCCGCAGGGCGTTGGCGCGCAGCGCCCCGGCCCCGTCGCCCACCTGCTCGAAGAACACCAGCGCGCCGACGCCGGCGACCTCGACGCGCGAGCCCGGGCCCACCTCGACGGCGCGGCCGTCGACCGTCACCCCGCTCGCCCGGGCCTCGGTCAGGCCGCCCTGTGGCCCGGCGGCGGCGGCCATCCGCAGCGAGCCGACGCTCACCCGCCCGTCGATCAGCGTGATGCCGTCGGCCTCGACGACCCCCTCGGCGAGGCCGTCGGCGCCCCGCGTCGTGGCGCCGAGGCGCACGCGGGCCGCGGCGATCACGCCCCCGCCCGCCGGCCGCAGGCCGCCCGCGGAGCCCTCGGCCGCGGGGCGCCCGGCCGTGCTGGCCGTCGCCGCCCCGTGCGCGCCGCCGGGCAGCAGCGCGGCGTAGCCGCGCGCCTGCGCGGACGGCGCGCCGCCGTCCTGGGCGGTCGCCAGGGCTGCCGCGAGGACGGCCGCCAGGCAGGCGAGGGCGAGCGCTGCGAGGAGCCGCACGCGCCCCATGATCACGGCTCCGGGCGGCCGCATCAACGGCGCGGGGGCCGTCGCGGGCGGCCCCGGCCCCTCAAGGATTTGTTGTCTCGGGTCGACATCCGGTGGTAGCGTGCCCGGGTCGGATCCGGAGCGCTGCCCAGCTCCCAGTACCGTCCCCCGTCCGGGAGTCCTTTCTGAGACCCACGCGCAACTTCGCAGGCCTCGGTCTCGCCCTGATCGTCGCGGCCGCGGCCCTGCTCGCGTTCGGCGCCGGGCTCGCCACCACCGAGCCCGCCGTCATCGAGGCCCAGCGCGCCGAGGTGGCGCGCATCCAGTCCGAGCTGGAGAGCATCAACACGCAGGTCGCGGTGGCCGCCGAGGCGTACAACGGCGCCCGGTACGAGCTCGGACAGGTCAACGCCCGGATCAAGCAGAACGGCGACCGCCTCACGGCGACCGGCCGCGACCTCGAGACGTCCCGCGAGAAGCTGGCCGACCGGCTGCGGCGCCTCTACGCCACCCCCGAGCCGAGCCTCATCGAGGTGCTCGTCTCCACCGGCAGCATCGCCGGCGCGGCGGACCAGCTCGAGATGCTCGACCGGGTCGGCCGGCAGGACGCCGCCGTCGTCGGCGGGCTGCGCGAGCAGAAGGCGCGCCTGAAGGAGCTGCGGGCCCAGCTGGTGGAGGACCGCCAGGCCGCCGAGCAGGCCGTCGAGACGCGCGAGCGCCAGAAGCAGAAGGTCGAGTCGCTGCTGTCCCAGCGCCAGGCGGTCCTCGACAGCGCCAGCGCCGAGCTCCGCCAGCTGCTGGCGGCCGAGGAGGCCCGCAAGCGCCGCGCGGCCGCCGCCGAGGCCGCGGCCGCGCGCCAGCGCCAGCAGGCGGCCGCCGCCGCGAGCCAGGCGTCCGCGTCGGGCCCGGCGTCCTCCGGCTCCTCCGCGTCGTCCGGCTCGTCCGGCTCCGCGGCGGCCGCCCCGGCGGCGCCCGCCGCGGCCTCCGCCCCCTCCGCCCCCCTGCCGAGCGGCAGCGGCAACGCCGCCGCGGCCCAGCACGCGATGTCGCAGCTGGGCGTGCCGTACGTCTGGGGCGGCGCCTCGCCGGGCAGCGGCTTCGACTGCTCCGGCCTCGCCTCCTGGGCCTACGCCCAGATCGGCAAGAGCGTCCCGCACTACACGGTCGCGATCTACAACGCGTTCCCGAAGGTGCCCTCCGGCCAGCTCCAGGCGGGCGACCTCGTCTTCTGGCGCGGCCTCGGCCACATGGGCATCTACATCGGCGGCGGGCAGTACGTGCACGCCCCGCAGACGGGCGACGTGGTCAAGGTGTCCAGCATGAGCAGCCGCAGCGACTACGTGGGGGCCGTCCGGCCCTAGGCGGCGCAGTCGTGCCCCGGCCCGCCCGGCGCCTCAAGCGGCGCCGGGCGGGATCCGATATCCGGGGGGATGGCCCGCCGTCCTCCCCGCCTGCGCCGCCGCGCCCTCTGCCTGGGGCTCGCCGCCGGCGTGCTCGCGACCTCGGTCGCGCCCGCGGTCGCCGCCACCGGCGCCGAGCTGCGCGAGGCGCAGCGGCGCATCGACCGCACGTCGGCCGAGCTCCTCGCGGCGCGCAGCGCCGCCGAGCGCCTGGGCGGCGCCGAGCGCGACGCGCTCGAGCGGGTGGAGCGCCGGCTGCAGCGGCAGAAGCAGGCGCTGCTCGACCTGGAGAACGGGATCGAGGCCCGCCACGTGCAGCAGCGCGTCGCGGCGGCGGAGGCCGCGGAGGCCGAGCGGGCGCGCGACGACGGCGCCGCCGTGTACCTGCCCGCCGCCGCGGCGCCCCGGCCGGTGGGCGTGGCCGGGTATCGCGACGACCCCCTGCTGAACGGGGCCGCCGCCGCCCCGGCCGCCCCGGCCGTCCTGCGCGGCGACGACGCCGCGATCGCCGCGGAGATCGACCGCTACCTCGTCGCCAAGGGGAGCCCGCTCGCGGGCCTCGGCGCCGTCTTCACCGCCGAGGCGCGGGCCGCCGGCCTCGACCCCCGCTTCCTGGTCGCCATCGCCGGCGCCGAGACCAGCTTCGCGACATACGGCCCGTCGCAGCCGATCCACAACCCGTTCGGGCTCGGGCCGGGCCTCCGCTACCCGTCGTGGGCGGACGCCATCCGGGCGGCCGCCCGCAACCTCGCCGGCGAGCTCTACGCCGGCGACGGCCGCGACACGATCGTCGCCATCCAGCAGCGCTGGGCGCCCAACCACGCGGCCAACGACCCGACCGGCCTCAACAGCCACTGGACGCGCAACGTCTCCCACTACTACGCCGAACTGGGCGGCGACCCCTCGCGGTCGGTCTTCACCGCCCGCCCCGGCGCCGCCGCGCAGGTCGCGATCGCGCCGTCGGTCGCCGTGCCGGGAGCCGACCGCGCCACCGTGGCCCGCCCGGTGGCCCTCGCCGCGGCCAGGCCCGTGCTGGGCGCCTCGGGACGCGGGCGCGACGCCGCCGCCGAGGCCGTCACGCAGGTCGGCGCGCGCTCGGTGCGCTCGGGGGCGAGCCCGGCCACCGGCTTCGACGCCGCCGGCTTCGTCCGCTGGGCCTTCGACCGCACCGGCGTGGTCCTGCCCCGCACCGCGCCCGCCCAGGCGCAGGCCGGCGCGCCGGTCGCCGCCGACGACCTGCGCCCCGGGGACGTCCTCTTCTTCGCCGACCCCTCGGGCTACATCCACCACGAGGGGATCTACCTCGGCGCCGGCGTCTTCGTGCAGGCGCCCGGCGAGGGGGGCGCCGTGACGGTCACCTCGCTCACCGACGCCTTCTACGCCGAGTCGTACGCGGGGGCGCGCCGCTTCTGACGCCCGCCCCGGCCGTCAGCGGTCGGGGCCGATCCTCCACTCGCCGGCCTCGCGCTCGAAGAGGATGTCCTCGCTGCGGCCCCCCGCCACGCTGACCGCCGTGGCCCGGTCGCCCGCGATGCGCAGGTCGCGGATGTCGATGCGCGGCGCGCTGCCGTAGTAGGCCTGGGCGAGCCGCGCGCCCTGCTCCATGCGCTCGGCGCATGTGCCGCCCCAGCCGGCCGCCCGCGGGTCGCCCAGCAGCCGCCGGCGGGCCGACTCGGAGAGCAGGTCGCACGCCGCGGCACCGTCGCCGCGGAAGAACGCGGTCAGGTAGCGCCGGGCCAGATGCCGGATGGCGAGCGCGTCGTCATCCGCGGCCGGTGCCGCCGCGCTCGCCGGCGCTGCCGCGCTCGCCGGTGCCGCCGCGCCGTCCGGCCGCTCGCCCTCGCCGCCGCCGCACCCCCAGGCGGCCGCCGCCACGACCGCCGCGAGGGCCAGCCCCGCCACCACGGACCTCGTCACCCGCGCCCCCTCCTCCCGCTGCCGGCCGCCGGCCGCGATCATCGCCCCTGGCCCCCCGCGGCGCCAGCGCGCCGCGCCGCCGGGCCGGCGCGGACGGGACGGCGCCGGGGGAGATGTCCAAATGGACCTCGGCCCGAGGTCCATTTGGACATCTCCGCGCCGCGCCCCGCACGCCGGGCCCCCGTGACCCGGCCCGTGGCCTCGACTAACGTGCCCGCGATGCCGCCGCGCACCCGCCACCCGCGCCCGCCGCGCGCCCTGGGCGCCGCGCTGGCGGCGGCCGCCGCGGCGGCGGGGGTCGCCGCCGCGCCGCCGCCCGCCGCGCTCGCCGGACAGGGGGCCGACCGGCTGCCGCCCTACCGCGCGACGGTGCGGCTGCTGACCCCCGCCGAGCGGGCCGACATGACGCCGGGCGTCTGGCGGCGCGGCTGCCCGGTCGGCCTCGGCGCGCTGCGACACGTGAGCGTGCCGTTCGTGGGCTTCGGCGGGCGGCCCCGCCGCGGGGCGCTCGTGGTGCACTCGGGCGCGGCGCGCGACGTCGTGGCGGTCTTCCGCGAGCTCTACCGGGCGCGCTTCCCGATCCGGCGCATGCGGCCGATCCAGGCGTACGGCGGGGACGACTTCCGCAGCATCGAGGCCGACAACACCTCGGCGTTCAACTGCCGGCCGGCGACGGGGTCGCGCCGGTGGTCGCAGCACGCCTACGGCCGGGCGATCGACCTCAACCCGCTCGAGAACCCCTACGTCTCGGGCGGGCGGACGTCGCACCGGCGCAGCGTGCCGTACCTCGACCGCTCGCGGGCCCGGCGGGGGATGATCCGCGACGGCGGCGTCGTGGTGCGGGCCTTCGAGCGCCGGGGCTGGGAGTGGGGCGGCCGCTGGAGCGGCGTGCGCGACTACCAGCACATCTCCGCCGACGGCGGCTGAGGCGGGGTGCCCGCCCGGCCGCTGCGACTGCGCCCGCCGGCGGGCCCGCTCGCCGAGGGGTTCGCCGCCATCCGGGCGGAGCTCGGCATCGCGGCCGCATTCCCCGCCGAGGCGGAGCGCGAGGCCGAGCGGGCGGCGGCCGCCGTCGCCGCGGGCGCGACGGGCGGCGGTCCGCGCGCCGACCGCCGCGACGTGGCGCTGCTCACCATCGACCCCGAGGGCTCCCGCGACCTCGACCAGGCGCTCGCCATCGAGCCGCTGGGCGACGGGCACCGGGTGCGCTACGCGATCGCCGACGTGGCGGCCGTGGTGGCGCCGGGCGGCCACCTCGACGCCGCGGCCCGCGCGCGCGGGCTGACCGTCTACATGCCGGACGCCCGCGCGCCGCTGCACCCGCCGGTGCTGAGCGAGGGCGCCGCGAGCCTGCTGCCCGGCGAGGACCGGCCCGCGCTGCTGTGGACCATCGACCTCGACGCGCGCGCCGAGCCGGTGCGCGCGGACGTCGAGCGGGCGACCGTGCGCAGCCGGAGGGCGCTGAGCTACGCCGAGGCGCAGGCCGCGATCGAGACGGGCGCCGAGCCGGCCCTGACGGGGCTGCGCGAGGT
This sequence comes from Miltoncostaea marina, assembly GCF_018141525.1. Lineage (GTDB taxonomy): Bacteria > Actinomycetota > Thermoleophilia > Miltoncostaeales > Miltoncostaeaceae > Miltoncostaea > Miltoncostaea marina. Next base: position 2,424,543 of record NZ_CP064655.1, read on the forward strand.
GGGCCTGGCCCGCCTCGCGCGCGAGGCCGAGCGCGGCGGCGTGAGCCTGACGGTGCCCGTGCAGGAGGTCGTGCCCGTGCAGGGCGGGTTCGACCTGCGCTACGAGGCGGCCCTGCCGGTGGAGGACTGGAACGCGCAGATCTCGCTGCTCACCGGCATGGTCGCGGGGCGGATCATGGCCGAGGGCGGCGTCGCGCTCGTGCGGACGCTCGATCCGGCCGACCCGGAGGACCTCGCCGCGCTGCGGCGCACCGCCGCGGTGCTGGGCGTCGATTGGCCGGAGGGCGCCGCCTACGGCGACGTGGTCCGCGCGCTCGACCCGGCCGAGCCCGGGCACGCGGCCTTCGCCGCCCGGGCGGCGCGCCTGTTCCGCGGCGCCGGCTACGCCGCCTGGACCCGCGAGGCCGGCGGCGCGCCGCCCCGGCACGCGGCGATCGCGGCGGTCTACACCCACGTCACCGCGCCGCTGCGACGGCTGGCCGACCGCGTCGCCAACGAGATCGTGCTCGCGCTGGCGGGCGGCGCCGCGCCGCCCGCGTGGGCCCTCGAGGCGCTGCCGGCCGTCCCGGGCCTCATGGCGACGGCCGGCGCGCGGGCGCGGGCGGCCGAGCGGGCGTCCGTCGATCTGGTCGAGAGCGCGCTGCTCGCCGGCCGCGTGGGCGAGGAGTTCCCCGCCGTCGTGATCGACGCGCGCGGCGAGCGGGCGACGGTGCAGCTGGCCCACCCCGCGGTGGTCGGGCCGCTCGAGGACGGCGCAGCCCGGCCCGGCGAGGCGCTGCGGGTGCGCCTGGCGGCCGCCGACCCGGCCGCCCGCCGGGTGGCCTTCACCCGCGCCGGCTAGCCCCGCTCCCCGGCCCCCGGACCGGCGCCCGTGGAGCGGTGCTCGCCGGGCACCCACAGCACGTCGCCCCCTGCGCCGCGGTTGGCGGCCCGGGCGAGGATGAACAGCAGGTCGGAGAGCCGGTTGAGGTAGGCGAGCGCCGCCGGCGTGACCGGCTCGGCGTCCGCCAGCGCGACGCACGAGCGCTCCGCGCGGCGGCAGATCGTCCGCGCCAGATGCAGCGCGGCGGCTGCCGGGCTGCCCGCGGGCAGGACGAAGCTCGTCAGGTCGGGCAGGGTGGCGTTGAGCTCTTCGCACCACGCCTCGAGCCGCTCGACCTGCGCCGGCTCCACCCGCAGGCGCGAGCGTTCGGCGTCGCCGCCAGGCGGCACGCAGAGGTCGGCGCCGAGGTCGAAGAGGTCGTTCTGCACCACCGCGAGCCACGCGTCGATGCGGCCGTCGACGCCGTGCGCGCGGGCGACGCCGATCGCGGCGTTGAGCTCGTCGACCTCGCCGTAGGCGACCACGCGCGGGCTGGTCTTGCGGGCCCTGCTCATGTCGCCGAGGTGGGTGTCCCCCTCGTCGCCGAGCCGGGTGTAGATGCGGGTCAGCCGGACCATGGCCGCCGACCCTACACCGGTCCGCGGCCGCGCCGGGCGGTCACGAGCGCGGGGGCGGCCCCATGAAGTTGACCGTGAAGTAGAGCAGGCCGTCGCAGCTGCGGGCGGCGCCGACCGCGGCGAACCGCCACTGGCGGCTGCGGATGTTGGCGAGGTGCGGCGCGCTGCGGCGCATCGCGGTGAACGCCTGCCGCACGGTGGAGGCGAGCGCGAGGTTCTGACCGGCCGCGCGCCCGTTCGCCCAGGGCATCGCGTCGCGCGAGTGGGCGAAGGCCGCGCCGCGCGCCATCGCGACGCTCTTGGTGCGGCCGGCGCGCAGCAGCGTGCGGTGCTTGCGCACCTTCGGCGCGTCCGCGTCGGCGCGCTCGGCGGCGATGAGCTGCGTCATGGCCTTCTCCTGGGCGGGGGCCACCTCGGCCGAGCAGGCCGGCGCGGCGGCCGCCACCCCGGGCAGCGCCGTGGCCGCGACCCCGGTCAGGGCAGCGGCGATCCCCGCGCGCATGCGTCCGCGCATCGTGTGTTCCTCCCGGGTCGTGGGCACTTCTCCGGGCCGTCAGGGCACGACGGCGAACCTACGGGCCGTCGGCGGCGGTCTCAACCCCGGTTGCGGATTTCATTACGTTCGCGGCCCGACGTTGCGCTGTTCTGACCATCTCCGCGCGAAGCGGAGCACCTGGTCGCGGGTCCGGAGCGCGCCCACGACCTGACCTTCGCCCACCTCCCCCAGCAGCTCGGCGAGCCAGGGGCCGGGCGCCCGGCCCAGCTCGCGGGCGAGCTCGTCGCCGGCGATCAGCGGCCGCACCGGCCCGCGGTCGACGAGCGTGAAGTGGGCGTCCATCACCTCGCGCGCCAGCACCAGGTGGCGGCGGATCGCCGACTCGGTCGTGCGCGGGCCGGCCGTGGCCAGCCGGTCGGCCACCGTCAGCACGATGATCTCCGCCTCCGACGGCGCGGTGAGCCGCAGGTAGCGGTGGATCTGGCGCAGGGAGAGCGGCGCGCGGTGCACCATGAACCCGAGCGGCAGGTGCCACCGGATGCCCCGCACGACGAACTCGCGCAGCCGGGTGGACGTGCGCAGCCGCCGCATGAGCGCGTCGGCCTGCTCGGCGCCGAGGCGGTCGTGCGCCATGAACGTGACCCGCCCCTCGGGCGTGACCGCGTGGGTGTCGGCCTTGGCCATGTCGTGCAGCAGGGCCGTGATGACGAGGCCCTCGCGGGCGCGCAGCTCGTCGGCGAGCGGCGCCTCCAGCACCGCGCGCACGCGGCCGGCGCGCGAGCGGAAGACCGGCTCGGGGTCGCGGGCGATCTCGGCGACGTGCTGCACCACCTCGATCGTGTGCCCGAGCACGTCCTTGTGGTGGTACGGGCTCTGGTCGAGCCCGCGCGCCCGCTCCAGCTCGGGCACCAGCGCCCCGAGCCCGCCCAGCTCGTCGAGGCGCTCGAACGCCCGGTCGGGGCGCGGGAGCCGGGCGATGCGCCCCAGCTCGTCGGCGAGCCGCTCGCCCGCCGTGTCCCAGACGAGGCGGGCGTCGGCGCGGGCGCGGGCGACCGCCGCCGGGTCGGGCCGGAACCCGAGCGCCTCACCGAGCCGCGCCATGCGCAGCAGCCGCACGGGGTCGTCGGCGAGCGCGCGGGCGTGCACCAGCCGCAGCCGGCGCGCCGCCAGGTCGCCGAGCCCGCCGTACAGGTCGACCACCCGGCCGGCCTCCGGCCCCGCGGCGGGGACGGCGAGCGCGTTGACGGTCAGGTCGCGGCGGCCGAGGTCCTCCGCGAGGTCCGCGCCCTGCAGCGGGGTGATGTCGACGTGGTACGGCAGCGCGCCGCCCTGCACCCGCCACGCCCCGAAGGCGCGGGAGAGCCGGAAGCGGGTCGCCCCGTGCGCCCGCGCCAGCGCGGCGGCGGCCGCCCTGCCGTCGCCGGCGACGGCGACGTCGAGGTCGTCGACCGCGCGGCCGAGCAGCGCGTCGCGCACGCCGCCGCCCACCGCCCAGGCGCGCTCGCCGAGCGGCGCCAGCGGCGCCACGAGCGCCCTGAGCGCGTCCTCGCTCACCCCGAGTGGGCCCGCGGCACGCGCGGCCCCACCGCGCAGGTCACCTCGTAGTTGATCGTGCCGCGCCAGGCGGCCACCTCCTCGGCGGTCACGCGCGCCTCGCCCTGGGCGCCGATCAGCACCACCTCGTCCCCCACCCCCTCGGCGCCCTCGGGCCCGAGGTCGACCGTCACCTGGTCCATCGACACGGCGCCGATCACCGGCACGCGCCGGCCGCCCACGAGCACCTCGGCCCGGCCGCCGAGCGCCCGGGCGTAGCCGTCGGCGTAGCCCACGGGCACCACGGCCACCCGCGTGCCGCGGGCCGCCCGCCACCGGCGCCCGTAGCCGACGCTCTCGCGCGAGCGGATCGTCTTGACCGAGGCCACGTACGAGACGAGCGACATCGCCGGCCGCAGGCCGTGCGCGGCGGGATCGGCGCCGAACGGGTCGCAGCCGTAGAGCGCGATGCCGCAGCGCACCACGTCGAGCGCGGCCGCCGGATCGCGCAGGGTGGCGGCCGAGTTGGCGATGTGGGCCCGGGCCCCCGGGAAGCGCGGCCGCAGCCCCGCCGCGGCGGCGCGGAAGCGCAGCAGCTGCTCGCCCATGAAGCCCGCGTTCTCGCCGGCCACCTCGTCGGCCGTGGCGAAGTGGCTCATCAGCCCCACCACCTCGACCGTCCCCGCGCCGGCCGCGCCGGCGGCGGCGTCCGCGAGCGCCGGGACGTCCTCCGGCCGCGCGCCGAGCCGGCCCATGCCCGTGTCCAGCTTGAGGTGGACCGGCCGGCGCGCCCCGCCGGCGGCCGCGGCGGCCAGGCCCTCGGGGGTCCACACCGCCACCTCGGCCCGGGCGGCGGCGGCGCGCGCCCACTCGCCCCCGGCCAGCGGGCCCATCACGAGCAGCGGCCCCCCGAGCCCGGCGCCGCGCAGCTCCTCGGCCTCGGCCACCGTCGCCACCGCCAGCCGCCGCGCGCCGCCCGCGAGCGCCGCCCGCGCCACCGGCGCCGCGCCGTGGCCGTAGCCGTCCGCCTTCACCACCGCCATCAGCTCCGCCCGGCCCGCGGCACGGGCGAGCAGCGCCGCGTTGTCACGCACCGCGGCGAGGTCGATGCGCGCGAGCGCCCGCCCGCTCACCCGGCCCGCCCCGCGAGGGCGGCGGGCAGCGCCTCGAGCACGTCCGAGGCGACCGTGCCGTCGCCGCGGCCCGCCAGCTCGCCCGCGCGCGCGTGCGCCGCCGCCGCGGCGGCCGCGGCGACGAGCGGCTCCAGCCCCTTCGCCAGCGCGGCCGCGACCACGCCGGTGAGGACGTCGCCGGTCCCGGCCGTCGCGAGCGCCGGCGAGCCGCCCTCGACCACCACCGGCGGCCCGTCCGGCGCCGCGACGATCGTGCCCGGCCCCTTCAGCAGCACGACGGCGCCCGAGCGGGCGGCGAGCTCGCGGGCGGCGTCCAGCCGGCCGGCCTCCACGTCGGCGCGCTCCGCGCCCAGCAGGCGCGCCGCCTCGCCGGCGTGCGGCGTGATCACCGTCGCGGCCGGCCGCTCGCGCAGGCGCTCGGGCCGGTCGCCCAGGTGCCAGAGGCCGTCGGCGTCGATCACGAGGGGCAGCCCGAGCGCGTCGATCAGGGCCTCCACGGCCGCCGTCGTGGGCTCGCCCCGGCCCAGGCCGGGGCCGAGCGCCACCGCGCCCGCCCGGCGGGCCTGGGCCAGCGCGGGCCCGACCGAGGCGGGGGCCAGGCGGCCGTCGTCGTCGGGGAGGGGCGCGGTCATCACCTCGAGCAGCTGCGCGGCGACGGCCGGCTGCACGGCGGCGGGCGCGGCCAGCACGGCCAGGCCGGCGCCCGCGCGCAGGGTGGCGCGCGCGGCGAGCACCGCCGCCCCCGTGAGCCCGCGCGAGCCGGCGATCACGAGCACCGCGCCGGAGGCGTACTTGTCGCCGGCGGGCGCCTTCGCGGGGACGGCGGCGGCCGCGCCCGCGCCGGCCAGCCACGCGGCCGGCTCCACGCGCACGGCCGACGGCACCCCGATGTCGGCCACGACCACCCGGCCCGCCCGCGCGCGGCCCGGCTCGACCCGCAGGCCGACCATGTCGCCGTGGAAGGTGACGGTCATGTCGGCGCGGACGGCCGCGCCCGGCACGCGGCCGCTGCCGGCCTCGACGCCCGAGGGCGCGTCGAGCGCCACCACGGGGCCCCGGTGCGCGGCGATCCACGCGATCGCGTCGGCCACCGGGCCGCGGGGCGCGCCGGTCGCCCCGGTGCCGAGCAGGGCGTCGACCACGACGCCGTCGAGGTGTGGCGACCGCGGCTCGAAGGGCGCGGCGATGAGCCCCAGCGAGCCGGCGACCGCGGCCATGACGCCCGCGTCGCCCGTGGCGGCCACCCGGCCGCCCGGGGCCAGCACGGCCACCCGCCACCCGGCGTCGAACAGGTGCCGGGCCACCACCATGCCGTCCCCGCCGTTGTTGCCGGGGCCCACCAGGACGGTCGCCGCGCCGGCCGCGGGCCACGCGTCGAGGATCGCCCGCGCGGCCGCAATGCCGGCCCGTTCCATGAGCAGCACCGACGGCATCGAGTGGCGTGCGGCGGCCGCCGCGTCGGCCGCGCGCATGCCCGCCGCGTCGAACAGCGGCGTGCAGCCCGGCAGGGGGGCGGGCGATGTCGTCTGCGCGAGGGCCACGGCGGCCCCGATCCTCGCAGATGGGGCGGCGCGCGCCGCCCGCCGCGCCCTACGCCGCGGTCTCGGCCACCGCGACCGCCAGCGCCGAGTCCCGCCCGTGGGTCAGCGAGACGTGCACCCGCTCCACGCCCAGCGTGCGCGCGCGCTCGGCGTAGCGGCCGTGCAGCGCGATCGACGGCGCCCCGCGGCCGCGCACCACCTCGACCTCGCGCCAGCGGGTCATGCCGATGCCGAGCGCCTTGCCCACCGCCTCCTTGGCGGCGAAGCGGGCGGCGAAGTGCTGCGGCGGGAACGGCTTGGCGAGGCAGTAGGCGGCCTCGGCCTCGGTGAAGCAGCGCTCGGCGATGCGCGGGCGGCGGCGGAGCGTCTCCGCGAAGCGCGAGATCTCCATCACGTCCATGCCGACGCCCGCGATCGCCATGCCGAACCCTCTACTCGACCGTTACGGTCTTGGCGAGATTGCGCGGCTGGTCCACGTTCAGCCCCCGCGCACGGGCCAAGCCGTAGGCGAAGATCTGCAGCGGCAGCACCGCGGTGATCGACGACAGCAGCGCGGGCGACCGAGGCGCCCACAGCACGTCGTCAGCGTGGCGCTCGATCTCGCTGTTGCCCTCGGTTGCCACCGCGATGACCCGCGCGCCGCGCGCGCGCACCTCCTGGATGTTCGACACGACCTTGTCGAACACGTGGCCGTCGGTCGCCACCACCACGACGGGCGAGCCCTCGTCGAGCAGGGCGATCGGCCCGTGCTTCATCTCCCCCGCCGGGTAGGCCTCGGTCGGGATGTAGGAGATCTCCTTGAGCTTGAGCGCGCCCTCGAACGAGACCGGCACGCCCACGTGGCGGCCCAGGTAGAGGAAGAAGGGCCGGTCGGCGTAGGAGGCGGCCACCTCCATCACCTGGGCGGGCGCCGGCGAGGCGAGGTACGCCTCCACCGCGTCCGGGATGCGCCGCAGCTCGTCGGCGAGGTCGAGCGCGCCGCCGGCGGTGAGCGCCCACTTGAGGCGGCCGAGCTTCAGCGCGAGCAGCGACAGCGCCATCACCTGGGCCGTGTGGGTCTTGGTGGCGGCCACGCCGATCTCGAGGCCGGCCCGCGTGTAGAGCACGCCGTCGGCGTCGCGGGTGGCCTGCGAGCCCATGATGTTGGTGAGCGCGACGACGTGCGCCCCGCGCTCGCGGGCGACCCGCATCGCCGCGAGCGTGTCGGCGGTCTCGCCGCTCTGGGTGATGCCGATGACCAGGTCGCCGGGGCCCGCCAGGCAGGTGCGGTAGCGGTACTCGGACGCCACCTCGCAGTGCACCGGCACGCGGGCCCAGTCCTCGATGAGGTACCGGCCGACCAGCCCGGCGTGGTACGAGGTGCCGCAGGCCACGATGTGGATGCGCTCGACCCGCGCCAGGGCGGCGTCGTCGAGCCCGAGCTCGGGCAGATCCACGGAGCCGTCCGGCTTGAGGCGGTCGCCGATCGTGTCCCACAGGGCCGACGGCTGCTCGTGGATCTCCTTGAGCATGAACGTCTCGTAGCCGCCCTTCTCGGCGGCGTCCTCGTCCCAGTCGACCCGCTGCACGGCCCGGTCGGTGACGATCTCGGCGCCGTCCCAGATGGTGAGGCCGTCGGCCTCGATGGCGACGACCTCGTCGTCCTCGATCACCACGATGTCGCGCGTCTCGCGCAGGAAGGCCGGGATCGCCGAGGCCACGAAGCGCTCGCCGTCGCCGACGCCGAGCACCAGCGGGCACTCGCGCCGCGAGGCCACCAGCCGGCCCGGCTCGTCGACGTGCGCCGCGACGAAGGCGAAGTGGCCGCCGAGGCGCGGCAGCACCGCCCGCACCGCGCTGGCCAGGTCGCCGTCGTACTCGCGGGCGATCAGGTGCGGGATGACCTCCGTGTCGGTCTCGGAGGCGAACACGACGCCCTCGTCCTGCAGCTCGTGGCGCAGCTCCAGGTAGTTCTCGATGATCCCGTTCATCACCACCATCACCGCGCCGTCGGCGCTGGAGTGCGGGTGCGCGTTCTCGGTGGTCACGCGGCCGTGGGTCGCCCAGCGCGTGTGGCCGAGGCCGAGGCGCGCGTCCGACCCGCCGTCCTCGCCGGCCGCGGCGCGCAGGCGGGCGAGGTTGCCGACCGCGCGCACCGTCTCCACGACGCCGTCGCCCTCGTCCAGCAGGGCGAAGCCCGCCGAGTCATAGCCCCGGTACTCCAGCCGCTCGAGGCCGCTGAGGATGAGCTCACGACACGCGCGCCCGCCGACGTATCCGATGATCCCGCACATTCGCGCGTCTCCCTCCGACGACTCCGGCCGCGGGGCCCGCGGCTACCTGACCGACCCGCCCCCCAGCTCGCGCTCCACCACCTCGGCGAGCGAGGCGCACCAGCGCTCGCACTCCTCGGCGGTCGGGGCCTCGACCATCACGCGCACGAGCGGCTCGGTGCCGGACGGGCGCACCACCACGCGCCCGTCGTCGCCGAGGACCGACTCGCACTCGCGCACGGCCTCCCAGACACCATCGGCCGACGGGAGGTCCGACTTTCGCTCGACGCGGATGTTGACGAGCTTCTGGGGCAGGCGCTGCACCACGGCGGCCGCCGTCCCCAGGTCGTCGCCGCGGCCGACGAGCGCCCGCAGCAGGTGCAGGGCCGCCGCGAGGCCGTCGCCGGACGGGCCGTGGGCGAGGTTGATGAGGTGGCCGCTCTGCTCGCCGCCGAGCACGTAGCCGCCGCGCTGCATCTCCTCCAGCACGTAGCGGTCGCCCACGTCGGTCCAGCGTACCTCGATGCCCTCCGCGGCCATCGCCCGCCGGAAGCCGAGGTTGGTCATCGTGGTGGTCACGACCGCGTCGCCCGCCAGCAGCCCGCGCTCGCGCATGTCGAGGGCGCAGACCGCCAGGATCTGGTCGCCGTCGACCGGCGTGCCGGCCGCGTCGACCGCCAGCACGCGGTCGCCGTCGCCGTCGAACGCGAGCCCGAGGTCGGCGCCGAGGCGCGGCACCTCGCCGCTCAGCAGGCCGAGGTCGGTCGAGCCGCAGCCGACGTTGATGTTGAGGCCGTCGGGCTCGACGCCCAGCTCGGTGACCGAGGCACCCAGCGCGCGCAGCACCTCTGGCGCCGTGGCGACCGTCGCGCCGTGGGCGCAGTCGACCACGATCGACAGCCCGCGCAGGTCCACCGAGGCCCGGCGCAACAGCGAGGCGACGTAGCGTTCGCGCCCCTCCGGCCAGTGCTCGACCTCGCCGAGCTCGCCGGCCTCCGGCCGCTCGCCGGGCTCGTCGAGGCCGCCCTCGACCGCGGCCTCGTCGGCGTCGGCCAGCTTGAAGCCGTCGGCGCCGAACAGCTTGATGCCGTTGTCCGGGAACGGATTGTGCGAGGCGCTGATCACGGCGCCGGCGGCGGCGTCCGTGCCGGCGACCAGCTCCGCGACGGCCGGCGTCGGCACCACGCCCAGCAGCACGGCGTCCGCGCCCGCGCTGGCCAGGCCGGCGGCGAGCGCGCCCTCCAGCATCGGTCCGGAGCGGCGCGTGTCGCGGCCGATCAGCACGCGCGACCCCGCGCCGACGCGGGCGGCCAGCGCCCGCCCCAGCGCGAGGGCGAGCTCGGGCGTCAGGTCGCGGTTGGCGACCCCCCGCACCCCATCCGTGCCGAAGAGCCTCCGCGGCGGCACGGAGGTCGGCCGAGCCGGCAGGCGACTACCTCTTCGAGAACTGCGGGCGCTTGCGGGCGCCCTTGAGGCCGGCCTTCTTGCGCTCCTTGATGCGCGCGTCGCGCGTGAGGAAGCCCTCGCGCTTGAGGTCGGGCCGCAGGTTCTCGTCGGCCACGGTCAGCGCCCGCGCGATGCCGTGGCGCAGCGCGCCGGCCTGGCCGGACACGCCGCCGCCGTGCAGGAGCGCGACGACGTCGAACGCGCCCTCGGTGCCGGTCGTGGCGAGCGGCGCCTTCGCCTGGGTGACGAGCACCGGGCGGCCGAAGAACTGCTCGATCGGCCGGCCGTTGCAGGTGATCTGGCCGGTGCCGCCCGGGACGAGGGTGACGCGGGCGACGGCGTTCTTGCGCTTGCCGGTGGCGCGGATGCGCTGGGCGGCGGGGGCGTCGGTGCTCATGCGGGGACCTCCGCGACGCGGGTGAGGCGCAGCGGCTCGGGCTGCTGGGCGGTGTGGGGGTGCTCCGGGCCGGCGTAGACCTTCAGCTTCGTGAGCTGGGCGCGGCCCAGGCTGTTCTTCGGCAGCATCCCGCGGACGGCGCGGCGCAGGACCTCCTCGGGGCGGCGCTGGAGCTGCTCGCCGAGGCTGCGGCTGCGGATGCCGCCGGGGTACCCCGAGTGGCGCCAGTACTTCTTGTCGCGGAGCTTGTTGCCGGTGACGGCGATCTTCTCCGCGTTGACGACGACGACGAAGTCGCCGGTGTCGCAGTGGCGGGTGTACCAGGGGGACCGCTTGCCGGCGAGCGTCTCCGCGATGACGGCGGCGAGGCGGCCGAGGGTCTGGCCCTCGGCATCGACGACGTACCAGCGGCGCTCGACGGTGCCGGGCTTTGCGCTCTGAGTGCTCACGGTCCGGGGGTGACCTCCACCGACATGACGACGCGGCGCAGTGAGCGCCGCGAGAACGACCGCGGAGTCTAGGGAACCCGCGGTCGTTCTCGCAAGTTCGGCATCGCCCGCGCGCTGGACTTGTGCCCCTTCGGGCATTACAAACGCTACACCGGGTAACAGCCTCGCGTGAGAGGCGGTCGCCCCCGGCGCGTGGAGGAGCCATGGAGACCCGTTCGGTGAGCCGGTGCGTCGCGATCGCCGCGCACGGCAAGCGCTGCCAGCAGAGCCCGTTCCGCGGCAGCCCGTACTGCTGGCACCACACGCAGAGCCGCAAGATCTGGGCGCCAAGCCGGCCGCCGTCGGCCGCCCGGCCGGCGACGGGCGCCGCGGCCGGCGCGACCGCCGACGGCGCCGGGCGCAACGGGCGGGCGGGCGCGCACGACGACGCAGACCGCCGCGCCGGGCGCGCGGCGGAGGAGGCGGCGGCCCTGCGGCTCGCCCACACCCTCGGCCCGGAGAAGGTCGAGGAGCTCATCGAGTTCCTCGAGGGGCCGTCGCACGGCGCCTACCTGCTCGTGCGCGACGAGGCGGGGATCATGAGCGAGCGCAGCGTCTCGGGCCCGGCGGCCGAGCGGCGGAGCGCCTCGGCCTGAGCCGCGGTCAGGCGGCGGCCGGCGTGGCCGCCCACTCCACGTCGTCGCGGTAGGCCTCCCAGGCGGCGGAGTACTCCATCACCCGGGCCACCTCGGCGATCGCCCCGTCGTCCCAGCCCGCTCGGCGCAGCAGGTGGAAGCCCATCTCCATGCCCGAGGTGATGCCGCCGGCCGTCACGATGCGGCCCGCATCGACCACCCGGGCGCGGCTGATGCGGCACCCCGGCGCGATGTCGGCCAGGCGGTCGAGCGGCACCTTGCCGTTGGGCCCGGACTCCACGCGGTCGGGCTCCTTGCGGTTGGTGGCCGCGACGCCGTCGAGCAGCCCCATGGCGCCGTAGATCCACGAGCCGGTGCAGACGCTCGTGAGCAGCGTCGCGCCCGGCAGCGCGCCGATGAACTCGTGCAGCCGCCGGTTGTGCATCTCCTGGCGGGTGCCGAAGCCGCCCGGGATGAGGAACGCGTCCATCGCCGGCCGGTCGGCGAACGAGTAGTTGGGCAGCACGGTGAAGCCCGCCTGCGCCTGCACGGGCCGGTTGGCGTCGGCGATGAGGAAGGCGTCGAGCTCGGGGTCGAAGCGGCGCGCCACCGAGAACACGCCGTGGGGCGCCGCGAAGTCGACGATCTCCGCGTCCTTGAAGACGTAGATGCCGAGCCTGAAGCCTGCGATGCGGTCGCTCATGGTCCCTCCCGGGGTGATGGGACGACGCCGGACAACAGCCGCGCCGCCGCGTCGCGGGCGCGCAGCGCCGGCGCGGCGTCGCCCTCGATCAGCGCGGTGACGATGGAGCCCTCGGCGAGCAGCAGCAGCGCGGGCGCCGCGGCGGCCGCCGCGGCGTCGTCCGCGCCGGCCTCGCGCACCAGGCGCTCGAGGTACCCGCCGAGCAGGCGCTTGTGGGCGCGGACGGCCTCGCGCGCCGGGTGCGCCGGGTCGGCGATCTCGGCGGCGGCGTTGATGAACGCGCAGCCGCGGAAGTCGTCGGAGGCGAACCACTCCCCCAGCGCGTCGAACACCGCGAGCGGCCGATCCGCCGGCGCGGGCGCGAGGCGCTCCACGGCGCCCTCGAGCCACTCGCGCCAGCGCACGTCGCGCCGCTCGAGGAACGCGTCGACGAGGGCGTCCTTCGAGGGGAAGTGGCGGTAGAGGGTCGCCTTCGCCACCCCGGCCGAGGCGACGACCGCGTCGACGCCCACGGCCCGGATGCCCTCTCGGTAGAACGCCGTCGAGGCGGCGTCGAGGATCCGCTCGCGCGCGGCGCCGCCGCGGGGTCCGGTCATGGGGCAAGGCTATACAGACAGGTCTGTCTCTGTCGAGCCCCCGTCGCCGGCGGGCGGGGCGGTCCGCCGGTCAGGCGTCGGGCACGCCCGGCGCCGGCCGCGCGGCCCGCAGCAGGACGAGCAGCCGCTCGCCCACAGGGTCGCCGGGGCCCCCGCCGACGTCCGGCAGCGCGCGCCGCAGCAGCCGGCGCACGTGGCGCCGCGCCAGCGCGCCGGCCTGCACGCGGCGCAGCGGCTCCGGCGTGCCGACGTCGGCGTACTTGACCAGCCAGACGAGCAGCGCCGTGGCGCGATCGGGCGCGGCCCCCGACGTGAGCGCCCGGCGCACGTCCGCGGCCGCGGCGTCGCCGATGGCCCGGCGGTCGCCGGCGGGCGGCGCGATCGGGCCCGCCGTCACCCAGTCGTCGGGCGCCGGCCCGCCGGCCAGCACCTCGTCCATCGCCAGCGCGAGGCCGTCGAGCAGGCGGGCGCCGCGCAGGCGCCCGCCTGCCGTGGCGCCGGCGGTGAGGCAGGCCCACCGCTCCGCCACGCCGCCGGGCCGGGGCGCCGCGCCGTCGCCCATCATCGGGCGCGCCGCTGCGCCGCTCGCTGCGCCTCGATGCGGCGGCGGTCGCGCTTGCTCGGCCGGCCCTGCAGGTCGGCGCCGAGCGGCGGGGCCATGCGGCGCAGCTCGCGCTGGCGCTCGCGGCGCTCGCGGCTCTCTGCGGTCTCCTCGTAGAGCAGCGCGGCCGCGGAGGCCGGCCCGCGCTTGTCGGCCAGCCCACGCACGACGACGGCGAAGGTCGCCTCGCCGATCGTCACCTCGAGACGGTCGCCCACGTGCACCTCGCGGGCGGGCTTCACCCGGGCGCCGTCCACGTGGACGCGCCCGCCCTGCACGGCCTCCGTGGCCAGCGTGCGCGTCTTGAAGAAGCGCGCCGCCCAGAGCCACTTGTCGATGCGCACCTTCTCCGCGGTCACGGGCGGATCATCCCACCGGTGCCGGGCCGCGGTAGCGCGAGCGAGGCCGGATGAGGCGCGCGTCGTCGCGGGTCTCCAGCGCGTGGGCGATCCAGCCCGCCGAGCGCCCGAGCGCGAAGAGCGCGAAGGCGGCCCCGGACGGCAGGCCGAGCGCCCGGGCGAGGGCCGCGAGGCCGAAGTCGAGGGTCGGCGCCTCGCCGAGCTGCTCGGCCGCGAGCGCGACGAGCCCCTCCACCGCCGGGTCGGGCGCCGTCGAGCGCCCGCGGGCCAGGCGCAGGAGCTCGGCGGCGCGGGGGTCGCCGCCGGGGTGGAGCGGGTGCCCGAAGCCCGGCAGGCGGCCGTCGCCCTCGAGGGCGCGGCCGGCGGCCGCTGCCGCGCCGTCGTGCGCGGCGGCGCGGACGAGCGCCTCCACCCGGTCGGTGAGGCCGCCGTGGCGCCGCCCGCGCAGCGCGCAGAGGGCCGCGAGGACGACGTGCTCCAGCGCCGCGTCGGCCGACGCCACGCAGCGCGCGGTGAACGAGCTGACGTTGAGGTCGTGGTCGGCGCACAGCACCAGGGCCGCGTCCAGCTCGCCCGCAGCGTCGGCGACCCCCCAGCCGGCCGCCAGGCGCTGCGCCAGGCGGCCGCCGCCGCGGGCGCCGGCCGCCCCGAACAGGCCCTCCACGAGCCGCGCCGCCGCCCGCCACACCACGGCGTCGCCCGCCCCCAGCGTCAGCAGCGCGCCCTCCCCCGCCGCGACCAGGTGCGCGGCGAGCGCGCCGGCCGACGGGGGCCCGGCCGCGGGGGCGTCCCCGGCCGGCGGGCCCGCGCCGTCGCCCGCGGGGGCGAAGAGCGACGCCGCGACGTCGGGGTCGGCGGCCCAGAGCAGCGCGGCGACGCGCTCGAAGGGCTCCGACCGGGAGAGCGCCACCACGTCGCGCCCGCGCAGGAAGACGCGGCCGTCCTGGATGAGGGTGAGCTCCGAGTCGAGCACCGGCAGCCCCCAGTGGAGCGATCCGTGCGCGGCGAGCTCGCGGTCGCGCGCCCGCTCGCGCCGCCCGGCGAACGCGTCGATCGAGGACGCCGGGTAGCGCCGCGCGCGGCTCGGCCCCGGCCCGGGCGCCGACTCGATCAGCCCGCGGCTGACGTAGGCGTAGAGCGTCGCCTTCGAGACCCCCAGGCGGGCGGCCGCCTCGCCGGCGCTCAGGTACTCGTCCGCGGTCATGGGTTGATGATATCGATCAATATTGACGCACGCCACGGGGGGCTCCTACCGTCCCGGCCATGGACACCTCATACGACATCACCGACCCCGCCGCCCCCGAGCTGTTCGCCGACGCGTTCCCCCGGGACGGCTTCCCCCGCTACAGCTGGACGGAGCGGCCCGCCGACATGCCGGCCGCCGCCTGGACCACCGAGACCACCCACCGCGACGGCCAGCAGGGCGGCCTGCCCCTCTCCGTCGAGGACGGCGTGCGGATCTACGACCTGATGTGCGCCTTCACCGGCGACAGCGGGGCGATCCGCCAGGCCGAGTTCTTCGTCTACCGCCCCGCGGACCGGCGGATGCTCGAGGCGGCCCTGGAGCGCCACGGCGGCGGGGCGCCGGTCGAGCCGACCACCTGGATCCGCGCGAGCCGGCGCGACGCCGAGCTGGTCGGCGGCCTCGGCGTCCGCGAGACCGGGATGCTCGCCTCGGCCAGCGACTACCACACCTTCCACAAGTTCCGGCCGGGCGGCCGGCGCCAGGCCGCCGCGACGTACCTCGACGCCGTCCGCGCCGTGCTGGACGCGGGCCTGCGCCCGCGGCTGCACCTGGAGGACGCCACGCGCGCCCCCGAGGAGTTCGTGCTGCCGTTCGCGGCCGCCGTGATGGAGCTGTGCGAGCCGTTCGGCCGCGACCTGCGGCCCAAGTTCCGGGTCTGCGACACGATGGGCCTGGGGCTGCCGTTCGACGACGTCGCCCCGCCGCGCTCCGTGCCGCGCTGGATCCGGCGCCTGCGCGAGCTGGGCGTGGCCGGCGAGGACCTCGAGTTCCACCCGCACAACGACACCCACCTGGTGGTGGCGAACTGCCTGCGGGCGATCCGGGCCGGCTGCGCCGTGATCAACGGCACGCTGCTCGGCACCGGCGAGCGCACCGGCAACGCGCCGCTCGAGGGGGTGCTGCTGCACGCCATCGGCATGGGCCTCGTGCCGGAGCCCGGGCCCGACTTCCGCGTGCTCAACGAGCTGGCCGGGCTCTACGCCGACCTGGGCCGGCCGGTCCCGCCGGCCTACCCGCTGTACGGTCGCGACGCCCACCGCACGCGGGCGGGCATCCACGCGGACGGCCTCAACAAGTTCTGGTGGATGTACGCGCCGTTCGACGTGCCGCGGCTCGTCGGCCGGCCGCTGGAGGTGAGCCTCACCCGCGACTCGGGGCTCGCCGGACTCGTCTTCCTCATCCGCCAGCACACCGGACGCGAGCTCGCCAAGGACGACCCCGAGCTGCTGCGCGTGCACGGCGCGCTGACGGAGCAGTTCGACGCCGGCCGTCAGACGGCCGTCGAGTGGGAGGAGGTCGAGGCGCTCCTGGCGTCACCCGTGGCCTCCTAGCGCGCGGGGGCCGGGGCGGCCGGGCGCGCCTCGCGCGCGACCGCCCCGGCGCCGCCCTGGCCGTAGGCCTCGGCGAAGCCCTCGCGCCAGGTCGGGTGGCGCAGCGTCCATCCCAGCTCGCGCTTGGCCTTCGCGTTCGACGCGCCGCGCACCTGGGTGCTCAGGTTGACGACGAACTCGCCGGCCAGCACCCGGGCCAGCCAGCGCGGCACACGGCGCGGCGGCGGCGCGCCGAGCACCTCGGCGAGCGCCGGCAGCCACTCGCGCACGGGGGCCGGGTCGTCGTCAACGACGTTGTAGACGCCCGGCATGCCGTGCTCGAGCGCCAGCACGGTCGCGGCGGCGCCGTCGTCGAGGTGGATCCACGAGACGATGCCGCCGCCGTCGCCGACGATCGGGAACCAGCGCCGGCGCACGGGCTCCACGAGCCCGTCGTCGCCCGCCCCGTAGAACGTCCCGTAGCGCAGCACGATGCCGCCGGCGCCGAGCACGGACGCCTCGAGGTGGCGCATCGCGGCAGCCGACTCGCGCGCCGGGCGCGGCGGGTCGGTGTCGAGCGGGTCGTCCTCCGTCTTCACCGGCCCGCCCACCCGCGCGTACATCGTGGTGTTGCCCTGGGCCACGAAGCGGCGCACGCCGGCCTCCCGCGCGGCCGCCAGCAGCGCGTCGGTGCCCGCCGTGCGCAGCAGGTTGGTCCGCGCGAACACGCGGTCCACGTTGCGCAGGCTGCGCAGCCCGGTCAGCGCCGTCGCCTGGTGGACGACCGCGTCGGGCTCGGCCGCGAGCACGACCTCGCGCACCGCGCGGGCGTCGAGCGCGTCGAGCTGCGCCGGACGGGCGCCCATCGCGCGCACCCGCTCGGCGCCGCCGGGCGAGTGGTACGTGCCCGTCACCTCGTGGCCGCGGTCGATCAGCTGCCGGACCAGCGGCGCGCCGATGGCGCCGGTGGCCCCGATCACGAGAACCCGCATCCCGCTCCTCCTCGTTCCGTCGTGTGGTCGTTCGGTGGTATGACCCGCGGCGGGAGGTGGATGTGACATGGACGAGCGCGACCGGCTCGCGGGGCGGTTCGAGCAGCGGCGCGGCCGCCTGCGGGCGGTGGCCTACCGCATGCTCGGATCGCTGAACGAGGCCGACGACGCCGTGCAGGAGGCCTGGCTGCGGCTCGACCGTGGCCGCGCGGACGAGATCGAGGACCTCGACGCCTGGCTCACGACGGTGGTCGGCCGGATCTCCCTCAACATGCTGCGGGCCCGCGCGAGCCGGCGGGAGCAGCCGCTCGGCGTACGGATGGCCGACCCCGTCGTGGACCCGGTGGACGGGACCGACCCCGAGCACGAGGCGCTCGTCGCCGGCGCCGTCGGGCTGGCGATGCACGTCGTGCTCGACCAACTGGGCCCGGCCGAGCGCCTCGCCTACGTCCTCCACGACATGTTCGCCGTGCCGTTCGACGACGTCGCGACGGTGCTCGACCGCTCGCCCGACGCGGCCCGCCAGCTCGCGAGCCGGGCGCGCCGGCGGGTGCGCGAGGCCACCCCGGTCGCCGACGCGGACGCGGGCGCCGGCTGGGAGGTGGTCGACGCGTTCATCGCCGCCGCCCGTGAGGGCGACCTGGAGGGGCTCGTGGCCGTCCTCGACCCGGACGTCGTGCTGCGGGCCGACCTCGGGCCGCTCAAGCCCACGCGCATCATGCGCGGCGCGCAGGCGGTCGCGAAGGGCGCGCGGAGCTTCCAGCGCCCCGGCCTCGTCGTGCGCCCGGCGCTCGTCAACGGCGCCCCGGGCGCGGTGTCGACGCTCCACGGCGAGCCGTTCTCGGCGGGCTCGGTGGTCATCCGGGGCGGTCGCATCGTCGCGATCGACCTGCTCGCCGACCCGGAACGCCTGCGGGCGCTCGGCCCGTTCCCCGTCTGAGCGGCGGGGTACGCTCGGCGGCGTGGAGCTCTGGCACCACCCCCGCTGCTCGAAGTCGCGTGCCGCGAAGGGGCTGCTCGAGGAGCGTGGCGTCCCGTTCGCCGAGCGCCGCCACCTGGAGCGGCCGCCCTCGCCGGCCGAGCTCGACGCCGTGCTGCGCGCGCTGGGCCGCGAGCCGTGGGAGCTCGCCCGCCTCGGGGAGCCGGTGGCCCGCGAGCTGGGCCTGCGCGACGCGCCGCGCGACCGCGCGCGGTGGATCGCGCTGATGACGGAGCACCCCGTGCTCATCGAGCGGCCGATCCTCGTCGCCGGCGACGGCCGGGCGGTGCTCGGCCGGCCACCCGAGGCGGTGCTCGCGCTGCTGGGCTGACGGTGGGCAGCGGTCGGCCCGATGCCCGCCGCCGTGTTGGCGAAGTGAACTCGGTACCACGGTCGCGCCATCGCCACCGTGGGGATGCACGAAGCGACGACGAAGCCGTCCCAGCCCGTCGAGCGCGCTGAGGACGGCGAGGAGATCGTGATCGCCCGCCGCGGCGAGCCGGTCGCACGGCTGGTGGCGATCCGGCGCGGCTCCGGGCTCGCGTCGGTCCGAGGCGCCATGCGTGATCGCATCGCCGTCGCAGACGACTTCGACGAGCTCCCGGAGGACATCGCCCGGGCGTCCGGCGCAGGCTGCGACTGATCCTCGACACCACGCGGTGCCGTGGTGGGCGGCCGGCGACGAACGCGTCGGCGACGCCGCTGCGATGTGGATCGCGAGCGGGTCCAACACGGTGCTGCTGGGCGCGGCGGTCGCATGGCAGACCGGCATCGAGCAGGCGCTCGGCCGGTTGACGGCCGACGGCGACGTGGTGGCCCTCCTCGTCGACGCCGGGGCGCAGCCGCTCCGGTGGCCGACTGCCCGCGGCACGCTCCGAGGCCGGCGGACCGCTCAGACGTCGGGCCAGGCCGCGTACAGGACCCGCGCCTGCTGCATGACGAGGTTGATGATCTCGTCGATGCTCATGGCCCCGCCGCCGTGGAGCTCCGCTGCTTCGTCGGGGCCGTGTGGCGCGTCCGGCGCAGGAGCCGCTTCACCGTGCGCCGGATGGCGGCCTGCGCGCTCTCGCGGCCCGTCCGGTCTTCGCGTCGAGCGTGTCTGCGCGAGGGGCAGATCGCCGCCAGCCGCTGATGCGTTCGTCTGTC
The DNA here is from genome assembly GCF_018141525.1 of Miltoncostaea marina. Taxonomy (GTDB): domain Bacteria; phylum Actinomycetota; class Thermoleophilia; order Miltoncostaeales; family Miltoncostaeaceae; genus Miltoncostaea; species Miltoncostaea marina. The sequence continues at coordinate 2,443,776 of NZ_CP064655.1, forward strand.
GCCATGCCGACTGCGTACCGACGGCCCCGCACGGACGCGCTCAGGGCAGCACGCGCACGTGCCCCTCGCCGAGGAAGTCGGCCGTCTGCCGGTTGTCCCAGAGCCGCAGCTCGGCCACCCGCGCGCCGGCGGGCACGACGAACGGGAGCGTCTCCGTGACGGTGCGGCCGCGGCGGATGCCGGTGCAGGTGCGGTTGCCGGGCACGACGTAGACGCGCCGGTGCGGCTCGTACTCGCGGCCGCGCCGGTCCACCAGGCGCGCGCCGCCCCCACCGCAGAACGGGTCGGCGACGGCGCCGGAGTGGTTGCGGAGGTCCACGACGGCCACCAGCAGGCGGCGCCCGGCGGGCGCCCGCAGCGGGGCGGCGAACGGGACCCGGATCGGCGCCGACGCCGCGATCCGGCGCACGGTGAACGTGATGGCCCCGTCGCGCCCCGGCGCGCCGACGCGCCGCGTCACGACCCGGGGGTCGCCGGTCGGCGCCGGGTCCGGCGCGGTCGTCGCCGGGGCGGCGGGGGCCGTCGTCGCAGGGGCGGTGGCGGCGCCGGCGTCCGGTACGGCGGCCTCCTCGCCGCCGCAGCCGGCCGCGGCCAGCGCGGCGATCACCGCGGCCGCGGCGGCGGCCGCCCCCGCGCGGGGACCCCCGCGTGCGCGCCGCTCCATCCACACCCCCCTCGCGTCGTGCTCGTGCTCGTGCGCTCGGCCCCGTGTCCGGGCCGCCCCGGCGGGCGCCGGGGGCACATGTTCCGTCACCGGGCGGGGCCACCGCCACCCGCCGGACGTCGAGATCGTCGGGCGATTCCAGCGGTTTCGCACCGGACCGCCCGTCTACGGCGGGGAGCAGCCGATGCCCGGACGATCCGAGACGAGGTGGAGCGCATGATCGTTCGTCGTCGAACCCGAGGGCTCGCCGCGGCGGCCGCCGCGGCGCTCGCCCTGCCGGCGGCCGCCGCCGCGGCACCCCCGGCGCTGCAGATCACGGACGCCGGGCCCGGCGTCGCCGGCCTCTCGACCGCCGACGGGATCGCCGGGGAACTGCTCGGGCCGGGCGTGGCGCTGGCCGCGCCGGCGACGATCAACGGCAGCGCGGACCCGGCCGCCTACGCCGCCGCGCTGCCGTCGTTCGGCCGCTTCGGGCAGGGCGCCGGCGACGTCGGCATCGAAACGGGCCTCGTGATCGGGGCCAACGCCCGGGCCGGCTCGTTCGCGGCCGCCTCCATCCAGGCCGGCATCGCGGCGGAGCGCGACGACGCCGAGCTGTTCGGCGTCGTCCACGACGCGGGCCTCTGCCAGACGCCGGACCCGGCGCAGTGCATCAACAACGCCACCAGCGTCGAGTTCTCGGTAGTGCCCACGGCGCGCTACCTCAAGTTCGAGTACGCGCTCGCCATCACCGAGGCGGGCACCTTCAACGCCGGCACGGGCGCCTGGAGCGGGGCCGTGCACGGCTACCCCGACGGCTTCGCGCTGTTCGTCGGCGGACGCCGGGTGGCGGACAACTGCGCCGTCGTGCCGCGCACGTCCACCTACGTCACGATGCAGACGGCCGGCATCGTCGCGCAGGCGGCGACCGGCACCAACCGCGCGCTCGCGCAGGCCAACCTCGCGGCCCGCGTGGCCGACACGGCCACCCCGCCGATCACGCCCGCGGGCGTCGCCTACGCGGCGCAGAACGGCCAGTGGGGGGTGCGGTTCCTCACCGTCCCCCTGACCTGCGTCGCCGACGTGGAGGCGGCGCGCCTGGCCGGCACGCCGGCGGACATCAAGATCGTCGTCGCCGACGTCAACGACGGCGCCGTGCCGCCGGCCGTGTTCCTGAAGGGCGGCTCCGTGCGCTTGTCGGCCAACGACACGCCCTCCGACGTCGCCGACCCGGAGCCCGCGCCGCCCGCCCCGGCGCCGGCCGCCCCCGCCGCCCCGGCCCCCGCCCCCGCCCCCGCCCCCGCCCCCGCCGAGGGCGTCGCCACGCCGCTGGCCCCGCCGACCGTGCTGGCGCCGACGCGGCAGGACCCGGCAGAGGGCGCCGGGGTGCGCACGGTGCACCGCGTGCAGCTCGACGGGGTCGGCCGCTACACGTTCCTCTACGTCGACGCCGCGACCGGCGCCCGCATCGTGCAGCGCCCGGGCAGCCGCGTCGGCCGGCGGTGGCTCACGAAGCGCTACAGCGCGCCGGTGCTGGACAACCAGGCCCCCGGCCGGCGGATCGTGCTCGCCGGGCGCTTCGACCGCAGGACCTCTCCGCGCGACGCGAGCCGGGTGCGGCTGCGCATCGTGCTCCGCTCGCCCGACGGGACGCTCTCGGAGGTGCGCATGCAGCCGGACGGCTCGCTGCGCTGAGGTCGCCACCCGGGCCCCGGCGCGAGCCGGGGGCCCCTGCGGGCCCGCGCCGCGGGCGACCATCCCCGCGGTCGCGGCGTCGGCGCTCAGGCGCGGCCCCGCAGCACGGTGAGGAGGCCGATCACCGCGAGCACGATGACGACGATCACCAGGATGGTCCAGAGCATGGTCCCCTCCGCAGGGTCGGCGTGGCGTGCCCGTTCCTGCCCGCGTGCCCGGCGGCGAAACCCGGCGCGTGGGGGGCCGGGGCGACGCGTGCGGCCGCGGGGGGCCGCCGCGCCTAGCGCATGCCGCGGATGAGCTGGCGCGCCAGCGCGTCCTGGGGCATCACGCGCTCCCCGGAGACGAGGAACGCCGCGGTGGCGCCCTGACCGGAGGGGACGAGCCGCACCCGGGCCGTGACCATGTGCGTGCGGCCGGTCGGGTCCGCCACCACGCTCCAGTCGACGTCGAGCTCCTCGCCGCGGCCGGCGGCCCCGCGCTCCATGTCGCCGAGCCCGGGCGCCGCCGCGCGGCGTGCCTGGTCGAGGGCCGCCGACTCCGCCTGGCTGCCGGAGACGATCATTGCGGACAGGGCCCAGCCGCCCAGCACGACCGCCGCGATCGACACGACGACGATCAGCCAGCGCCGGCCCCGCCCCGGGCGCCCGGCATCCGTGGCCGCGGGCGCCCCCTCCGCCGCCCCGTCGCCCCCCTCCGGCCGGCTCACCGGCGGCGGGCCGCCACGGCCCCGCGCCCGCCGATCACTCCCACTCGATCGTCCCCGGCGGCTTGCTCGTGAGGTCGAGGGCCACCCGGTTGACCCCGGGGACCTCGTTGATGATGCGGTTGGAGATGCGCTCGAGCAGGTCGTAGGGCAGGCGCGCCCAGTCGGCGGTCATCGCGTCGTCGCTCGTCACGGCGCGGATCACGATCGGGTAGGCGTAGGTGCGCTCGTCGCCCTGCACGCCGACGCTCTTCACCGCCGGCAGCACGGCGAAGCTCTGCCACAGCTCGCGGTAGAGGCCCGCGCGGCGGATCTCCTCCTGGAGCACGAAGTCGGCCCGGCGGAGGATCTCGAGCCGCTCCGCGGTGACCTCGCCGATGATCCGGATCGCGAGGCCCGGGCCGGGGAACGGCTGGCGCCACACCATGCTCTCGGGCAGACCCAGCTCCTCGCCGACCACCCGCACCTCGTCCTTGAACAGCTGGCGCAGCGGCTCCACGAGCTCCACGACCATGTCCTCGGGCAGGCCGCCCACGTTGTGGTGGCTCTTGATCTTCGCCGCGTCGCGGCTGCCCGACTCGATGACGTCGGAGTAGAGCGTGCCCTGCACGAGGAAGCGGGCGTCGGAGAGCTTCTCCGCCTCGCGCTCGAAGATGCGGATGAACTCGCGCCCGATGGTCTTGCGCTTCTGCTCGGGGTCGGTCACGCCCGCCAGCGCGCGCAGGAAGTGCTCCTGCGCCTGCACGTGCACGAGGGGCACGCCGAAGTGCCGGCCGAACGCGCTCTCCACCTGCTCGCCCTCGTCCAGCCGCAGCAGGCCGTGGTCGACGAAGACGCAGGTGAGCCGGTCTCCGACGGCGCGGTGGACGATGAGCGCGGCGACGGCCGAGTCGACGCCGCCGGACAGGCCGCAGATCACGCGCGAGTCGCCCACCTGCGCGCGCACGCGCTCGACCTGCTCCTCGATGACGTGGGTCGCGGTCCAGGTGGGTGAGCAGTCGCACGCCTCGAACAGGAACCACTTGAGCAGGTCGGTGCCGAACGGCGTGTGCACGACCTCGGGGTGGAACTGCACCCCGTACATGCGCCGCTCGGGGCTCTCCATGGCCGCCACCGGGGCGCCCTCGGTCTCGGCGCTGATGGCGAAGCCGGCCGGCGGCCGGGCGACGCCGTCGCGGTGGCTCATCCAGCAGACCTCGGCCGGCAGGGCGTGGAACATGCCCTCGCGCGAGCGCACGGTGAGCGACGTCTTGCCGAACTCGCCGGCGCCGGTGCGGGCGACCTCGCCGCCGAGCGTCAGCGCCATGGCCTGCATGCCGTAGCAGATGCCGAGCACGGGGACGCCCAGCTCCAGGAAGCGCGGGTTGAGCGCGGGCGCGCCGGGCTCGTAGACCGAAGCCGGCCCGCCCGAGAGCACGAGCCCGGCCGGCCGGAGGGCGGCCACCTCGTCGGGCGAGGCGTCGTGCGGCACCACCGCCGAGAACACCCGGCACTCGCGGATGCGGCGCGCGATGAGCTGGCTGTACTGGGCCCCGAAGTCGATGACCAGCACGCCGCCGGGGGCGGCGGCCGCGAGGGCCGGGTCGAGGGCGGGTGCGTGGACCGACGTCGTCAAGGGCAGGGAGTGTACCGTCGCGGCGCCAGCCGGCGCCGGGCCCTATTCACCGGCTTCGTGGTGACGGCCGTCGCCGGGCACGGGCACCTCGCTCGGCTGCACCACGGCCCGCCGCCCGGCCGCCGCCAGGGCGTCGCGCAGCGACTCCAGGGCGCCGGGCTCGCCGTGCACCAGGCGCACCTCCGCGTCGCCGGACGATCGCACCCAGTCGAGCAGCTCCGTGCGCCCGGCGTGCGCCGAGAGGCCGCCGACCGTCACCGTGCGGGCGCGGACCCGCGTCTCGCGGCCCATGATGCGCACGGTCTCGTGGCCGTCGATCAGGGCGCGGCCCAGGCCGCCCGAGGGCTGGTACCCGACGATCAGCACCGTGGTGTCGGGGCTGCCGGCGTGCGCCCGCAGGTGGTGGAGGATCCGGCCGCCCGAGAGCATCCCCGACCCGGCGATCACGATCGCCGGCCCGCCGGCCTCGGCGATGCGGCGCGACTCCTGCACCGAGCGGGTGTAGCGCAGGTGCTTCGGCTCGAACGGGTTGCGGCCGGTGGCGACCACGAGCCGCAGCTCGTCGGACAGCTCCTCGGGGAAGCGGTCGTAGACCTCGTCCACCTTCGCGGCCAGCGGCGAGTCGACGTAGACCGGCATCGAGGGGATGTCGTGCGAGCGCTCGAGCCCGGCGACGGTGTAGAGCACCTCGTGGGCGCGCTCGAGCGCGAAGGACGGCACCAGGATCATCCCGCCCCGCTCCCAGGCCTCGCGGAGCACGCGGGCGAGCTCCTCGATGGTGTCCTCGTAGGGCCGGTGGTCGCGGTCGCCGTAGGTCGACTCCATCACCACGACGTCCGCCGGCGGGCAGGGGGCCGGGTCGGGGAGGATCTCCTTGCGCGCGTTGCCGATGTCGCCGCTCACGACCAGCCGCCGGCCGGCCGCCTCGATCAGGAAGCTGGCCGACCCGGGGATGTGCCCGGCCCGCCGGGCGGTCACCCGCAGCCCGCCGACCTCGGCGGCGACGTCGTAGGCGAGCGGCTCGAAGCGGGCCAGGGTGCGCCAGACGTCGTCGTCGTCGAACGTCGCCGGGTCGGCCTCGCGGCCGTTGCGCCGGTCGCGCTCGGCGTCCTCGCGCTGGATCTTCGCGGCGTCCAGCAGCAGGTGCTCGCACAGCTCGCGCGTGGCCGGCAGGGCGTGGACCGGCCCCGCGTACCCGCCGCGCAGCAGCAGCGGCAGCCGGCCGGAGTGGTCGAGGTGGGCGTGGGTCACCAGGACGCCGTCGAGCGACGCCGGGTCGAACCCGAGCGGCCCGCGGTTGCGGGCGAAGAGCTCGCGCGAGCCCTGGAAGGCGCCGCAGTCCACGAGCAGGCGGCGGCCGTCCGCCTCCACCAGGTGGCAGGAGCCCGTCACCGTCCCGGCCGCCCCGTAGGAGCGGATGGCCACGTCCACGCGGATCGCGGGCGCCCGCCGCCCCCGCCCCGCGCGCGGGGCGGGAGCGGCCGAGCCCCTACCCCATGCCCACGGACTGGGCCTGCTGGAGCTTCTTGCCCTCGGTCTTGAGCGCCGGCGCCACCATCACCTCGCACTTCTGGAAGCTCTGGATGGACTCGTAGCCGCAGGTGGCCATCGCGCTGCGCAGGCCGCCGACCAGGTTGAGCGTGCCGTCGTTCTCGTGCGCCGGGCCGACGAGGATCTCCTCGAGCGTGCCGATCGTCTCGGTCTTGACCCGGGTGCCGCGCGGCAGCTGCGGGTGGAAGGTCGCCATCCCCCAGTGGTAGCCGCGGCCCGGGGCCTCGGCCGCCTTCGCGAACGGCGAGCCGATCATGCAGGCGTCGGCGCCGCAGGCGATCGCCTTGGCGAGGTCGCCGGCGTAGGCCATGCCGCCGTCGGCGATGACGTTGACGTACTGGCCGGTCTCCATGAGGTGCTGCATGCGCGCGCCGGCCGCGTCCGCGATGGCGGTGGCCTGGGGCACGCCCACGCCGATCACCTGGCGGGTGGTGCAGGCGGCGCCGGGCCCGACGCCCACGAGCACGCCCACGGCGCCGGTGCGCATGAGGTGCAGGGCGGCGTGGTAGGAGGCGCAGCCGCCGACGATGACGGGCACCGGCAGCTCGGCGATGAAGCGCTTCAGGTTGAGCGGCTCGGCGACCGAGGAGACGTGCTCGGCGGAGACGACCGTCCCCTGGATGACCAGGATGTCGAGGCCCGCGTCGAGCACCACGTCGATGTACTCGGTGACCCGCTGCGGGGTGAGCGACCCGGCGGCGAGCACGCCCTGGGCCTTGATCTCGCGGATGCGCTGGGCCATCAGCTCGGGCTTGATGGGCTCGCGGTAGATCTCCTGCAGGCCGCGCGTCGCCTCCTTGGGCGGCATCGCCGCGATGCGCTCCAGCTCGGCGTCGGCCTCCTCGTAGCGGGTCTGGATGCCCTCGAGGTTGAGGACGCCGAGGCCGCCGGTCTTGCCGATGATCCCCGCCGTGCGGGTGTCGACCACGCCGTCCATCGCCGAGGCGAGGATGGGCAGCTCGAGCTCGTGCCCGTCGAGGCGCCAGGTCAGGTCGACGTCCTCCGGGTCACGCGTCCGGCGGCTGGGGACGATGGCGATCTCGTCCAGCCCGTACGCCCGCCGCCCCTTCTTTCCACGCCCGATCTCGATCTCCACTCAGCGCCCTCCGCCCGGTCCGGCCGACCCGCCCCTGAGACGAGACGACCCAGGCCGGCCTGCGCCGCCGCCTGGGTCGGTCACCCCGTGGTACGTGGTTCGGTGCTCACGAAGAATGATCGGACGATTCTAGCGCCGGGCCCGGCCGGGCGCCGGGGGACGCGCGTCACTGGTCGGCCACCACCTCGACCCGCCGCATGAAGGCCTCCACGTCGGCCGGGTCGAACACGCCCGCCCCGAACCGCTGGGTGCTCGCCGCGCCGCAGGCGACGGCCAGCGCGAGCGCCGCCTCGGGGGGCTGGTGGCCGTGGCGCCCGGACAGGTAGCCGGCCAGCATCGCGTCGCCCGAGCCGACGGTCGACACCACGTCCGTGCGCCGCGGCAGGCGCGCGCGGTAGGTGCGCCCGCGCTTGCCGTGCTCGGTGCGGATGCGCGCCACGCAGCCGTCCTCGTGATGGATGAGCGCCGTCTCGGCGCCCATCTGGGTGAGCGTCTCCGCCGCGGCGGCCATGTCGTCCTCGTCGGCGAACTCGTGGCCCACGATCTCCTCGGCCTCGCGCACGTTGGGGCTCACCACGCCGGGCTCGGCGGCGAGCGCCGCGCGCAGGGCGGGCCCCGCCGCGTCGACGGCCACCACCACCTTCTCGCGGCGCAGCTCGCGGGTGAGCTGCTCGTAGTAGTCGGCCGGCACGTCGCGCGGCAGCGAGCCCGCCAGCACCACGATGTCGGCGCCCTTGCACAGGTAGCGCATCTTCTCGTGGAAGAGCTCCAGCTCGGCCGGGAGCACGGACGGGCCCAGCTCGTTGATCTCGGTCTGCGAGCCGGTCGTCGGGTCGATCACGGCGGTGCTGGTGCGCGACTCCTCGGCGATCCGCACGAAGTCGTTGAGGATGCCCTCGCCCGTGAGCTCCTCGATGATGTAGGTCCCCACCCGCCCGCCGGCCATGCCGGTGGCGATGACCGGCTGGCCGAGGCGCTTGAGGGCCCGCGCCACGTTGACACCCTTGCCGCCCGGCAGCCGCAGCGAGGCGTCCGCGCGGTGGCGGTTGCCGATGTTGAAGTTGGGCACGCGCACCGTGCGGTCGAGCGCCGCGTTGAGGGTCACCGTGACGATCACGGCAGCAGCGACTCCACGCCGGCCCGCAGGCGGTCGAGGAACCCGGGCTCCGCGGCACCGCGCACGGCGACGAGGTCGCGCCGCCCGACCACGCGGCCGCCCTGGCGCATGGTGATCGTGCCGATCACCTCGCCCGCGCTGACCGGCGCCCGCACCTCGGTGGGCGCCACGATCGTCTCGGTGAGCGGCTGCCCCAGCCGGATCGGCGCGCTCAGCGGGCGGTCGGGCCGGTAGGGCACCCGCACCCCGGGCGCGTCGTCGACCGGCGCCTCGCCCACGATCGCGCCGGCCGGCAGCAGCGTCGCGCGCGCGTACTGGGCGAAGCCCCAGTCCAGCAGTCGCTTCGTGTCCTGCGCGCGCTGCTCGCCGGAGGGCGAGCCGATCATCGCCGCGTAGAGCGTCACCCCGAGCGCCGGGCGCCGCGAGCGGGCGACGATCGCATAGCCGGCGTCGTTGGTCATGCCGGTCTTGACCCCGTCCGCGCCCGGGTCCAGGTCGAGCAGCAGGTTCTCCGACACCAGCTCGCGCACGCCGGCGCCCCGCGGCCCGGGGATGGTGGCCCGGCGGGAGGCGACGATCGCGCGGAAGACCGGGTCGCGCATGGCGACGCGGCCCAGGCGGATGAGGTCGGACACGCTCGAATGATGCCCCGGCGCGTCGAGTCCATGCGCGTTGTGGAAGCGGGTGTGCGCGAGCCCCATCCGCCGGGCCCGCGCGTTCATGAGCTCCACGAAGGCCGCCTCCGAGCCCGCCACGCCCTGGGCGAGGGTCAGGCCGGCGTCGTTGCCGCTCGCCACGAGCAGGCCGGTGAGCAGGTCGCGCACCGACAGCCGCTCACCCGCGACCAGCCCGGCGCTGGAGCCCCCGATCTCGACCGCCGCCCGCGGGACCGTGTACTCCTCGTCGAGGCCGGCCTCGTCCAGGACGACCAGCGCGGTCATGATCTTCGTCGTGCTCGCCATCGCCAGCTCCCGGTCGGGGGCGCGCTGGGCCAGCGTCTCGCCCGTCCTCGGGTTGACGAGGATATAGGCGGCCGCGGCGACCTCCGGAGCGGGCGCGGCGGCGGCGGGGGCGGCGACCACCGACGCGAGCACGACGATGATCGCGAGCCGGCGCAGCACGGCCGCGATCCTAGCCCCCCGCGCCGGCGCGCTCATCCCGCGACCGGCCCCTCCCCCTCCTCGAACGCCGTCCAGAGCGCCGCGCGCAGCTCCTCGGCCGCCCGGCGGGGGCGCTCGGCGAAGATGATCGAGCGGCTCGCGGAGACGAGCGCGCCGGCGGCGCGGCCGCCGAACGCCGGGCCGAGGTCCTCCGGGCGGCCGCCCTGCGCGCCCACGCCCGGGATCAGCAGCGGCTGGTGCGGCATCAGCTCGCGCAGCGCCGCGAGCCGCTCGGGGACGGTCGCGCCGACCACCGCGCCGAGCGCGGAGAGCCCGGACGCGTCGACGCTCGGCGCGCCCCACTCGGCCACCTTGCGCGCGACGGCCTCGTGCCACAGCCCGCCGCCCGCCAGGGGGAGGTCCTGCAGCTCGGCCGCCCCCGGGTTGGAGGTGCGCACGAGCGCGAACAGGCCGCGGCCGCCGGCCGTCGCGGCCTCGATGAACGGCGCGACGGCGTCGCCGCCGAGCGAGGGGTTGATCGTGAGGGCGTCGATCGGCGGCCGCAGGAAGGCCTCGGCGTAGGCGCGGCTGGTGACGTCCACGTCGCCGCGCTTGGCGTCGGCGATCACGAGCAGGCCGGCGTCGGCGGCGGCGGTCGCCACCCGCTCGAACGCCTCCCACCCCGCGGTGCCGAAGCGCTCGAAGGTGGCGAGCTGGATCTTGGCGGCCACGCACGCCGGCCCGGCCGCGGCGATCGCCCGCCGGCAGAACGCGCGCGCGCCCTCGGCGCCGCCCGGCACGCGCCGCGGGTCGGGGTCGAGGCCCAGCACCACCTGGCTCGCGCGCGTCTCGACGGCCGCCGCCAGCCGCGCGCCGAACGGGGTCGCGCTCACAGCAGCAGCTCCCGCCACGCGGGCAGCGTGAGGGTGGCGAGGAGCGTGGTCACGACCACCGCACCGGCGAGGACGTCGGTGCGCAGGCCTTCGCGTGCGCCGATCACGAGCGACATCATGGCGGTCGGCATGGCCGCCATGATGACGACCGTGTGCAGGACGTCACCCTCGAGGCCCAGGGCGAGGGCGATCCCGTAGCCGATCACGGCCGCCAGGCCGAGCTTCACGACCACCACGAAGGTCAGCTCGCCCCACAGCCGCGCCAGCCCGCGCCCCTCGATCATGAGCCCGGCGTAGACCATCGTCAGCGGCAGGGTGGCCGCCCCCAGGATCTCGAAGGGCCGCTCGGCGGCCGCGCTCAGCTCGACGCCGGCCAGGTTCACCGCGAGGCCGGCGACGAGGGCCCAGTTGGGCGGCAGCATCAGGGAGCGCACCACCTGGCGGCGGTCGATGCGGGGGCCCTCCTCCACCCGCCCGTAGGCGGAGGCGATCGCGACCGTCGAGGTCCAGGTGAGGATCCCGGTGGCCAGCGAGTCGTACATCACCGCCGCCGCCTGCGAGAAGCCGTCGCCCGAGGCGGCGATCAGCGGCAGGCCGAAGAACCCGGTGTTGCCCACCGCGGTCGCCACGATCAGGGCCCCCGACCGCGGCCGCTCCATGCCCCATACGCGCGTCGCGCCGGCCGCCAGCAGCAGCAGCGCGGCGTGGATCGCGAGGCCCGCCACCGGCACGAGCAGGAGCGTGCCGTCGAGGTCGGCGCGGGCCAGGATCAGGAAGACCAGCGCCGGCAGGGTGAGGTGGATCACCACCCGCACCAGCAGCGGCCCGTCCTCGCGGCGCAGGACCCCCGCCCGGCGCGCCACCGCGCCGGCGAGGATGACGACGAGGGCCGCGAAGGTGGTCTCGGTCAGGGCCGGCCCCGCGTCACGGCGGCGAGGCTACCAGCGGCGGCCCGGGACGCCGGCCGGCCCCGCGAACGCGGCGCGCCCCGGCGCGGGCGCGGGGCTCGCCGCCCACTTGGGCGATCGGCGTCCGCCCAAGTGAGCAGACCCGCCAACGGCCTGCGGATCATCATCGGAACGCCCCCCCTCGGCCCCGGTGCCGCCCGCGGCCGGTTCCGTCCGCGAGGCCCCCGCTCACTTGGGCGATCGGCGTCCGCCCAAGTGAGCAGCCCCGCCGACGGCCTGCGGATCGCGGTCGGAACGCCCCCCCGGCGGACCACGGGGCCCCGGTTGCCGCCGGCGGCCGGTTCCGTCCGCGAGGCCCCCGCTCACTTGGGCGATCGGCGTCCGCCCAAGTGAGCAGACCCGCCGACGGCCTGCGGATCGCGGTCGGAACGCCCCCCCGGCCGCGGCGCACCCTCGTGCCGGCCGAGCAGCCCGGGCCGTACGGGCCCCGCCTCGCCCCAGGGGGTACCGCCGGCCGGGGGCCCGACGCGGAGGGACGGGACGGGATCCCACGCGGGCTCCCGCGGCGGGGGCGAAGAGCGCGGCGGCGGTACGCTCCGCGCCCCGTCCGTCGAGGAGGCCCCATGTCACGCGCCGCAGCCCGAGCCCTCGCCGCGATCATCGCCGTCCCGGTCGCGGTCACGCTCGCCGCGGGCTGCTCGTCGGACGGCGGCGGCGACGCCGGCCCCGACGACGCTCCGCCGCCGGCGGAGCGGGTCGCCGTGCCCGACGTGGCCGGCCTGACCCCCGCCGCGGCGGTGGAGCTCATCTGCGACGCCGGCCTGACGGTCGGCGCGGTCGAGGTGGTCGCCCGCACGCCGGAGGTCCGCGGGCGCGCCGGGCGGGCGGGCGCCCGGATGCGCGTCCGCTCCACGACCCCCGCGGCGGGGGTCGCGCTGCCGGCGGGCCACTTCGTCGACCTCGGCGTCGCGGTGCCGCGCAACGCGGCGATCGTCGTGCGGGCGGCGTGCGACCCGGCCGCGGCGCCCGCGCCCGGCGATCAGGAGGGCGGCAGGACCTCCCGCCAGTAGTACGTCTCCCAGGAGCCCTCGATGACCGGGTACAGGTACGGCCGGAGGCGCTGGAGGGTCTCGTCGTAGCGGTACTCCCGCTCCTGGAACTGGGTCGCGTAGCCGCCGTCGGCGGTGGTCTGCGAGCCGATGTAGACCATCTCGCGGTGGGGGTTCGTCGAGCGCGGCTGGCTGCGGTAGGTGCGCCACTGGCCCGACTGGGCGAGCGTCGCGGCGCGGAAGGTCAGGTAGACCGGCGCGTACTCGGCGATCACGACCTCGTTGGCGGCGATCAGCCCCAGCACGTTGTTGCCGTCGGCGGCGTAGGAGATGTTGCCGCCCACGTAGACGTTGCCCTTGCTGGCGATCGTCACGTTGCCCTTCACGACGGAGTGGCGCGCGCCGCTCGTGGCCCGGCAGACGTCCTGGATGCCGAGGCCGTCCGAGACGATCACCGACTGCTCGAAGTACATCGCGGTCTGGGCGCCGAGCGTCTTGGTGGGCTCGCACTCGAGGCGGCTGATCGTGGCGCCCGGGTCGGAGGTGTTGGTCACCCGCCAGACGCGCGCGCGGCCGTCGCCGAGGAACTGCACCAGCCAGGCGTTGGCGCCCGAGTTGTTGAAGTAGGTGCCGGTGGCCTCGGCGGCCGCGCGGATGTCGAGGCGGGTCTGCGTGAACCGGTTGAAGTCGATCGGGGTCGGGAAGCGCGACCGGAACGACGGCGTCGTGGTCGAGTCGTAGGCGCCGCCGCGGTAGACCGACGAGGGCCGGTACGAGCCGCTGCAGTTGCTGCTCGTCGAGCAGACGTAGCGCTGGGCGTAGGCGGCCGCCTCGGCGATGCCCTGGTGGTTGATGTCGACCGCCGAGTAGAGCTTGCCGGTGGTGCGGGCGTTGTCGCCGTAGCGGATGGTCGCGTTGGAGATCATCTGGAAGTCGGCGATCGACGACGGGCGCACCTGCGCCTGCACCGACCGGGTCACCGGGCTCGGCCGGCCGCGGCCCGCCTGGGCGGTCGACTGCACGGTCACGAGGTCCGGGCTGCCCGCCGCCGGCGGCACGATGCGCAGCGAGTAGGCCGCCTCGCCGTAGCGCGAGTCCTGCAGCTTCACCCACGTCCTCGACGCCCCGGCCTGGTACGTCCAGGTCGTGTACGCCGGGTTCCAGGCGCTGCCCGGCTGGTGGACGACGCCGTTCGGCGCGACGCGCGGGTCCTCGGCGCGGTCGACGTAGTGCAGGTAGTAGAGACGGTCCTCCACCAGCCGCGAGATGTAGGTGTTGACGCCGGCGTCGGCGGCCTGCAGGGCGATGTCGGCCCGCGACTCGCGGGCGGTCTGGGTCGTGCCGCTGCGCGCCAACGACAGGCTCGCGAGCACCAGCAGGGCGAGCACCGCGGTCAGCGTGATGACCGTGATGAGGCTCGCGCCCCGCTGGCCCCGGCGGGGCCGCCTAGGCGTTGCGGAGTGCGACATCGGTGCTCAGCTCCAGGGTCGAGGTCGTGCCCCCGCTGCGCTGGCCCACGACCAGGCGCACCGCGATGCGGCCGACCTCGCGCAGTTGCGCGGCGCTCGGGGTGGCGGGGAGCGGGTCGCCGGCGCCGGTCGCGGCGGCGAAGACCGGCGTGGCGCCGTTCTGCACCGGGGCGAGCATCGTCTGCCGGCCGGTGTACGCGTTGTAGGTGAACGGCGCGCTCGCGCCGACGGGCGCGGCCGACTCGCGGACGAGCCGGCCCGACACGACCGCCCAGCGCACCTTGTGCGGCCGCGGCGTGGTGGCCGTGAGCGCCCGCGAGGGGTCGACGTACATCACGAGCTCGGTCGGGCTGAGCAGCACGACCGGGCTGGTGAGCCCGTCGTCCGGGCTGATCGCCTGGCGCGCCTCGCGCACGAGGCGGGCCAGCGCGGTGCGGCCGTCGGCCTGCGCGCGCGCCTGCGACTCGTGCGTGCGGGTGGCGTCGACGCCCGAGAAGAAGAAGGCGAACAGCCCGGTGGCGAAGATCGAGGCGAGGATCATCGCCACGAGCAGCTCGGTGAGGCTGAACCCGCCCTGGTCGCGCAGCCGGCCGCGGATGCGGGCCCGCGCGGTCACGGGACGTAGTACGGGGTCATGGTGCTGGCGGTGGCGCGCACCGTCCTGCCGGAGCTCCAGGTGGGCGTGCCGCCCGAGAAGCCCGTCGCGACGTAGGCGACGTAGTCGCCGGCCGCCAGGTTGGTGAAGTCGGCGTAGCCGATGTACGGGGTGAGCCCGTACCAGTAGGTGCGGCTGTTGGTCGTCTGCGACTGGTCGTAGGTGCCGCTCAGCGAGCGCAGCCGCACGAGCTTGCCGCTCGAGCCCGCCGCCAGCCGGATCGTCGCGTTGCCCGGCGTCGGCGTGAGGTACATCGTGATCGGGGTCGTCTGGTTCTGGCCGACCGACGCCAGGATGGAGCCTTGGCCGTAGCCCGGCTTGGTGGCCGAGACGACGTAGTTGGCGTTGCCCGAGGGCGGCACGCAGACCCGCACCCGGCCCTGGGCGTCGGTCGTGCGCGTGATCGGCGCGATGTTCGCGCCCCCGCCGGAGATCGTGACGTCGGCGTCGGGCAGGGCCGGGTTCGGCGCCGCGGAGCTGCGGACGACCACCTCGATGTAGCCGCTCGCTTCGCGGGTGAGCGAGAAGGCGAACGTCTCGAGCGTGTTGCCCGGGTAGCCCGTCGGGACCGGCCGCTTGATGGTGCCCGGCCGGTAGCAGTCGACCTCGGCGGTCACCGTGAACTCGCTGAGGCTCGGCATGATCGGCCGGCCGGCCAGGCCCGAGAAGCGGAACAGGCCGGTGGTGCCGGTCTGGCCGGCGCTGATCACGTCCGGGCCGGGGGTCGTCACCGTCACCTCGGACGTCTCGGTGATGAGCTGCCCGGTGGCGGCGTCGCGCACCTGCACGTCGATCGTCGCCTTCTTGAACACCCGCAGCGTGGTGGTCCAGGTCTGCGAGGCGGCGAGGTGCTGCTGGACGACGTCGGGGGTGCTGTCGGCCGCGGGCACCCACGGGTCGGGCAGCCCCACCGACAGCCGGTACCTGTGCTTGGGGTCGCTCGAGGAGATCGCGCTCGGCTCCAGGCCGGCGAACACCACCGTGCCGTCGGCGTCGGTCGAGCGGGTCTGGGTGGGCGAGGTGCTGCCGTCGGCAGTGACCGGCACGCCGGGCAGCGGCTGCTCGGTGACGGCGTCGATCACGGTGGCGACGATCGTCGACTTGCCGGCGATGGCGCCGAACGAGGGCGGGGCGACGAGCGTCGTCTGGGTCACCGCCCTGGCGTTCGCGACCTGCGGCGTGACGGTGGCCGTGACCTTCTTGTAGTTGACGTACGTCCTCGGTTGGCCGAGGGCCGCGTCGTCGACGTAGCGCACGTCCATGGTCGTGCGGTAGGCCACCCTGCCGACGGTCTGGTCGGTCGTGGCCGCGATCTCGCCCGGCGGGCTGCCGCCCTGGATGCCGACGTCCTCGTAGGGCATCGCGTGGGCCCGGTCGAGCGCCGCGGCGGCGATCTTGCTCGCCGTCGTGTCGAGCTTCGAGCGCGCGATGGAGGCGCTCGTCATCCCGATGCCCTGGGCGATGCCGCCCGCGACGATCGCGAGGATCATGATCCCCACGAGGATCTCGATGTACGAGAAGCCCGCCTGTCGCGCTCGGGATGGGGTCACGCGGTGGTCCTCCTCCGGCAGGGGCCCTCCCCGCCGCGGCCGGGCCGGCGGTCGAGGGCATCCCCCCATCGGCGGCGGCGCGACCCGACTTGACCGCCGCGCGTACGATCCGCCGCGCGCCGGGCACTACCCCGGTGATGACGGTCCACGAGCAGCGCCCCCCGGGCGCCGGGCGGGCACGGGTGCTCCACGAGCCGGGATGGGGCTCGCCGGGCGAGCCGCGCTACCTGCCGATCGAGGGCCACGGCCTGATCGGCGACCTGCGCACCGCGGCGCTCGTCGGCCGCGACGGCACGATCGACTGGTTCTGCCCCGGCCGCTTCGACGCGCCGAGCATGTTCGCCGCCGTCCTCGATGCCGACCGGGGCGGCGCCTTCCGGGTGGCGCCCCCGGCGCCCTGCGCGAGCAAGCAGCTCTACCTGCCCGACACGGCGATCCTGCTGACCCGGTTCTTCACGCCGGGAGGGGTGGCCGAGCTGACCGACTTCATGCCGGTCGGGCTCGAGCCCTGCGCCCTCGTGCGCCGGGTGGACGTCGTGCGCGGCGCGGTGGAGTTCCGGATGTCCTGCCGGCCCGGCTTCGACTACGCCCGCCGCTCGCACCGGGTGCACCTCGCCCACCCCCGGCTGGCCCGCTTCACCGCCGAGGGCGGGCGCACCAGCGAGCTGTCGTCCGGGGTGCCGCTGGAGCCGGCCGGCGCGGCGGCCGAGGCCCGCTTCCGGCTGCGCGCAGGCGAGCGCACCTGGTTCGTGCTCCAGCCCGGCGGCTCGGGCGAGCGCTGGAGCGACGAGGCCGTCGCGCGCCTGCTCGACCACAACCGCGACGCCTGGCGCCGCTGGCTGGCCCACGGCACCTACGACGGCCGCTGGCGCGAGATGGTCCAGCGCTCGGCGATCACGCTCAAGCTGTGCACGTACGACCCGACCGGCGCGATGATCGCCGCGCCCACCACCAGCCTGCCCGAGGCGGTCGGCGGCCGGCGCAACTGGGACTACCGCTACGCCTGGCTGCGCGACTCGGCGTTCACCGCCTTCGCCTTCCAGCGCCTCGGCCACCACGAGGAGGCCCGCCGCTTCGCCCACTGGCTCGAGCGGCGCTGCCGCGAGACCGACCGCGCCGATCCCCAGCTGCAGATCGTCTACGACGTCGACGGCGGCCGCGACCTCGCCGAGGTCGAGCTGCCCCACCTGGAGGGGTACCGCGGCTCGCGGCCGGTGCGGATCGGCAACGGCGCCCACCGGCAGCTGCAGCTGGACGTCTACGGCGAGCTGATGGACGCCGTCTACCTGTCCGACAAGGAGGAGCCCATCTCGTGGGACCTCTGGACGAGCCTGCGCCGCCTGCTCGACTGGCTGGCCGGCAACTGGCAGCGGCCCGACGAGGGCATCTGGGAGGTCCGCGGGGGACCGCGCGACTTCGTCTACTCGCGGCTCATGTGCTGGGTGGCCTTCGAGCGCGCGATGCGGATGCAGCGCCGCCGCGGCCTGCCCGCCGACACGGCGCGCTGGCGCGCGGTGCGGGACGCGATCTACGAGGAGATCATGGAGCGCGGCTGGAGCGAGGAGCGGCGCGCGTTCGTCCAGTACTACGGCGGCACCGTGCTCGACGCGAGCAACCTGCTGATGCCGCTCGTCAAGTTCATCGGCCCGCGCGACCCGCGCATGCTGGCCACGCTGGCGGCGGTCGAGCGCGACCTGGTGTCCGACAGCCTCGTCTACCGCTACGACCCGGGCGACGTGGACGACGGTCTGGACGGCAGCCGCGAGGGCTCGTTCTCGCTCTGCTCGTTCTGGCTGGTGGAGTGCCTCACCCGGGCGGGCCGCCTCGACGACGCCCGGCTGGTCTTCGAGAAGATGCTGACCTACGCCAACCCGGTGGGCCTCTTCGCCGAGCAGGTCGGCGACTCGGGCGAGGCGCTCGGCAACTTTCCGCAGGCCTTCACCCACCTCGGCCTCATCTCGGCCGCCTGGGACCTCGACCGGGCCCTCGGCCGCGGCGCCTGAGCACCCCGGCGCGGAGGTCATCGACCGCGCGGTCGACGACGACCTGACATGTAGACGGTATCCGCGCCGGGCCGGGGACGCCGGCGGCGCACGCGGGCCGCAGGATGCGGCCCCCATACACGGGACGGCAGGTCCTCCATGCGACGCCGACTCGGAGCCCTGCGGGTGCGCACGCGCCTGCTCGGCGGCCTCGGGGTCGTCGCGCTGCGGCTCGTCGTGGTCGCCGCGCTGGCGGTGACCACCCTGCGCTCGCTCGACGCCCGGACCGGCCATACGATCGACAGGTGCATCGAGCCGCTCGGGCTGGTCGGGCGCTCCACGACCCTGATCCAGGACGACCGGGCGCTCTCCGCGCTCCACCTCCACGTACACGACGGTGACCCGGCCGCCCAGGACGAGATCGCCGAGGAGATCGCGGCGAACACCGAGGAGATCCGGGAGATCTCGGACGCGCTCTCCGCGCTCCCCCTCGACCAGAGCTCCCGGGACGCGCTGGCCGCGACGGGGGAGATCCTCGCGCCATGCATCGAGATCGGCCGCGCCGCGGTCGAGCGCTCGCGCGCCGAGAGGTCCCCGGTGCGGAGGACCGCAGCGCGTCGCGCGGGATCTTCACCGGGACGATGCTCCCCCTCGTCCCCCGGCTCGACACGGGGCTCGACGACGTCACGGCCGAGGTGATCGCCGACGCGGACGCCGAGGCGGACGAGTCGCAGGCCATGGCCGGCTCGTCGGTCACGCTGCTGCTGGGCGTCGGGATGCTGGCGCTGCTGGCCGCTGCCGGCCTGGCGCTCCCCATCAGCCGCTCGATCACCGCCCCGCTGGGCGCGCTCGTGCGCCGGCCGCGCGAGATCGCGGACGGCGACGGCGACCTCACCGCGCGGGTGGACGAGTCGAGCCGCGACGAGCTCGGCGACGTCGGCCGGGCGTTCAACCGCTTCGCCGGACGGATCCAGGACATCGTGCGCCGGGTGGCCGAGCGGGCCACGAGCCTCGCCTCGACGTCCGAGGAGCTGGCCCGGGCCGCCGACGAGACCGGGCGCGCCGTGGGCGAGATCGCCTCGACGATGGAGGGCGTGGCCAGCGGGTCGGCCGACCAGGCCCACGGCACCGGCCGGGTGGCCGAGCACATCGCCGAGATCGGGCGCCGCGCCGCCGGCGCCGCCGAGGGCGCCGGGCGCGCCGCGGGCGCGGCCTCCGAGGCCGACCGGCGCGCCGCCGACGGCGTCGCCTCGGCCGCCGCCGCGGCGGCCGCCATGGACGAGGTGGCCGCGGGCACCCGCGAGGTGAGCGCCGCCATCGAGCAGCTCGCGGCCCGCTCGGAGGAGATCGGGCGGATCGTGGTGACGATCACGGAGATCGCCGACCAGACGAACCTGCTCGCGCTGAACGCGGCCATCGAGGCCGCCCGCGCGGGCGACGCCGGCCGCGGCTTCGCGGTGGTCGCGGACGAGGTGCGCAAGCTCGCCGAGGGCGCGCAGGAGGCCGCCGGCTCCATCGCCGGGCT
Source organism: Miltoncostaea marina (assembly GCF_018141525.1). Taxonomy (GTDB): domain Bacteria; phylum Actinomycetota; class Thermoleophilia; order Miltoncostaeales; family Miltoncostaeaceae; genus Miltoncostaea; species Miltoncostaea marina. The sequence goes on from NZ_CP064655.1 coordinate 2,463,330, forward strand.
GATCGGGCAGATCCGCACCGACACCGGCTCCGCGGTCGACGCCATGGCCGCCGGCAGCGCGTCGGTGCGGGCCGGCCAGGAACGCGCCGGCCTGGCCGGCGAGGCCTTCCGGGCGATCCGCGACGAGATCGCGCGGGCCTCCGCCGAGGTGAGCGAGGTCGCCACCGCCTCGCAGCAGCTCGTGGCGGCGGTCGCGGAGGTGCAGGAGGCCGTCGCCGGCGTCGCGGCGGTGTCGGACAGCACGCGGCCGCCGCCGAGGAGGTCTGGGCCGGCACGCGGCGGACCTCGGCCTCGGTGGAGGAGGTCTCCGCCTCGGCGCAGGAGCTGTCGCGCGCGGCGGTCGCGCTGGCCGAGCTGGTCGGCCGCTTCCGCTGCTGACCGCGACGCCCGCCCCCGGCCCGCGCGCGGGCTGGGGGCGGGCGCACCGTCAGCCCACCAGGCTGCGGTAGCGCGGCGTGGTGCGGTAGCCCACCGGCAGCGGCTCGGCGAGCCCGAGCGCCGACAGGCGCCGCACCCTCCGCGTGAGCCGCGGCAGGTCCTCGCCGAGCTCGGCGGCCAGGTCGGCCGCGCGGCGGCCGGGCGCCCGGTCGATGGCGTCGAGCAGCCGCTCGGTCCACGGGCCGGAGGCGCTGGCGCGGTCCAGGCGCGCCAGGGCCCCGCGCAGCCGCCACGACTCGTCGGGCGTGGCCACCGGCCGCTCGCGCAGCGCGCGCCGCGGGTCCTCCCCCGCCAGGCGGAAGCGCACCCGGTAGAGCCGGCGCCCCGGGCCCGGGGCGAGGGTGCGCAGCACCGCGGCCGGGTGCGGGTGGCCGGCGCGGCGGGCGTCCTCGTCGGTGATCTCGGCCGCCCTGATGGGGTCGACCGCCTCGATGAGGAGCACGCCGAGGGGCGTGCGCAGCATGCCGCCGGCGCGCACGGTGGGGCGCGCCCAGCAGCGGAAGGCCAGGGTGACGGTGCCCTCCCGCACCCCCCGGTGCAGCGCGTGGGGCAGGATCACGGCGTCGGGGCGCTCGGCGCCATGGCCGACCATACGACGGCGCGCGGCGGGCGCGCCAGCGCGCCGCCGGGGGCGCGGGCGTGGGCGTGCGCCCGACCGGGTATCCTGGGCGCGGCAGAGGGGAGTATCCCTCCGGCGCGCCGTCGTCACTCCGGCCCACGGGCCCGGCGGCGCGGGGCCCTCGCGGCCCGGGAGAGACCTCTGGCGGATGACGACGTCTGCCGGAGGTGATGACCATGGCGGTCCCCCTGTGGGCCTGGGGCGCGGTGATCGCGTTCACGCTGGCCCTGCTCGCGCTCGACCTGTTCGTGCTGCACCGCGAGGCGCACGAGGTGACGCTCCGCGAGGCGGCCTGGATGAGCGGCCTCTACGCCGCCGCCGGGCTCGGCTTCGGGGCGGTGGTGTGGGCCTGGCGCGGCCCCGAGGCCGGCGGCGAGTACCTCGCCGGCTACCTGATCGAGAAGAGCCTCTCGGTCGACAACATCTTCGTCTTCGCGCTGATCTTCAGCTACTTCGGCATCCCGGCGAGGTACCAGCACCGGGTGCTGTTCTGGGGCGTGATCGGCGCGATCGCGTTCCGGGCGCTGTTCATCGCGCTCGGCGCCGCCCTGCTGGACAACGTGGACTGGATCGTCTACGTGTTCGGCGCGTTCCTGGTCTACACGGGCGTCCGCATGGCCCGCGGGCACACGGTCGAGGTGCACCCCGACCGCAACCCGGTGATCCGGCTGATGCGGCGCCTGGTCCCGGTGACCGGCGAGCTGCGCGGGCAGCGCTTCCTGCTGCGCGAGGGCGGGCGCTGGGTGGCGACGCCGCTGCTGGCGGCCCTGGTGATGGTCGAGACGATGGACGTCGTGTTCGCCGTCGACTCGGTGCCGGCGATCTTCGCGATCACCGACGACGTCTTCATCGTCTTCACGGCGAACGTGTTCGCCATCCTGGGCCTGCGGGCGCTCTACTTCCTGCTGGCCGGGACCATCCCCCGCTTCGCCTACCTGCAGCTCGGCCTGGCGCTGGTGCTGGTGTTCGTCGGCGCGAAGATGTTCCTCACCGACGTCGGCAAGCTGCCGGTCTGGATCTCGCTCGGGGTGATCGCGGCGATCATCGGCGCGAGCGTGGCCGCCTCGCTGTGGACGGCGCGCCGCGACCGGGGCGGCGCCCCGCCGGCGGCGGGGGCCGGGGCCGCGTGACGGGGCCGCGGGGGTAGCATGCCCGCGCCACGTCTGCGCCCACCCAGATCGGCGCCCCCGGGTGATCATCCGCCGGGGTCGCGCCCGCATCCCCGGCCACCCGGCCCGAGCGGTGGTCGGCGCCTTCCTGGCCGCGATCCTGGCCGGCGCCGGGCTGCTCTGCATACCGGCCGCGTCGCACGCCCCGGGCAGCCCGCCCTTCGAGGCGGCGCTGTTCACGGCGACGTCGGCGGTCACGGTGACCGGCCTCGCCACCGTCGACACCGCGACCTTCTGGACGCCCTTCGGCCAGCTCGTGATCCTCGTGCTGATCCAGCTCGGCGGGCTCGGGATCGTGACGAGCGCCTCCCTGCTCATCCTCGTCGCCTCCGACCGGCTTGGCCTGCGGCGGCGGCTCGCCGCCCAGGCCGAGACCCAGGCGATGCCGGTGCACGACATCAGGCGGGTGATCGTCACCATCGTCGTGCTGAGCGCGGCCTTCGAGGCGGTGGCGACGGCCGTGCTGACGACGGATCTCTGGCTGCGCGGACAGCCGTTCGCGACGGCGCTCTGGGAGGGGGCGTTCCACGCCGTGTCCGCCTTCAACAACGCGGGGTTCTCGCTGTACTCGGACGGCTTGGTCGGGGTGGCGGCCGACGCCTGGTTCCTGGCGACGGTCGCCGTGGCCGTGATCGCCGGCGGCCTGGGGTTCCCGGTGTGGATGGACCTCGCGCGGCGGCCGCGCGAGCCGGGCCGGTGGTCCCTGCACACCAAGCTCACCCTCGCCACCACGGCGGCGCTGCTCGTGATCGGCACCGTGGTGCTCACGGCGATCGAGTGGGGCAACGAGCGGACGCTCGGCGCGATGCCGGCGTCCGAGCGGCTGCTCAACGGCGTCTTCGCCGGCGTCACGCCGCGCACGGCCGGGTTCAACTCGATCGACTACGGCGAGGCGGACCCCTCGGCGCTGCTCGTGACGGACATGCTGATGTTCGCGGGCGGCGGGAGCGGCAGCACGGCCGGCGGCCTCAAGGTCACCACGCTCGCCATCCTGTTCCTCGTCGTGTGGGCGGAGCTGCGGGGCGACCGCGAGCCGAGCGCCTTCGGGCGGCGCATCCCCGTCGTGTCGGCGCGGCAGGCGCTGACGGTGGCCGTGCTCTCGATCAACCTCGTGGTCCTGGCGACGGTGGCGCTCATGCTCACCAACGGCCTGGAGCTGTCGGCGGCGCTGTTCGAGGCGGTGTCGGCGTTCGCCACGGTCGGCCTCAGCACCGGCGTGACGCCCGACCTGGACCTCGCGGGGCAGTTCATCCTCATGCCGCTGATGCTGATCGGGCGGGTGGGCCCCGTGACGCTGTTCGTGGCCCTCGTGCTGCGCGAGCGGCGGCTGCTCTACAGCCGTCCGGAGGAGCGGCCCCTCGTCGGCTGACCGCGCCGTCGACGGCCACGGGCGGCCCCGGAGGGCCGCCCGTGGTGGACGTGCGTGCGGCGCGGTCGCGGGCGGGGCCCGCGGCCGGCTACATCATCCCGCCGCCCATGCCCATGCCGCCCATGTTCGGCGACATCTGCATCCCGCCGCCGCCGGCGCCGCCCTCCTCGGGCTTGTCGGCGACGACGGCCTCGGTCGTGATGATGTTCTTCGCGATCGAGGCGGCGTTCTGGAGGGCCGAGCGGGTGACCATGGCCGGGTCGATGATGCCGGCCTTGACCAGGTCCACGTACTCGCCGGTGTCGACGTTGAGGCCCTGGCCGTCCTTCTTCTCCTTGATCTGGCCGACCACCACCGAGCCCTCCAGGCCGGCGTTCTCGGCCAGCTGGCGCAGCGGCTCCTCCAGCGCCCGGCGCACGATGGCGGCGCCGGTGGCCTCGTCGCCGGACAGCTCCAGCGCGTCGAGGGCCGGGATGGCGTTGACCAGCACCACCCCGCCGCCGGGCACGATGCCCTCCTCGAGGGCCGCCCGGGTCGCCTGCAGGGCGTCCTCGACGCGGTGCTTGCGCTCCTTCATCTCGGTCTCGGTGGCGGCGCCGACCTTCACCACCGCCACGCCGCCGGCCAGCTTGGCCAGGCGCTCCTGCAGCTTCTCGCGGTCGAAGTCCGAGTCGGTGGTCTCGATCTCGGCCTTGATCTGCTTGATGCGGCCCTTGATCTCCTCGGCGTCGCCGGCGCCGTCGATGATCGTGGTGGCGTCCTTGGAGATCACCACCCGGCGGGCGCGGCCCAGCTGGGCGACCTGGGTGTTGGCGAGCTTGAGGCCCATCTCCTCGGCGATCACCTCGCCGCCGGTCAGGATGGCGATGTCCTCGAGCATCCGCTTGCGCCGGTCGCCGAAGCCGGGGGCCTTCACGGCGATGCCGGTGAAGGTGCCGCGCAGCTTGTTGACGATCAGGGTGGCGAGGGCCTCGCCCTCGACGTCCTCGGCGATGATCAGCAGCGGCCGGCCCTGGCCGATCACCTGCTCGAGCAGCGGCAGGATGTCCTGGACGCTGGAGATCTTGCCGCCGTGGATCAGCAGGAAGGGGTCGTCCAGGACGGCCTCCATGCGGTCCTGGTCGGTGACCATGTAGGGGCTCATGTAGCCGCGGTCGAACTGCATGCCCTCGGTGAACTCGAGGTCCATGCCGAAGGTCTGGCCCTCCTCGACGTTGACCACGCCGTCCTTGCCGACCTTCTCGATGGCGTCGGCGATCACGTCGCCGATCGCCCGGTCGCGGCTGGAGATGGTCGCCACCCGGGCGATGTCCTCCTTGCCGGCGATCTCCTTGGCGCGCGAGGCGATGTCGGCCACGACGGCCTCGACGGCGGCCTCGATGCCGCGCTTGAGGCCCATCGGGTTGGCGCCCGCGGCCACGTTCTTGAGGCCCTCGCGCACGATCGCCTGGGCCAGCACGGTGGCGGTGGTGGTGCCGTCGCCGGCCACGTCGTTGGTGGCCGTGGCCACCTCGCGCACCAGCTGGGCGCCCTGGTTCTCGAAGACGTCCTCGATCTCGATCTCGCGCGCGATCGTGACGCCGTCGTTGGTGATCGTGGGCGCGCCGAACTTCTTGTCGAGGACCACGTAGCGGCCCTTGGGGCCGAGGGTCACCTTGACCGCGTCGGCCAGGGTGTTGACCCCGCGCTCGAGGGCGCGCCGGGCGTCCTCGTCGAACTTGAGCAGCTTTGCCATCTCTGGCCAGTCTCCTTCGGGTCGTCCGGGAACTGTCGGGTGGCGCCGGGCGGCGCCTACTTCTTCTTGGCGGCCTTGCGCGAGGCGGTGCGCTTCGCGGGCGCCGACGGCTCGTCGGCGATGCGCGCGAGGATGTCGTGCTCCGAGAGGATGAGGACGTCCTCGCCCTCGAGCTTCACCTCGGTGCCGCCGTACTTCGAGTAGACGACGATGTCGCCCTCCTTGACGTCGAGCGCGATGCGCTCGCCGTCGGCCCAGCGACCCTCGCCCACGGCGAGCACCTCGCCGCGCTGGGGCTTCTCCTTCGCGGTGTCCGGCAGCACGATGCCGCTCGAGGTCACCTCGTCCTGCTCCACGGCCTTGACGATCACGCGATCGCCCAGGGGCTTGAGGTTCATCGGCCCTCCCGGGGTCGAGTACTGGCTCACAGGGGACGGACGCGCGTCTCGAGGACGTCCCGGCCCGTGCTTGGCACTCGTCGCACGAGAGTGCCAAGCGGCAGGTTACCGGACGGCCCGCGCGCCCGCCACGGGGCGCCCGGGGCGTTACAGGGCGGCGAGCACCGGGCCGGGGCCGCCCTCGCCGGGCCGCACCACGACCCACCAGGCGTAGAAGCCCTCGCCCTCGTCCGAGGCGATCGCCGCCGCGGGCGCGGGGGCCGCGGCGGGGTCGGTCTCGAACAGCCGCAGCGCCACCGACCGGGCGTCGAGGCCCTCGACGCCCCACCGGCCCAGGGCGAGCGCGACGCCCTCGCCGGGGCTCGCGCCGCCGCCGGCCACCAGCGCGCCGCAGCTCGGGCACTCGCCGCCGCCGGCGGCGATCGCGGGCGTGGCGTCCCCCCGGCACAGGGGGCACGTGAGGGTGCGGCCGGCCACCGGGGTCAGAGCGCGAGGGGCAGGATCAGCGAGAGCAGCGCGACGAGGGCGACGCCGGCGGCGCCGAGCGGCGGCCCGTGCGCGCCGCGCAGCCGCCAGACGGCCAGGGCCGCCAGCGCGCCCGCCACGCCGGCGACCACGATCAGCGCCACCTGGGCCGGCTCGGCCAGGTCGCGCGACAGGCCCACGCCGGCGAGCACGGCGGTGAGGCCGCAGCCGAGCGGCACCGACTCGATGCCCTCGGGGTCGGGGCGGCGCAGGCGCAGCGCCTCGTCGCCCAGCCAGAGGCCGATGAGCAGGTTCCACGCCGCGAGCACCAGCGTCGTGGTGGGGCGGTCGGCCGAGTCGTCCCCGAACCAGTCGAACGCCAGCCACAGGCCCACGATCAGGCCGAGGGCGGCGAGCGCGGCCAGCGGCGGCCACGCGAGGCGGAGCGCGTCGCGCTGCGGCTCGTCCAGCCGGTCGGCGGCCGGGATCGGGACGTGCCCCGGGCTCACCACCCGTCCGGCGGCGGCGAGGCGGCGCAGGGCCACGAGGCCGACGACGAACACCACCAGCCCGGCGGCGGCCCCGATGCCGAGCGCCGGCCACGCGGCGTCGGCGGGCTTCGCGCCCCCGACGCGGATGAGGTTGTACGCCACCACCCACCCCACCAGCAGGCAGCCGACGAGCCAGGAGGCGACCCGCGAGGCGGGCGGCGTGGAGCCCGTGGTCACGGGCGCACCAGCCGGCCGCCGTCCACCACGAGGGTGTGCCCCGTGACGTAGGGCGCCTCGAGCAGGTAGCGCATCGCCCCGGCGACGTCCCCGGGGGTGCCGACGCGCCCGAGCACGGCCTTCTCGCTGGAGCGCCGGGTGGCCGCCTCCGACGAGCCGTCGGGCATCAGCACGGTGCCGGGCGCGATGGCGTTGACCGTCACCGCGGGCGCCAGCTCCTGGGCCAGGCAGCGCGTCAGCATCACCATCCCCGCCTTGGCGACCGAGTGGGCCGTGAAGCGCGGCCACGGCTCGAGGCCGGCCACGTCCGAGAGGTTGACGATGCGGCCCCAGCCGGCGGCGGCCATCGCCGGCGCCGCCGCCTGGGCCAGCATGAACGGCGCCTTCAGGTTGACCGACAGGACGAGGTCCATCTCGTCCTCGCTCACGTCCTCGAAGGCACGGGGCAGGAAGTTGGAGGCGGAGTTGACGAGCACGTCGACCCCGCCGAGGGCCTCCTGCGCCGCGGCCACGAGCGCGCGGCAGGCGGCGGCCGTGCCGAGGTCGGCCTGCAACACCACGGCGCGGACGCCGGCCTCGCGGCACTCCGCCGCCGTGGCCTCGGCGTCGGCCTCGGAGGCGCGGTGGTGGATCGCCAGGTCGATGCCCATCGCGGCCAGCTCGAGGCTGAGGGCCCGGCCCACGCGACGGGAGCCCCCCGTGATCAGCGCCCTGCGCCCCGCCAGCGGCGAGCTCACGCCGGCTCGTCCAGCAGCGCGGCCATGCGGCGGGCGGCGCGCCCGCGGTGGGAGATCGCCGCCTTCTCCTCGCGGGTCATCTCGGCCATGGAGCGGTCCTCGCCCTCGGGCAGGAAGACCGGGTCGTAGCCGAAGCCGCCGGCGCCCCGCATGGCCGGCGCGATGCGCCCGGGGCAGCTCCCGCTCGCGACGAGCATCGAGCCGTCCGCCCGCAGCCCGACCAGCACGCAGACGAACGCGGCGGCGCGGTCGTCGACCCCCTCCAGCTCCTCGAGCAGGCGGCGGCAGTTGTCGGCGTAGGTGGCGTCTGGCCCGGCGTAGCGGGCGCTGAACACGCCGGGCCGGCCGCCGAGCGCGTGCACCACCAGGCCGGTGTCGTCGGCCAGCACCACGCTGTCGTCGTCGATCCGCTCGCGCAGCGCCCGGGCCTTGAGCCAGGCGTTCTGGAACAGGGTGACGCCGGTCTCCTCCACGTCGAAGCCCTCGGGCGCCGCCGCGACCTCGCGCGGCGCGAGCAGCGGGCGCAGCTCGGCCACCTTGTCGGCGTTGCCGGTGGCGAGCACGACCCTCACGCCACCGCCGCCAGCTGCGCGTCGGTGAGCCGCCGGATGCCGCCCTCGGCCAGGTCCAGCAGCGCGTCGAGCTCCTCGCGGGAGAACGTCTGGCCCTCGGCCGTCGCCTGCACCTCCACGAGGCGTCCCTGCCCGGTCATCACCACGTTCATGTCCGACTCGGCCCGCGAGTCCTCGGCGTAGGGCAGGTCGAGCAGCGCCCGCCCGTCGACCATGCCGACGCTCACCGCCGCGATCGAGTCGCGCAGCGGCAGGGCGGGGATCGTCCCCGCGGCCACGAGCCCGTCGAGCGCCAGCCGCAGCGCCACCCAGGCGCCGCAGATCGACGCGCAGCGCGTGCCGCCGTCGGCCTGCAGCACGTCGCAATCGAGCCAGACGGTGCGCTCGCCGAGCGCCTCCATGTCGACCACCGCGCGCACCGAGCGGCCGATGAGCCGCTGGATCTCCGTGGTGCGTCCGTCCAGGCGCCCGCGCGAGATGTCGCGGGCCTTGCGCTGGCCGGTCGACGCCGGGAGCATCGAGTACTCGGCCGTCACCCAGCCGCGGCCGCGGCCGCGCATCCAGGCCGGCACGGCCTCCTCGACCGAGGCGGTGCAGATCACGCGCGTCGCCCCCTGCGAGATCAGCGCGCTCCCGTGGGCGGTCGCGACGAAGCCGGGGAGGATCTCGGTCGGGCGCAGCTCGTCCGGGCGTCGTCCGTCGGCTCGCATCCGGCGCAGCTTAGTAGCCTTGGCCGATGACCGACGGACCCGAGCGCCTGGCACGCCTCCTCGCCGGGGCCGAGCACGCCGTGGTGCTGACCGGCGCCGGCATCTCCACCGAGAGCGGCATCCCGGACTTCCGCTCGGCCGGCGGCGTCTGGGAGGAGTTCGACCCGATGGAGGTCGCCTCCATGCCGACCTTCCTCACCGACCCGACGCGCTTCTGGCGCTTCCACCGCCCGCGCATCGACATGCTGTCGGGGGTGGCGCCCAACGCCGGCCACGAGGTGGTGGCCGAGTTCGAGCGGCGCGGCGTCGTGAAGGCGGTCGTCACCCAGAACATCGATCGCCTCCACGCGAAGGCCGGCAGCCGCGAGCTCATCGAGGTGCACGGCTCGCTCGAGCGCGGGGTCTGCCTGCGCTGCGACGCCCGAGTGAGCGGCGACGAGCTGACCGCCCGGGCCGACGCCGCCGACGACGGGGTGCCGCGCTGCAGCGCCTGCGGCTTCCAGCTCAAGAGCGGGGTGGTCCTGTTCGGCGAACCGCTGCCGGCCGACGCGATCGAGGCCGCCTACGCCCACGCCGAGCGCGCCGACGTGATGCTGGTGGTCGGCAGCTCGCTGCTGGTGGCGCCGGTCAGCCAGCTGCCGGGCATCGTGGTCGGCAACGGCGGGGCGCTCGCGATCCTCACCGAGAGCGAGACGCCGTACGACGCGCAGGCCACCCTGCGGATGCACGGCCGCGCCGGCGAGGAGCTCACCCGCACGCTGCGGGCGCTCGACGCCCTGGCGGGCGGCGCGTAGGGGCGCCGGTGCGCATCGACCTCAGCGGCCGCACGGCGCTCGTCACCGGCTCCACGGCGGGCATCGGCGCCGCCGTCGCGCTCGGGCTGGCGGGCGCCGGCGCCGCGGTCGTGGTCAACGGACGCGACCAGGAGCGCGCCGAGCGGGTGGCGGGGATCATCGGCGGGCAGCACGGGGTGCGCGAGGACGTGCGCGCGGTGGCCGGCGACGTCGGCACGGCCGAGGGCTGCGCGGCGATCGTGGCGGCGGTCCCCCGGGTCGACATCCTCGTCAACAACGCGGGCGTCTTCCGCCCCACGCCGGTGTTCGAGATCCCCGACGAGGACTGGCTGCGCACCTTCGAGGTCAACGTGATGGCCGGGGTGCGCCTCGCCCGCGCCTACGTCCCCGGCATGGTGGAGCGCGGCTGGGGCAGGGTGATCTTCATCTCGTCGGAGTCGGCGGTGCAGATCCCGGCCGAGATGGTCCACTACGGCATGACGAAGACCGCCCAGCTCGCCGTGGCCCGCGGCATGGCCGAGTCGGTGCCGGCGAGCGGCGTGACGATCAACAGCGTGCTGCCCGGCCCCACCCTCACGGAGGGCTTCCGGGCGATGTTCGAGGAGCAGGGCGTCACCGGCGACGACGAGGTCGAGCGCGCCGGCCGCGAGTTCATCCGGGAGCACCGCCCCACCTCGCTGCTCGGCCGCCTCGCCACCCCCGAGGAGGTGGCGAACCTCGTCGTCTACCTCGCCTCCGACCAGGCCTCGGCCACGACCGGCTCGGCGCTGCGGGTAGACGGCGGCGTGGTGCGCGGCATCCCCTAGGTCGGCTCGGCGCCGGCGGACGCCGGCTGGTGGACCATCCGGAGACGATCATCCACACTCGTCCGCATGACCCATCGGATCGGCACGAGGGGTGAGGTCGTCATCCCCGGGCACCTGCGGACGGCCGCGGGGCTGCACCCCGGCGTGGAGATCGAGTTCGAGCTCGAGGGCGACCGGGTGACCATCGTGCGACGGGCCGCGACGCGGCCGCTCGGCAACCGATTCAGCGGGAGCGGGATGGCCCGCCGGCTACTGGAGGACCGCGCTCGCGAACGGCCCTGACGACCTGCCGCGATCGTGCTGGGGGCGACGACCTGCCGTCGCCCTTCGCTGAGATCGTTCAGGCGGCCGTCCAGAGGGCGTCGTGGCCGAGCGGCGCCCGCCGCGCGCGGCCCTCGGCCACCAGCGCGAGCAGCATCCGCTCGGCGGCGGCCCGGTCCGGGTCGTCGTTGCCGCGGGAGAGCATCACGGCGACCTCCTGGGTGACGAGGCCCTCGGGGAAGCGCTCGAGCAACGGCAGCGGCCCGTCGGGCGGCTCGCGCCGCGGGATCGCCGGGTCCAGGTTCGCCACCAGCACGTCGTAGGCCTCGAGCGGCTGCCACCCGCCGGCCACCAGGCGCATGCCGTCGCGCTCCAGCACCAGGGTCGGCGCGGTGTAGCGCTCGGGGCCGTCGGTACGGGCCGTCTTGCCCTGCAGCTCGGCGGCCGAGCCGGCGGCGCTGCGCGCCTCGGCGCGGTCGGCCTCGTAGGCCGCCGCCACGTCGGGGTCGTCCAGGCGCGCCACGAGGGCGTCGGCGTCGATGCCCGGCACGTCGCGGAGCGCGGCCGCGATCAGGGCGTCGTCGTCCAGCAGCAGCGGCGTGGTGAAGTTCGCGAGCTGCAGCGCCCGCAGGACGCGCCACTCCGAGCCGGGCGCGTCGAGGCGGGCGGCGACGACGGCCCGGCACCCGCGGCCGGTGGCCGCCACGCGCGGCTTCGGCGCCACGGCGAAGGGCATGCCGAAGCGGTCACGGAACGCCTGGTTGCCGTTCGCGTTGGTCGCCGGCGTGTAGCCCCGCGCCTCGTACTGGGCGGCGCGCTCGGTGAGCCCGATCACCACCAGCCGCCAGGCGAGGGCGTCGCCGTAGCGCCACTCGAGGGCGCGGAGCGCGGGCAGCGCGGAGTAGGCCCACGGGCAGCCGGGGTCGGTGTGGAGCGTCGCCGCGACGCGCGCGCCGCTCACAGGCGCTCGTCCAGCCACTCGACGATGGCCTCGGTCAGGTCCGTGTCCGCTCCCGTGAAGACGTGGTCGGTGCCGGGGATGGTCTCCAGCAGCACGCTCGGGCAGTCCCCCTGACGCGCGATGGACTCGAGCTGGGCGCCCTCGGCGGCGCGCACGAGCTCGTCCTCCCCCGCCTGGATGATGGCGAGCGGCACCGTGACGTGCCCGATGCGCAGGCGCGACTCGGCGTGCGGCGCCCGCGGGCCGCGCGAGTGCCACCAGGCGAGATAGCTCCACACCTCGCCGTCCACCGGGCGCTCGCCGAAGCCGCGGGCCCGGCGCACGATGAAGATGCCGTCGCGGCGGGTGCGCTCGAAGTCGGGCGCCAGGCGCAGGTGGGCCTCCTCGACGACCTCCTCGTAGGTCGGCTCGGCGCCGTAGTGGGCCCATCGCAGCCGCAGCGCCGCCGGCAGCGACGCGGGGTGCGCGAGCGTGCACACGCCCACCACGTCGGCCGGCTGGCGCAGCGCCTGGTAGTGGGTGACCATGGTGGAGCCCAGGCTGAAGCCGAGCAGCACGATGCGGCGGAAGCCGCGGCGGCGCATCACCGCGAGGGCCGCGTCGATGTCGAGCGGCGTGCGGTGCATGAGCCCGCCGCCGAAGATGACGCCGTAGTTGGCCATGCGGGTGTTGACCGACAGCACCGTGAAGCCCGCCTGGGCGAGCCCGAACGACACCCTGCGCGGCACGCCGGTCAGGTAGTTGCCGACCGAGCCGTGGATCACGATCACGCCCAGCCGGCGCCGGCGCTGCTCGCGGTCGCCGCGCGGGCGGAAGATCATCCCGTCCCAGCTGTGGCCGTCCTCGGTGTGGGTGAGGACGAGGTCGATCGCGAGCCCGCGGTCGTCCGCGCCGAACACCGGCACGTGGCGCCGGCCACCCCGGGCGGTGATGCGGCGGGCGGGCCTCACGCGCGCCTGCGCAGCCAGGAGATGACCGCGTCGAGGGTCGGGATCTCGGCCCCGCGGAAGGCGTGGCCGGCCCCGTCGATGCGCATGATCGTGACGTCGGGGTTGCCCGCCTGCCGGGCCACCCGGGCGAGCGCCACCGCCTCCTCGAAGTAGACGACCTCGTCGTCGGTGCCCTGCACGAGCAGGATCGGCGCCCACACCTGACCGATCTGGCGGAACGCCATGGCCGACGTGGCCGCCGGGCCGCGCGAGTGCCACCAGGTGCGGTAGGTGTAGACCTCGCTGTCGGCCGGCGAGGTGGTGGGGCCGCGGCTGCGCTCGACCACGAACAGCCGGTCCTCGGCCGGATCGTCCGGATTCGCGCCGATGGCGCGGCGGATGGTCTCGATCAGCTCGCCGTAGTCGGGCGTCGCCCCGTAGCGCTCCGCGCGCCGCTGCATCGACTGCGGCAGGCCCCACGGGTTGCCCAGGCACACCAGCCCGCGCAGGTCGGGCAGGTGGCGGGTGGCGGCGTACCGGGTGGCGAGCGTCGCCCCGCTCGAGTAGCCCGACAGCACGATCGTGTCGAAGCCCTGGCTGCGCAGCCAGACCACCGCGGCGTCGACGTCCTTGATGGCCTGCTCGAAGATCGCCTGCCCGAAGAGCTGGCCGACGTTGGCCATCCGGGTCTCCAGCACCAGCACCGGGAAGCCAGCCCGCGCCAGCGGCGCCGGGTAGAAGCGCAGCGTGCCGACGAGGAAGTTGCCCATGATCCCGTGGATGTGCACGAGCGCCGTGCGCCGGCCGGTCGCCCGCGTGCGGGCGCGCGCGGCCCGCTCGTCGATCTCGAAGAGCGCGTCGTGGACCTCGCCGTCCTCGGCGGTGAGCGTGATGAGCCGCCGGTCGACCGGCAACTACGCTCCGGCCGCGCCGGCGTCGCGGGGGCTGCGCACGGCGGTACGATAGCCCGCGTGCCGCCCCAGGAACCGCTCCCCGTGACCTATCTCTTCACCCGCTCCTGCCCCTCCCACGAGGAGGGCCTCGAGCTGCTGCGCGCGGCGGCCGCGCGCGCCGGGGTGCCGATCGCGGTGGACGCGGTCGAGGTGACCGGCGACGACCAGGCGGCGGCCCTCGCCTTCCCCGGCTCGCCCACCTACCGCCTGGCGGGCGCCGACCCCTTCCCCGGCGGTGAGGCCGGCGGGCCGGCGGTCGCCGACGCCTGCCGCGCCTACCGCCGGCCCGGCGGGCGGGTCGGCCCGCTGCCCCACGCCGACGACCTCGCGGCCGCCCTGCGCGCCGCCGCCGCCCGGCGGGCCGCGTGAGCGTCGCGGTCGGCGACCCGGCCCCCGGCTTCAGCCTGCCCGACACGGACGGCGGCGAGGTCGGCCTCGACGAGGGCGCCGGCGCCCCGGCCCGCATCGTGGCCTTCTGGTGCAACCACTGCCCCTACGTGCAGGCCTGGGAGGCGCGGTTCGACGCGATCGCCCGCGAGTACTCCGACCGGGGCGTGGTGACGGTGGCGATCTGCTCCAACGACGCGCGGGTGCAGCCCGCCGACGCCTTCGAGCGCATGGTGGAGCGGGCCGCCGAGCGGCGCTACGCCTTCGCCTACGCGCACGACGCGACCCAGGAGGTGGCGCGGGCCTACGGGGCCGAGCGCACCCCGGAGGTCTTCGTGGTCGACGCCGCGGGCCGGGTGGCGTACCACGGCGCGATCGACGACAGCACCGACCCGGACGCGGTCACCGCGCACCACCTGCGCGACGCGCTCGACGCGGTCCTCGCGGGCCGGTCGCCGGCGGTGCCGAGCACCCCGCCGGTGGGATGCACCATCAAGTGGAGCCGCTGAGCGGCTCCTACCGCAGGCGACCGTAGGCGCGGTTGCAGTAGATCAGCGGGTCGGTGCCGGCGAGCTCGGTGCTCACGACCCGGCCGACGAGGATGGTGTGGTCGCCGCCGTCGAGCGTCGAGTGGCGCTCGCACACCAGGCGCGCGACGCCGAACGGCAGCAGCGGGGCGTCGAAGGCGCCGGTCCCCTGCACCAGGCCGTCGAACTTGTCCGCCCCGGCGCGCGAGAACAGCCCGGACATCTCGGCCTGCTCGGCGCCGAGGATGTGGACCGCGAAGCCGGGGGCGCCCACGAGGCCGTCGTGCGAGTACGCCGAGCGGGCGACGCAGATCAGCACGAGCGGCGGGTCGAGCGACAGCGAGGAGAACGAGGCGGCGGTCATGCCGTAGCGCGCGCCCTCGTGCGTCGCGGTGATGACGGTGACGCCGCTGGCCCAGCGGGCGAGGGTGTCGCGGAACTCCCGCTCGGTCACGCTCTCCATCGTGCGCAGGCTACAGACGGCCCCCGATCCGCGGCCCGGTGGGCGGCGGCCGCCCGGTCGGCTATCCTCTCCGCCCAGACTCTCGACGACCCTCGTCGAAGCAGGGCGGCAATCCGGTCGCCCGTGGGAGAGCACTTCACTCTGAGCATCCTGAAGGTGGGACGGTCGAGCGTGGTCTCCCGTCCGACCGCGGCCAGAGCGGCCGCAAGGAGCTCGTATTGACATCAGTTGACTTCGCCGGCCTCGGCGTGAGCGACCGCGTGCGCGCGGCCCTGGACGCGCGCGGCATCACGTCGCCGTTCCCCGTCCAGGCGATGGTGATCCCCACGGCCCTCACCGGCCGCGACGTGCTGGTCAGCTCCCCGACCGGCTCCGGCAAGACGCTCGCCTTCGGGCTGCCGATCATCGAGCGCCTCGAGCCGGGCGGCGCCCAGCCGTCGGCCCTCGTGCTCGCCCCCACGCGCGAGCTCGCCGTGCAGATCGACGAGGAGCTCGCGCCCCTGGCGACGGCCGCCGGCCTGCGGATGGCCGTCTGCTACGGCGGCGTCAACCTCGAGACGCAGGCGAAGAAGGCCGCGCGCGCGGACATCCTCATCGCCACGCCCGGCCGGCTGCTCGACCTGGCCCGCCAGCGGCGCGTGAGCCTGAAGGGCATCCGCATCCTGGTGCTCGACGAGGCCGACCGCATGCTCGACATGGGCTTCCTGCCCCAGGTCGAGGCGATCGTGCGCCAGACACCGCGCGAGCGCCACACCATGTTCTTCTCGGCCACCCTCGAGGGCGCGGTCGGCTCGGTGGCCGACGGCTTCACCCGCGACGCCGAGCGCATGCGCATGCGCGACAGCTCCGTCGCCGACGGCGAGAAGCTCTCCGAGCGCCTCGAGCAGTCGTTCCGCGCCTGCACGGCGTCCACCCGCTCCGACGAGCTCATGTCGCTGATCGAGGGCGAGGACGGGCTCACCCTGGTCTTCTGCCGCACCCGCCGCGGCGCCGGCCGGCTGGCCGAGCGCCTGGAGAAGGCCGGCGTGTCGGCCGCCGCGATGCACGGCGACCTGACCCAGGCCGCCCGCGAGAAGGCCCTCAAGCGCTTCGCCAGCGGGCGCGCCCGCGTGCTCGTGGCCACCGACGTGGCCGCCCGCGGGATCGACCTGGACGACATCGGGCTCGTGGTCAACTTCGACCCGCCGGAGGACCAGGACGCCTACACCCACCGCGTCGGGCGCACCGCCCGCGCCGGCCGCACCGGCCGCGCCGTCACGCTCGTGACGCCCACCGACGCCGACGGCATGGCGCGCATCGCCGCGAACATGGGCCTGGAGGAGCGCTGGGCCGAGACCGGCTACCCCATGGCGCCCCCGCGCGTCGTCTACGGCAGCCGCCGCCGGGGCTCCGCCTTCGCGCCGCCCGCCCGGCCGCGCTCGCGCCCGGCCGCCCCGCAGGGCGACCCGGCCACCCCCCGCCGCAACCGGGTCAAGCGCGGGAGCCGCCGCCCGGTCGCCTAGCGCCCCCCGGCGGGCCCCGCCCCGCCGGTCAGCTCCCCCGCCGCCGCCGCACCCGCACCCGCACCCGCACGACCGTCGCGCGCGTGCCGGGCGGCGGCGGTCCGGCGACCGCGTCCCACAGCGCCGGTAGGCGCGTCGCACCTCTCGCGCGTCGTGCGCGCCGGGCCGCGCGCGCAGGGTCGCGAGGTCGGCCACCTCCATCGCCGTCAGGCGGCGCAGCAGGCGGTTGCGCCGGGCGGGGTCGGGATGGCGCAGGTGGCGCTCCACGCAGCGGCGCGCCTCGGCCAGCAGCAGCTCGGGCTCCGGGAGCGGCGCGGGCGGTGGCGGTGGCGGCGGTGGCGGGGGCGCGACCGTCCCGGCGGCGGGATCGTCTGGCGGCGACATGTCGCCGGGAGCGTCCCCGAGCCGGCGGCGGCGGGGCACCCCCCGTCCGCGCAGTCCGGGGCGCCCCCCGGAGGGTCAGAAGTCGCCACCTCCGAAGCCGCCTCCGCCGAAATCGCCCCCGCCGAAGCCGCCACCCCCGCCGAAATCGCCGACGTCGCCTCCCCCGACGCCGGGGTCGTCCCAGCCGCCGGCGGCGTCCGCGGTGCCCGCGCCCAGCAGGCCGCCGAGCATCAGGCCGGCGAGCGCGCCACCCAGCACCGGCACGCCGAACCCGTAGCCGATGCCGCCCGCCATGCCCCGCGACCGCCAGTACGGCACCAGCCGGCCGTCCTCCTCCACCTCGCGGAAGCGTGGCTGCTCGCCCCGGGCCATCTGGGCGGCGCAGCGTGCGCATGCGGGCAGCTCGGCGGTGTCACCGCCCGGCGTGCTGATCACGACCGTGTCGGTGGCGCGGCCGTGCTTGGGGTCGAACGCGCACATGCCCTCGAGGAGCGGCTCGGCGTCGGCCTCGTCCGGCGGCCGGCCCTCCAGCGCCGCCCGCGCGCGGCGCGCGGCGTGCAGGCCGCGCTCGAGCGTCTCGCCGGCCGCGCGCACGCCGGCGGGCGTGGGCGGGGCCGACATCGCGTCGCGGGCCTCGCCGTAGGCCAGCACGGCCGCCTCGTGGTGCGGCGCCGCCGCCGTCGCCCGCTCGCCGCCGACCGCCATGTCGTCCTCGAGGTCGGAGATCTGCGCGGCGAGCGCGTCGACCAGCGGCTCGAGCGCCGCCGCGCCCGCGGTCAGCTCGCGCTCGGCCGCGACGCGCCGCCGGCGACGGCCGGCGATGGCCGCGATCGCGACCGCCCCGCCGCCGATCAGCAGCATCACCAGCAGCACGGCGCCCGCCGAGCCGCCCGAGCCGCCGTCGCGCCCCCCGGCCGCCGGCGCGCCCGCGGCCGCACCGGCCCCCGAGCGCAGCGCCGCGAGGTCGCGGGCCACCGCGATCGTGCCGGCGACCGGCTCGGCGCGCAGGTCGCCGAGCCGTTGGTCGTAGACCCGGTTGAGCGTGCTCGACGACAGCGGCGAGGCGATCGCGAGGTTGCGCGGCTCGGCCGACAGCACCAGCACGTCGCCGTCGAAGCGCAGGTCGGCGCGGACGGTGCGCGCGTAGGCGAACGGGTCGTCCGGCCGCCGCGCCAGCACGATGAACTTGACCGGCGTGCCGGCCGCCCGCAGCTCCTGCGCCGCCGCCTCCAGGCGGGTTCGCGCCTCGTCGCGGATCGGCGTGCCCTGCTCCACCGTGACGTCACCGGCGGCCACCGCCGCCAGGTCCACCAGCGCGACGGCCGGCGCGGCGGCCAGGCCGCAGGCGGCGGCGGCGAGGAGCACGGCGATCAGGGAGCGGATGCGCGTCATGCGCTTCCCCTACCCCGGATCGGGGTAGCGTCACCGGGCCGGACGAAAACTCACCCCAGGGGGGACGGCCGTGTCGTTCTTCAGTCGCCTCAAGGCGATCTTCGGGGCCAAGGCCAGCCGGGCGCTCGACCAGGCCGAGGACCCGAACGAGATGCTCGACTACTCCTACGAGCGCCAGCGCGACCTGCTGACCAAGGTGCGGCGCGGCGTCGCCGACGTGGCGACGAGCAGGAAGCGGCTCGAGCTGCAGGAGGCCAAGCTGCAGGAGGGCGTGGTCAAGCTGGAGGGGCAGGCGCGCCAGGCGCTCGCCGCCGGGCGCGAGGACCTCGCCCGCACCGCCCTCGAGCGCAAGGCGGGCGTGCAGGCGCAGCTCGGGTCGATCGGCGCCCAGCGCGAGCAGCTCCAGGCCGAGCAGGACAAGCTGTCGGCCGCCGAGCAGAAGCTCGAGACCCGGATCGAGGCCTTCCGGGTGCGCAAGGAGACGATCAAGGCGCAGTACAGCGCGGCCGAGGCGCAGACGCGCATCGGCGAGGCGTTCAGCGGCATCTCCGAGGACATGGCCGACGTGGGCATGGCCATGGAGCGGGCGGAGGACAAGGTGCAGACTATGCAGGCGCGCGCCGGCGCGATCGACGAGCTGCTCGAGTCGGGCGCGCTCGACGACCTCAGCACCGGCGGCGACGTGGTCGACCGCGAGCTGGCGGCGCTCTCGTCGCAGAGCGCGGTCGAGGAGGACCTGGCGCGGCTGAAGGGCGAGATCGGCGCCGGATCGCCGTCCGCCGGCGAGCTCGGGGAGGGCGCCCGATGATCATCCGCGTGCTCGGCTCGGGGCAGTACTACCTCGACGACAACGACGTGGCCGCCGTGGAGCGGGCCGACGACGCAGTGGAGGCGGCCATCGCGGCCGGCGACCAGGAGGCCTTCCAGGCCGCCCTGCGGGCGCTGATCGAGACCATCGACGACGTCGGCACGCCCGTCGCCGACGACGACTTCGTGGCCTCCGACGTCGTCGTGCCGGGGGCGGACACCACGCTCGACGAGGTGTCGGGCTACCTCGACGACGCCGAGGAGGGGCTCATCCCGGGGTGAGAACGACCGCCGCCCGCGTCGTATCCGTCAGAGCCCACCGTTCTTGCCCCACCGCTGCGCGATGTACTTCTGCAGCTCGATCTCGTCGGTGATCTCCCGGGTGCCATTGCCCACGCGCACAGAGAACCGGGCCGCCTTCTGGTGTGAGCCGTCCTTCGCGACCGTGGTCACGGTGGCGTGGACGGGATGCGCCGACGGCTTGACGTGGACCCGGCACACGTCCGCACCGCCCACCTCGTGGATCTGGCTGGTGACGCTGGTCGCCGCTGCCGCGCCGACGGCGTTGAGCACCGCCTGGTGCAGCGCGAGCTGGAAGAGATCGGCGTCGTCCTCGCCCGGCTTGCGCAGCGTCAGGTAGTCGGCCTCCAGCCCCACCGGATCGGCGTCATCGGCGACGCCGATCAGGAGCGTCCCGCCCTCCGCGCTGTTGACGAAGGCGGCGATCGTCTTGAGCGTGGCCGTCTCGATCGCCTTCGACTTCTCGCCCTTCACGACGTCCCGGCGGAAGGTGGACCTCCACTCCAGGTGCGCGTCTTCGACCCGCCCCAGCAGTTCGCCGATCGGGCAGTGCTCCTGATTCGCGACCTTCGCCCGTCCGTAGATCAGCGGCAGATAGCTCGCGATGACGTCCGCCCGCAGATCGTCGGAGCCGACGACGCGATAGGTGAGGTCCTGGTTGCTCGACAGTCGCTGGATCAGGGCGTCGGTGTAGCGCTTCTCGAAGCCGATGCCGAAGTTCTCGCGCGTGTTGGCGGCAGCCTGCTGCTGCAGGGTCACGTCGGCCACCATGTTCTCGGCGACGGCGTCGAGGTGCAGCCGGTCGGCGTCGGTGAGGTTGAGCCCGTAGCGCTCGTTGAGCTGGTCGATGATCGTGGAGAGCGACTCCTGCTCGGGCTCGACCCGCTTGCCCGTTCCTCCCAGGCTCGCCGGCAGGCCGGTGTCGGTCCCGTCGAGCGCGATCGACCCCTCGAACGTCAGCTCCTGCTTCAGATGACTCAGGTCGACGGCTTCGCCCAGATCGATCTGCTCGCCGGGAGCGCGCCGGATCATCCGGGCCAGTGCCTTGCCGAAGAGGTACTCGCGCTCGAGCGCGACGTCGCCGAAGGTGACGAGCTGGCTCAGGAAGGCGTACGTGCGCACGAACGCGTCGAGGGCGTCGCGGAAGCCCTCCTGGCGCTCCTCGCTCAGATCGGCGTGGAAGCGGTCGACCGCCGGCTGCAGGGCCGCGTGGATGCGCCCGTGACTCGACCGCGTCGGCGGCGCCATCAACAGGTCGGTCATGCGCTCGACCTCGTCCCTCCGGATCACCCCGTACTCGTCGACCCGCGCGCGGGTGTCGTAGAGCAGGTTCGGGTCGGTCGGGGTGGCGGTGGTCGCGCCGTAGTAGGGCTCGAAGGCCCTCTGGATGTCCTCGGCGTCGTTGCTGAAGTCGAGGACGACAGTGCCGTCCTTGCCCTCCATCGTGCGGTTGAGGCGCGAGAGCGTCTGCACCGCGGCGATGCCGGTCAACGTGCGGTCGACGTACATCGCGTAGAGCTTGGGCTGGTCGAAGCCGGTCTGGTACTTCTCGGCCACCACGAGGATCTGGAACTCGTCTGAGTCGAACCGAGCCTGTCACCGCTCGGAGAAGCTCCGTGGAATCGGACTGAGCGAGTCGGGACGGGCGAAACGCGATACGGGAAGGCGAAGGGCTGTGAGACGGTGGCGTTGATATGCGCGAAACGGTAGCGTCGGTACGTGCGAAACGGTAGCGTCAACCAGCGCGAAACGGTAGCGTGATACCGGGCGGCCCAGGAGCGCGAGTGGACGACTACGTCCGCAGGGTGGTCGATGACGAGCTGGACGAGCTGATCACGGCGCTCCCGGCGATCGCGCTCGAGGGCGCGAAGGCGGTCGGCAAGACCGAGAGCGCGGCGCGGCGGGCCCGGACGGTGCGACGGCTGGACGACCCGGAGCAGCTGGCCATCGCCGAGGCGGATCCTTCGGCGGCGCTTGCCGGGGCGGCGCCCGTGCTGCTCGACGAGTGGCAGCGCGCCCCGTTCCTGTGGGACCGCGTGCGCAGGGCGGTCGACGAGGGCGCCCCGCCGGGCGGCTTCCTGCTCGCGGGATCCGCGGCGCCCCTCACGGCTCCCGCGCACTCCGGCGCCGGGCGGATCGCCACGCTCCGCATGCGTCCGCTCTCACTCGCCGAGCGGGCGCTTGCGACGCCCACGGTGAGCCTCGAGCGGCTGCTGCGCGGTGACCGCCCCGATGTGGCGGGACAGAGCCCGGTCGGGCTGGAGGACTACGCGTCCGCGATCGTCCGCTCGGGCTTCCCCGGGATGCGCGGGCTGAGCGGCCGGGCGCTCCGCGCCCAGCTCGACGGGTACCTGCAGCGGCTGGCGGAGCGCGACTTCGAGGAGATCGGCCACCGGGTCCGGTCACCGCACATCCTCCGGCGATGGATGACCGCCTATGCGGCGGCCTCGGGGACCAGCGCCTCCTACGAGGCGATCCGCGACGCGGCCACCGGCGGCGAGGGGCAGAAGCCGGCGAAGACCACCACCGGCCCCTACCGCGAGGCGCTCGAGCGGCTATTCATCGTCGAGCCGCTCCCGGCATGGCTACCGAGCCGCAACCGGCTCGCGCGCCTGTCCGCGGGCCCGGTCCACCACCTCGTCGATCCGGCGCTCGCGGCGCGCCTGCTCGGCCTCGATGTCGACGGCCTGCTCGAGGGCCGACCGGCCGGCCCGCCGCTCCCGCGCCGCGGGCCGCTGATCGGCGCGCTCTTCCAGTCGCTCGTCACCCAGAGCGTGCGGGTCTACGCGCAGCGCGCCGAGGCGCGGGTCGCGCACCTGCGCCTGCACTCGGGCGCGCGCGAGGTGGACCTCATCGTCGAGCGCGCCGACGGGCGGATCGTGGCCATCGAGGTGAAGCTCGCCCGGGCCGTCGGCGACGACGACGTGCGCCACTTGCACTGGCTCGCGCAGCAGGTCGGCCCGGATCTGCTCGACGCCGTCGTGGTCACGACCGGGACGGAGGCCTACCGCCGCCGCGACGGGGTCGCCGTCGTCCCCGCGGCGCTCCTGGGCCCGTGATCAGCGCTGGATGCGGATGCCGGCCGCCTCGCGGTCGAAGGTGTCCGGGGTGATGCCCTCCTCGCGCAGCTTCACCTTCTGCACGCGCTCGGTGGGGGTCTTCGGCAGCGCGTCGACGAAGCGGATGTAGCGCGGGACCATGAAGTACGGCATCCGCTCGGCCATCCAGTGGGTCAGCTCGGCCGGATCCGGGGCGTCGCCCTCGGGGATGCAGACGATCATGATCTCGTCCTCGCTGGAGGCGCCCTCGCCGGCCTTGACGCCGATGGCGGCGGCCTCCTTGATGGCGGGGTGGTCCGAGACCTGGCGCTCGACCTCCATCGAGGAGACGTTCTCGCCGCGGCGCCGGATGTAGTCCTTCACCCGGTCCATGAAGTAGACGTAGCCGTCGGCGTCCATGCGGCCGAGGTCGCCGGTGTGGAGCTTCAGGTTGCGGAAGTCCTCGGCGGTCTTCTCCGGCATGCCGTAGTAGGCCCGCATGACGATGTTCGGGATCTTCATGTCGACCACGATCTCGCCCGGCGTGTCGGGGGGCAGCGGCTTGTCGGTGCCCGGCTCGACGATGGTCACCTCGTAGCCCGGGTTCGCCACGCCGCAGCTGCCGAGGCGCGGCGGCCGGGTGGGGTCCATCATCGTGGCGACGCCGGTCTCGGTGAGCCCGTAGCCCTCGGTCAGGCGCACGCCGAAGCGCTCCTCGAACGCGTGGTAGATGTCCTTCGGGGCCGGGGCGGCCGAGATGGTGTGCACCCGGTGGGCGCGGTCGAGCTCCGAGGGCGGCTGGTTCCAGAGGAAGTAGAGGATCGCGCCGATGCCGTTGAAGGTCGTGGCCCCGGCGTCGATCACCTGCCGCCAGAAGCGGCTGCCCGAGAAGCGCTCCACGTACGCCACCCGCGCGCCGGCCAGCAGGGCCGGGTAGCCGCACAGCACCTGGGCGTTGGAGTGGAACAGCGGCAGGCACGAGAAGTAGGTCTCGTCCCGCAGGTCCCCGGGCGCGCAGCCGCGCAGCACGGCCATCGACTCGATGGCGCTGCGGGCCGAGAAGTAGTCGGCCGCGTGCTGCTTGATGACGCCCTTCGAGCGGCCGGTCGTGCCCGAGGTGAACATGATGCGGGCGTCGTCGGTCCACGCGTGCGCCACGCCGTCGGGCTCGGCGTCGGGCGCGTCCATCAGCGCCTCGAGCGTCTCCCAGCGCAGCGACGGGTCGGGGCCCTCCCGCTGCCCGGTGTCGACCACCACCACGTGCTCCAGCTTCGGCAGGTCGCCGGCGACGAACGCCAGCCGGTCGAGGTAGCGGTCGGCGATGAACAGCGTGCGCGACTCGACCAGGTTGATCGTCCAGGCGAGGAAGTCGCCCTTGTACGCGGTGTTGATCGGGCTCATCACCGCGCCGGCCTTGAGGATGCCGTACCAGACCGGCACGAACTCCTCGCAGTTCGGCAGCAGCACGCTGACCGACTCGCCGTGGCGGGCGCCCCGGGCGATCAGCCCGTTGGCGACCCGGTTGGCGCGCGCGTTGACCTCGCCGTAGGAGACCCACGGCCGGTCGGCGTAGCGCAGGTACTCGCGGTCGGGGTGGCGCTCGGCCCGCTCGCGCAGGATGCGCGGCAGCACCCAGCCCGTCGGGTCCTCGCGCGCGTACCAGTCGCTCCACTCGGCCATCAGGCGCCCGGCTCCCCCGGCTCGGGCCCCTGGCCCTCCCGGAACTTGCGCCAGTCGGCGGCGCGCTTCTCCTGGAAGGAGGCGATGCCCTCCCTGGGCTCGGGGCCGTACACGTGGTTGAGCGCCATGAGCTCCATCCCGTGGTTGACCGACGAGTAGAGCTGGTCGGTCGCGGCGTTGAGGGCGATCTTCGCCAGGCGCAGGCCCTGCGGCGAGCGGCGCAGGATCTGCTCGCACCAGCGGTCGACCTCGGCGTCGAGCTCCTCCGGCTCCACGACCGCGTTGACCAGGCCCATCTCGAGCGCCTCCTGCGCGCTGTACTGGCGCGTCAGGAACAGGACCTCGCGCGCCTTCTTCTCACCGACCACGGCCGGGATGAGCTGGCAGCCCCACCAGAGCGGCGCGTTGCCGATCTTGGGGCCGGCCTGGCCGAAGCGGCCGGTGGTGTCGGTGATCGTGAGGTCGGAGACCATGTTGAGCTCGTTGCCGCCACCGATGCAGTACCCGCGCACGCGGCAGATGATCGGCTTGCCGTTGTTGCGCATCGCCGAGGCGAGCCGCGGGCCGATGATGTGGCCGGCCCGCTTCTCCCTCATCGTGCGGGTGGGCTCGCGCACGTCGCCGCCCACGCAGAACGCCCGGTCGCCGGCGCCGGTGAAGACGATGACGCCCACCGACTCGTCGTCGGCGCTGCGCTCGAACGCGTCGCACAGCTCGAGCATGGTCTGGCCGCGGAACGCGTTGAGCCGCTCGGGTCGGTTGATCGTGATCGTCGCCCGCCCGCCGGCGACCTCGTAGAGGATGTCCTCGTAGGCCACGCCGCGCCTACCCCTCGTCCGGGAGGAACTTGGAGGCGTCGATGCCGTGCTCCTCCATCAGGCGCTGGAAGGTGGCGCGCATCTCGTCCGGGTAGTCCGGCAGGTCCTCGGTCTGCAGGACGTGCTCGGCGTAGGCGCGGATGCGCGGGCCGAGGTCCCAGTCGGGGTCGTTCATCAGGCGCCGGATCTCGCGGGCCGGGAAGAACAGCATCCCCGGGTCGCGGCCGTGGCGCTCGGCGATGTCGACGATCTCCTCGATGCGGCCCTCGAGCGGGGCCTGCTCCTGGATGAGCCCCTTCTCCCTGAGCATCTCGACCGTGGCCGGGTTGCTCTGCAGCGGGGTGCCGAACGCGTTGTCGTGGAAGAGCCTCTCGAACTTGAGCCGCGGCCGCTGGCCGCCGGCGTTGGGGTTCTCCAGCGGGTAGCCGACCGCATGGCCCCAGGTGAAGCGGTAGTGCGGCGGCAGGCCGAAGGCCTTCTCCACGCCGCCCGGCTTGCGGCCGAAGGCGATGAGGATGTTGCCGAGGCCGAGCGACACGCCCGCCGCCATCGCCTGGGCCACCGCCTGGCCGGTCTCGAAGCGCAGCAGGTTCTCGGTGCGCTCCGGCGGGAAGCTCATCAGCCGCGGGATCGTCTGGGTCATCGAGAACTCGTAGTTCCAGCCGTGGTACTTCGTGGTCGCCCCCGCCAGGCTGACCGTCGAGATGCCGTCGACCGCGCGCCCGTACCAGGCGTTGAGGTTCGTGAGCCAGATGATCAGGTGCGACGCCTGGTTGATGATCTGGACGTTGAAGCCGGAGACGCACTCCTCCAGCTCGTCCCAGACCTCGCAGGTCTCCTTGTCGACCAGGATCGCCTCGGTGCAGTTGATGTTGCCCTGGCACGAGGCGAACCGGGCCGCCTGCAGCATGGTCTCGATCTTCCACGGCTCGACGCGGCGGTCGGCGTCGAAGTAGCGGATGCTGCGGCGGTCGCCGAGCGCCTTCAGCAGGGGGACGTCGGGGATCTGGTCGGCGGGCGGCGGACCGGCGTCGGCCTGGGGCATCGTCTCGGCTCCTGAGGTCGGCTTACAATGTAACCCTGCTGGCACCGTACGCTAGGTGGGGACTCAGGCGCATGTCAACCGGGGGGCCCAGACGACCGCTCAGCGCCGGCCGCATCGTGCGGGCGGCCATGGACCTCATCGACGAGCGCGGGCTGGAGGCGCTCACCATGCGCCGCCTCGGCGCCGAGCTCGGCGTCGAGGCCATGTCGCTCTACAAGCACGTGCGCGGCAAGGAGGCGATCCTCGACGGCGTGCGCGAGCTGCTGCTCGCCGAGCTCGCGGCGTCGGGCCCGGCCGCCGGCCGCGACTGGCGCGAGGCGCTGCTGCGCTTCGCCCGCGCCTACCGCGCCCTGGCCCGGGCCCACCCCGGCTCGTTCGCGCTGCTGGCCGCCGCGCCGGAGCGCGCCTACGTGGCGGGCAGCGACGTGGCCGAGGCGGCGATCGCCCGCCTGCTGGAGGGCGGCTTCGAGCGCGCGGCGGCCATCCGGGCCCTCCGCACGGTCATCCGCTACGTGATCGGGGCGAGCATGGTCGAGCGCGCCGCCGGCGACGAGGCGGCCCCGGTCGGCGCCGACGAGCTCGCGGCGCTCTCGACGGCGCGGCCGCTGGTGGGCGAGCTGGTCGGCTCGCTGGGCACCCCGGGGGACGAGGCCCTGTTCGAGTTCGGGCTCGCGGCGCTCGTCGCGGGGTTCGAGCGCCTGCGGGGCGGCTGAGCCCCGGACGACGGAGGCCCCGCCGTGCGGCGGGGCCTCCTGGTGCTGCGTGCGTGTCCGGCCGGGTCAGCCCTGGCCGGAGGTGGTGATCAGCTGCTGGCGCTCGGCGCTCTCCGGCTTGACGAGCTTCGCCACGTGGCCCGTGTCGATGTCGGCCACGATGATCTCGCCGACCTCGTCGTAGGTGTTCTCGAAGATGCCGCGCTTGCGCATGCTCGCCGCCGCCGCGTGGTTGTCCTCGGTCGGCGTGAGGTAGTGGATCGCGCCGGCCTTGTAGCGGTGGATCAGGAACAGGTGCAGCAGCGTCATGAGGCGCTTGCGCCGCAGCGAGGTGTCGAACGTGTTCTGGTCGCGCACCGAGAGGATCACGCGGCCGCGCCGGTCGTGGATCGTCGCGAAGACGATGTTGGCCAGCTTGTCGCCGTCGCCGTTGCCGACGCTCAGCTCGAGCAGGTCGGCGCCCGCGGTGTGCGGCCGCAGCGAGACCTTCAGCGGCGTGTCGATCTTGTTGTACGCCTTCCACTCCTCGAGCCAGCCGGCCAGGACCTTCGGCGGGACCTCGGTCTGCACGAGGTGCTGGTGCTGGGTGGAGCCGGCCCCCATCGCCTTCGTGGTGGCCGTGTAGCCGGAGGCGGCCTCGAGCGCCGCGTCCGCGCGCGGGCCGCCGACGAGCGTCTGCGGCGTGCGGTAGGGCGACTCCAGCAGGCGGAACTTCCGCTGCAGGCGGGCCAGCGCCAGCATGCCGTCCTCGCGCAGCGCGGTGGTGAACTCCTCCGCCGCGAGGCCGTCGATCTGGTGGCCGCCGTAGGTCATGAAGTTGAAGACGAAGCCCATCTTCCCGAGCTCCTCCGGGAAGGCGCGCATCTCGTCGTCGCTCATGCCGGTCGTGTCCCAGTTGAAGGACGGCGACAGGTTGTAGGCGAGCATCTTGTCCGGGTAGACGGCGTGGATCGCGTCGGCGAACTCCTTCGCGTCCTTCAGGTCGGCCGTCTTGGTCTCCATCCAGAGCAGGTCGGCGAACGGCGCCGCGGCGAGCGACTTGGCGATCGCGTACGGGATGCCGCCCTGCACCTGGTAGTAGCCCTCGGGCGTGGTCGCGAGCAGGGCGTCCCAGGTGACGTCGACGCCCATCTCGGCGGCCTTCGCGTGCGCGTCGTACCAGGACGCGGTGCGCGCGAACTCCAGCCACTCCTCGACGGTCATCGGCAGCTCGGCGGCCTCGTCGGCGCGGAACTGCATCGCCTCGGCGACGGCCTGGCCGAGCGTCATGAGCCCGGACTCCGTCTGCCACAGCTCGATGAAGCGGTCGGCGACCGAGTCGAGCGTGTCCAGCGGGGAGAGGCCCTCCTCGGCGTAGCGGCGGGCGGCCTCGTCGGCGGCCTCCAGCAGCCCCTGGGCCTGCAGCCACTCGTCGGCCTTCGCGAGCTCGGCCTCGGAGACGTCGAAGAGCTTGTGCCCGTTGATCTCGGTCACGCCCTTCTCGTGGAGGCGGCGCATGATCGCGAGGTAGGTGGCCTTGTAGGACGGCACCGACGTGTTGGTGACGCCGAGGATGAACGGCTGGTCACGGGTGTCGGTGGCGTTCTCGAGGAGGTTGGCCGCCTCGGCGTCGGTGCGGGCCACGATCAGGCCGGGGACGCCCATGATGTCGAGCTGGAAGCGGGCCGCGCTCAGGCGGGTGAGCTGCTCGTTGGAGGAGACGAGCACCTTGCCGCCCTGGTGGCCGCACTTCTTGGCGCCCGGCTTCTGGTCCTCGATGTGGTAGCCGGGGACGCCCGCCTCGACGAAGCGCCGGACGAGGTTGCGGACGTGGGCGTCACCGCCGTGGCCGGTGTCGGCGTCGGCGATGATGAACGGGCGGAAGTCGACCTCGGGGGTGGCGGCGCGCTCGGCGTCGGTCATCCGCGACCGGGCGAACCGCTGGTTCTTGTCCGCGGTGAGCAGCGCGCGCACCAGGCCGGCGGCCTCGTTCGGCACCTGGCTCAGGGGGTAGCTCGCCAGGTCCGGGCCCGGGTCCTCGTCGCTGGAGCCCTTGGCCGACGTCGCCCAGCCGCCGAGGTAGATGCCCTCGATGCCGGCGCGCTTCATCTGCACCGCCTGCCCGGGCGAGTACGGCCCGAAGCTGGTGATGGACTTGCCCTCCGCGAACATCTCGCGCAGGCGGGCGCGGAACGCCGTGGCCGCGTCGCGCGCCACCGTGTACTCCTGCGGCACGCTGCCCCGCTGCTCCATCACCTGGCGCGCGCTGTACACGCGCGTGATGCCATCGAACATCGGATCGTCCATGTAGCGCTGGATCGCCTGGACGTCGTCCTCGTATGCCCCCATGTCACGCCCCTGAGTCGACTACTTCCGACAGGGAGTGTACGCGTGGATCGGCGCCTGGCGGCTCGTCACAGACGGCACGATGAGCCGCTTGGCAAGCGGGATCTCGCCGGGTCGGCGAGGCGGTGCGGGATCTCGCCGCACGTGCCGATCAGCACATGGCGCGGCGGTCGTCGAAAACTCGTCGCGCGGGAACCGCGGCGGGCCCCCGAGCGGGTATCACGGGGCCGTATGGCCACCGACGACGCCGGCATCGCCGCAGGCTGGGACCGCTCCGCGGCGGCGTACGACGACGTGCTCGACGCCAACCGGCGGGGCGCCGAGCGGCTGGTGGCCGCGCTGCCCGACGCGCCCTACCGGGAGGTCGTCGACGTGGGCTGCGGCACCGGCTTCGCATCGTGGGCGATGGCCCGGCGCGCGGGCGCGCGGCGCCTGACGGGGGTCGACGTGGCGCCGGCCATGGTGGAGCGCTACCTCGAGCGGCTCGGGGGGCTCCCCGGCGTGGCGGTCGACGCCGTGGTCGCCCCGGCCGACGCGATGCCGCTGCCGGCCGCCTCGGCCGACGCCGTGGTGAGCGCGATGGCGCTCCACTGGATGCCCGACCGCGCCGGCGCGGTCGCCGCGATGGCGCGCCTGCTGCGCCCGGGCGGCACGCTGGGCGTGCTGTGCTCCGGAGCCGGGGCCGACGGCGAGTACCGCGACCTGATCGCCGGGCTCGACCCGCCGGTGCCCGCCGAGCTGGTCGACGCCTACGCGCGCATGCAGGCCGCCGAGGGCGAGCTCGAGGACCACGCCCGGGCGGCCGGCCTGGAGCCGGTCGACGCCTGGACCGAGCGACGGCGGCGCCGGATGCCGCCCGAGCGCTTCCTCGCCCGCAAGCGCGCCACCGAGTCGGCGCTCATCGCCCACCTGCCCGAGGAGGAGCGCGAGGCCATGTGGCGGCGGATCGCCGCCGCCGTCCACGCCGCCGCCGAGCCCGGGGGCTTCGCCTTCACGTTCGTGAAGGCCTACGTCGTGGCCCGGGCGCCCGGCCCGGCCCCTCCGGGCGCCTAGACCCCCGGCGGGATGGCCGTGCTCATCGGCACCTCAGGGTGGCAGTACCGCCAGTGGCGCGGGCGCTTCTACCCGCCCGGCCTGCCGCAGCGCCTGTGGCTGGAGCACTACGCCGAGCGCTTCGCCACCGTGGAGGTCAACGCCACCTTCTACCGCCTGCCCGGCCCCGAGACGGCCGCCGCGTGGGCCCGCCGCGTCCCGGCCGGCTTCGTCTTCACGGTCAAGGCGAGCCGCTACCTCAGCCACATCCGGCGCCTGCGCGACCCCGCCCAGCCGGTCGCGCGGCTCATGGAGGTGGCCGGGCGCCTCGGCGACCGCCTCGGTCCCGTGCTCGTCCAGCTGCCGCCCGGCATGCGCCGCGACGCCGGCCTGCTCGACGCCGCGCTGGCCGAGTTCCCGCCCGGCGTCCGGGTCGCCTTCGAGCCCCGCGACGACTCATGGTCGCACGCGGAGACGTGGCGCGTCCTCGAGCGCCACGACGCCGCCCTCGCGATGGCCGACCGGCACTCGCGCCCCGTCACCGCGGTGCGCCGCACCGCCACCTGGGGCTACCTGCGGCTGCACGAGGGCCGCGCCGCGCCGCACCCCTGCTACGGCGTCGGCGCCCTCGACGGCTGGGCCCGCCGGCTCGCGGGCCTCTTCGGTCCCGACGACGACGTCTTCGTCTACTTCAACAACGACGGTGCCGGCTGCGCCCCCCGCGACGCCCGCCTGCTCGCCCCGCGCCTCGAGCGGCTCGGCCTGCCGCCCACCCGGGTCCCCGGCGCGCGGGAGACGCCCCTCGTCGGCGCCTGAGCCCCCGGCGACGGGACGTCGCGGGGCGACGGGATCGGCCGGAGGGGCGCCGCCACCGACGGGCGTGTGGCGGACCGCCACGGGGCTTCACGCCGGCGTCACCACCGGCGCCGCGGGCGTTGCGAGGCTCCAGTCGTGCCCGCGACGGCCGATGGGGTGTCATGACGAGCCTCCCCCCGCTCGCCCCGGCGTCAGGGGCGCCGGGCGCACGCGTCCGTGCCGCCGGGCGGGCCGGGCGCATCCGCTGGCGCCTGGGCGACGGGGCGGTCACGACCGTGCACGTGGCGCGTCACGCGCGGGCCGGGACGCGGCTGCGGGTGGCGCTGCTCGACGAGCCGGCGCCGCTGGCGGCGTGGTGCGCGGCGCGGGGCGTGCGCGAGGCGATGGTCGGCGGCTTCTTCGTCTCGGGGACGGCCCGGCCGCTCGGCGAGCTGTGGGTGGACGGCCGGCGGGTGCCGAGCGAGCCGTTCGCCGATCCGTGGCCGGCGCACCGCTCGTGCCTGGCGGTCGCGGGCGAGGCCGTGGCGATCGGCCGGCTGGGGGAGCTGCCGCCGGGCCCCGGCGACCTGCTGCAGGCCGGCCCCCGGCTGGTCGCCGACGGCCGGGCGGTGGCGCGGGACGGCCACGACCACGAGGGGTTCTCGGCCGGCGCGGCGCAGTTCGACTCGGACATCACCGACGGGCGCCACCCGCGGGCGGCGCTCGGGGTGACGGCGGACGAGCTGATCGCGGTCGTCTGCGACGGCCGCCACCCGCACGACGCCGGCCTGACGCTGGGCGAGCTGGCGGCCCTGATGGCGGCGCTCGGCGCCCGGGAGGCGATCAACCTCGACGGCGGCGGATCGGCGGCGCTGGTGGCGGGCGGGCGGCTGCGCAACACGCCGCGCGGCGGCTGGCTGGCGGAGATCCCCGGCGGCCGGCCGATCGTGACCGCGCTGGTCTTCGCGCCGGCCGGGGCTCAGACGGGCCCGGCCACCTCGTCGTAGATCGCCGCGACCCGCGGGGCGATCGCCGGCCAGGTGTAGCGGGCGGCCACCAGCCGCCGGCCGTTGGCCCCGCGCAGCGCGCGCTCGGCCGGGTCGCCCGCGGCGGCGACGAGCGCGGCGGCGAGCGCCTCCTCGTCGTCGGGCGCCACCAGCCACCCGGCCCGCGCGGGCGCGTCGGCCCGGCCCTCGATGAAGGTGGGCGGCCCCTCGGCGTCGCACGCGATCGGCGGCACGCCCATCGCCATCGCCTCCAGGTAGACCTGGCCGAACTTCTCGGCGACCGAGGGCACGGCGAGCACGTCCGCGCAGGCGAGGGCGCGGGCCAGCTCGTGGTGGCCGCGCCAGCCGGTGAAGAACACCTCGTGGCCGGCCGGCGAGGCGGCGGCCGCGTGGGCGGGGTGCTCGCCCTCCCACTCCCCCGGCGAGCCGCCCCACAGCACCAGCGGCAGCGGCCGGCCCAGGCACGCCCGCGCGCGGGCGTGCGCGCGCACGAGCAGGGGCGCGCGCTTGACCGCCGTGAAGCGGCCCACGAACAGCACCACGACCGCGTCGGGGTCGAGCAGCGGCGCGAGCCGGGCCTCGTCGTAGCGCACGGCGCCGGGCCGCCGGTCCTCGGGCGTCCACCCCCGCGGGTCATCGGCGAGCCACCGGCGCCAGACGGCGGCCCGCTCCCCCGGGGCGGCCCGGGCGCCGTCGAAGATCGCGGGGTCGACCCCGTTGGGCACCATGCCGACCGAGCCGGGCGCCATGCCGAGCAGCTCCTCGGCCAGCCGCACGGCCGCGGTCGACGACGCGACCACGCGCGACGAGCGCGCCGCCCAGCGCCGCATGCGCTCCGCCCAGGCCGGCCCGTGCGCCCACGGCGCGCCGGCCTCGATGCGCTGCAGCATGGCCAGCTCGGTGCCGTGCAGGTGGGTCACGACCGGCAGCCCCGGGGCGAGGCGGACGAGCGCCTCGTGCGCGGGCGTCAGGTGGTGCAGGTGCGCGACCTCGACGCCGTCGAGCACGCCCGGCGCGCCGAGGATGCCGCGCCAGGCGGCCACGTGGTGGCCGTACGCGGCGTCGTCGAGCGACGCGAAGACCCGGTCGGGGGCGCCCGGGCGCTCCTCGTAGGACGGGTGCATGGGCGGGCTCGCCATCACCGGATCGGGCGCCCGGACCGCGTCGTCGTACGGCACGGCCACCAGCTCGACGTCCTCGCCGAAGAAGCCCGCCGCGTGGGTCGGCTCGCCGGGCGCGCCGAGCGAGCCCGCCACGACGCGCGCGCGCCAGCCGTCGTCCCCGCGCGGCAGGTGGCGCGCGAGGTAGCGCACGACTTGCGCCGAGCCCCCGCGCGGGAAGAAGACGAGCACGTGCAGGGCGGTCCGGGCGGGCATCGGGCCGGGACGCTACCGCGCCGGCGGCGTTTCGCGGCGGTCGGGCGGGGGCACGCCCCGGGTGCCCCGGCACCGACGGAGGAGGAGCGATGACCCAGAACCCGAAGCGGCCGGCCGACGAGGGCCCGCCGGACGAGCCCGGCACGGAGCCCGTGGAGCCCGGCGAGGTGCGCGAGGACGCCCCGCCGGACGTGCGCGAGGCCGAGCGCGAGGAGTAGCCGCGGGCGGGGCGGCCGCCGGCCCGGCAGGATGCGCGGCCGATGGCCGCCGCCCCCCGCAACCTCCTGAGCCTGCAGTCCGTCGGCATCGGCTACGCCGGCCGGACGATCCTCGACGACGTCTCGCTCGGCCTGTCGGCCGGCGAGCGCGTCGGCGTGGTGGGGCGCAACGGCGACGGCAAGTCGACGCTCCTGCGGCTGATCGCGGGGGCGGAGGAGCCGGACGCCGGCGTGGTGACGCGCGCCGGGGGACTCGACGTGGCCCTCCTCGCCCAGGCCGACGACCTCGACGGCGCGCGCACGGTGCGCGAGGAGCTCGTGGGCGGCCGCGCGGACCACGAGTGGGCGGGCGACCCGGCCTTCCGGGCGGTGCTCGACGGGCTGCTCGGCGGCGTGGCCCTCGCGCGCTTCCCCGCCGGGCTCGACACGCGGGTGGGCGCGCTGTCGGGCGGCGAGCGGCGCCGCGTGGCGCTGGCGCGCCTGCTGCTCGACGGCCCCGAGCTGCTGCTGCTGGACGAGCCCACCAACCACCTCGACGTGGAGGGGGTTGACTGGCTCGCGCGCCACCTCGCCGCGCGGCGCGGCTCGCTCGTGGTGGTGACCCACGACCGGTGGTTCCTGGACGCGGTCTGCACCGCCACCTGGGAGGTCGCCGACGGCGCCGTGCACCGCTACGAGGGCGGGTACGCGGCCTGGGTGCTCGCCCGCGCCGAGCGCGAGCGGCTGGAGGCCGCGCGCGAGGAGCGCCGCCGCAACCTGCTGCGCAAGGAGCTCGCCTGGCTGCGCCGCGGGCCGCCCGCGCGCACGTCGAAGCCGCGCTTCCGCATCGAGGCCGCCAACGCGCTGATCGGCGACGAGCCGGAGCCGCGCGACCGCGCGGAGCTGCTGCGCTTCGCCACGGCGCGGCTCGGACGCAACGTGCTCGACGTCGAGGGCGTCTCGCTGAGCCGGGGCGGCCGCCGCCTGCTGGACGACGTGACCTGGCGCCTGGGGCCGGGAGAGCGGGTGGCGCTGGTCGGCGTCAACGGCTCCGGCAAGACGACGCTGGTGCGACTGCTGGCCGGCGAGCTGGAGCCCGATCGCGGCGAGGTGCGCCGCGGGGTGACGGTGCGCCTGGCCCACCTCTCCCAGGACACCGCCGAGCTGCCCGCCGGCCTGAGCGTGCTGGAGGCGGTGGAGCGGGTGCGGCTGCGCGCCCGCCTCGGCGACGGGCGCGAGCTGACCGCCGCGGGGATGTGCGAGCGCTTCGGCTTCCGCGGCGCCCGCGCCCGCACGCCGGTCGACGACCTCTCGGGCGGCGAGCGGCGGCGCGTGCAGCTGATGCGCCTGATGATGGACGAGCCCAACGTGCTGCTGCTCGACGAGCCGACCAACGACCTCGACATCGAGACGCTGACCGCGCTGGAGGACCTGCTCGACTCGTGGCCGGGCACCCTCGTCGTCGTGAGCCACGACCGCTGGTTCGTGGAGCGGGTCTGCGACGACGTCCACGCGCTGATGGGCGACGGCCGGCTGCGCCACCTGCCCGGCGGGGTCGACCAGTACATGGCGCTCCGGCGCGCGGCGGCCGAGGGGCCGGCCCCCGCCGCGCCCCCCGCCGCGGCCCCGACCGCGCCGCCGGGGGCGGTGCTGCGGGCGGCGCGCAAGGAGGCCGCCCGCCTCGAGCGGGAGCTCGACCGGCTCGGCCAGCGGGAGCGGGAGCTGCACGAGCGGATGGCCGCCGGCGCGACCGACCACGTGCTGCTGCGCGAGCTGACCGCCGAGCTCGGCGCGCTCGCGGGCCGCCGGGAGGAGCTCGAGGCGGCCTGGCTCGACGCCTCGGAGCGGGCCGGGGCGTGAGCGTCACCCGGGGCGACCGCCGGCGGCGGGCGCCCCGGGCACGGTGCTACTGCAGGCTCACCACGTAGGCGACCACGTTGTCCAGGTCGTCGCCCTGCGCGAGACCGGGCGGCATGGCGCCCTTGCCGTTCTTCACGGTGGCCTCGACCACGTCGGCCGTCAGGCCCTGGCCGGCCAGCTGCGGCCCGACGCCGCCGGCGTCCTTGCCGTTGTTCATGTGGCAGCCGGTGCAGGTGGCGGCGAAGAACTGCTGCCCCGCGGCCGCGTCACCCTCGACCTCGCCCTCGTCCTCGGTGTTCGCGCGCGTGGTCGCGCCGCCCGTGGCCGGGTTCGTCTGCTCGCCCCCGGTGGTGGCCTCGGTCGTGGCGGGAGCCGTCGCCTCGGTCGTGGCCTCGGTGGTGGTGCCCGCCGCCCCCTCATCATCGTCGTCGCCGCAACCGGCGAGGAACGCGAGGCTCAGCGCGGCGAGCAGCGCCGCCAGGAGCATCACCGCGGTACGTCCTGTCCTCATGCAGTCCTCCGATCGATGTCTGCCTGCCGGGGGGAGCATGTCATCCCGAGGCGGCCGTCTTCTCGCCGTTTGTCGTGAACAGCCCGAACGCGCCCTTCGCGTGATCGTGGAAGTCGTGCGACACGAACGGGTAGCTACCCTCTTCCTCCACGGTGAACTCCACCACAGCGCCCTGGCTGGGCGCCAGGTTGAGCGTCTGGGAGCCCCGGGTGAGGTTCTCCCGGTAGATGCCCTCGACGAACACCCGGTCGAAGAGCGCGCCGATCACGTGGAACGCCGACCAGCGGCTCGGCCCCGCGTTCTGCACGAACACCCGCACGCGCTCGCCCTTCTCGATGCGCAGGGCGTTCTCGCCGGTGTACTGGTTGGCGTAGCCGTTGAAGACGACGAACTCCGGGTCACCCTTCTGCAGGCGGGCGTAGTCGGAGATCTCGCCGTTGCGGCCCGGGTAGAGGTCGGTCTGGCAGATCGCGAACTCGCGGGCCGGCGGGAGCAGCGACTCGTCCTTCGGGTCGACGATGATCATGCCGTGCTGCCCCTGGCCCACATGCAGCAGCACGGGCGGCACGCCGCAGTGGTACATGAACACGCCCGGCACCTTCGCGATCCAGGAGAAGCTCGCCTCCTCCCCCGGGTCGACGGCCCCGTAGTGGCGCGACCACGAGATCTTCGCCGCGTGGAAGTCCATCGAGTGCTGCAGCGAACCGGTGTTGCGCAGCGTGAAGTCGATCCGGTCGCCCTCGGTCACCCGCAGCACGGGCGAGGGGACGCGGCCGGGCCGGCCGGGGATGTTGAAGCCCCAGGCCAGCATCGTGCGGTCGGGGGCGATCTCGCGCAGGTGCTCGTCGACCTCGAACACGATCTCGTGGCGCCGCGTGGTGGAGCGCGGCGGCGCCTCCGCCGGGAACGTGGTGTGCGGCTCGCGCGGCGCCACGGGCGGGCCAGGGTCGAACGACGCCTCCTGGGGGACGGAATGATCGCGTGCGACCGAGGTGCCCGCGGCCGCCGCCGCGTCGCCGTCGTCGCCGCCGCAGGCGGCCAGGCCGAGCGCGGCCAGCGGCCCCCCGACCGCGAGCCCGCCGATCACCTGCCGCCGCGTGAGCCCCTCGCGCATCTCGCATCCCCCTTCGGTGGTAGGCCCGGGCACTCGTGTGCGCACTTCGGAGAAAATTTCCGCATCGTGGCGTTTCCAACCGCGATCGCCCGCGGGGAGCGCCCCGCTCCGACGCCCGCCTCGGGCCCTGGCCGCCACGTCGCTCAGGCCGACCACCCGGCGCGGCCGCCGCCCGCCGGCGAGCTCGAGCCCCGGCCGGCGGCCCGCGAGCCCGTCGCCCGCGCCGAGACCTGAGCGTCGAGCAGCTCGTAGAGGCGCGGATCGCCCCAGTAGTCGCTGTGCGCGCCGCGGGCCAGGCGCACGTCCCGCGGGCGGTCTCCAGCGGCGGCGCCGTCCGACTCCGTCCAGCCCCCGAGCGCGACCTCGGCGGTGATCGTGCGCCCGATGTAGTCGCCCGGCGTCGCCAGGTTCCACCACTCGGCCACCCCGCGCACGTGGCGCCGCCAGGCGCCGTCGCGGCCGAGCTCGCCCACCCAGGCGAACTGCCGCGGCAGGCGCCGCCCGTAGAGCTGGCGCAACGGCGAGCCGAACGTGATCAGGCGGACGTCGTCCGGCAGCGCCGGCTGGTCGTCGTTGAGCAGCGTCGTCGTCAGGACGGTCCCCTGGCTGTGGGCGACGAACACGATCCGGTCGTAGCCGCCGGACGGGCCGAGGCCGCCCTCGTCCAGGTGGCGCAGCAGGGCGCGGTAGCGGCGCAGGATCTGCTCGCGCGGCAGCGGGCGCGGCGACGGGGCCACGGGCGCCTTCCCGCACAGGCGGCGCCACGCCCGCCACCACCGCCACGACGCCCACGGCCGCCACCAGACCGGCTCGCGCAGGAAGCTGGTGACGTCGTACGGGCGGTCGAGCACGTCGCGCAGGAGCTCCTTCGCCGTGCCTCCGGTGGCGAGCGCGCCGGGGCTCCACCCGAGCCGGCTCGCGCCGAAGAACAGCACGGCCACCGCCCCGCCCAGCACGGCGCTCGTCTGCGAGACGCCGGTGCGGGCGCCGAGGAGGGCGTCGGCGAAGGGCAGCGGCAGGGCGCGCCACCACGTGGCCGTGGCCGCGTAGGCGCCGCAGAGGACGGCCAGGCCGATCACCGGCAGCCCGGCGGTCTCGAGCGCCCACAGCGCCCGGGTGACGCGGTCGGCCTGCCGACCGCCGGCCGGCGGCCGGGCCTCGCCGCGCAGCCGGCGACCGGCGGCCGCCGCCAGGTGCGGCACGGCCCCGGCCAGCGCGATCGCGAGGCCGGCAAGCAGGGCGATCGGCACGGTGTAGACCAGCGGCGCCACCGAGACGCCGTGCAGGGCCGAGCCCCACTCCCAGGCCGTCGCCGTCGTCCCCCAGGCGTCGGGCGCCTCGCTCCAGGGCCGCCAGTCGCCCGGGTCGGCGACCACCCAGGCCGGGCCGCCGCCGTCGCCGTAGAGCCGGCTGCGCTCGGCGAGCGGCCGGGCCACGCCGCCGACCGCGGCGGTGCCGAGGGCGAGGATCAGGGCGATGCCGAGTGGGGCCGCCGCCAGCGAGACGACGGCGGTGAGCCCGGCGCGCGCGAGGCCGGCCAGCCGCCTGCGGCGCGCCTCGCGGGGCACGCGGCCGCGCCGGCCGAGGGCCGTCCACGCGAGGCGCGCCGCCATCAGCAGGACGCCCGCGGCCACCGAGGCGAACAGCAGGATCCACGCGCCGCGGAAGGCGTACGCCACGTCGACCGCCACCGCGTCGGCGATGCCGGCGGCCACGTCGCCGTCGCGCATCGTCGCGCGCACGGCCGCGACGGCCGCGGTGGCGGCCAGGAACAGCATGCCGACCGTCGTGGCGGCGGTCCGGCCCGAGCGCTCGTACCGCAGCAGCCCCACCCACGCCACGGCAGCCAGCAGGAGGCCCGCCACGATCGCCACGGCGGTCCGCACGCCGACCGACCGCCCGTCGACCCAGAGCGTCGCCACCAGCACGCCCACCAGCCCCAGCACGCCGATGCTGATGACGATGACGGGCACCGCCAGCACCCACTCGGCGAGACCCAGCATGGCCCGGTCGGCCCTGCGCAGGCGGGCGCGGCGGGAGACCGGCCGCGGCGGCAGCGGGGCCGGCTCGGGCATGCCGTCGCGTCGCCAGGCCGCGCGCCCGGCGGCCGCCAGCTGCAGGAAGAGCCCGACGAAGGCGGCGATGAACGACCGCAGCGCCGCGGGGAAGCGGCTCGCGTCGGCCCAGAAGAACTCGTAGACGTCGGCCTCGGGCAGGCCGCCGGGCCGGCGCACGGCGTACCGCTGCACCGACTGCGGCGCCTCGGGCTGCCGGGCCAGGCGCGCCGCGCGGCCGGCGGCCATCTCGGCGGCGGCGGCGGCCGCGATGGCCGGCTCATCCGCCGTCACGTGCAGTTCGTGGACGATCGACCCGCGCACGTCCCGCCGCACGCCGGCGGCACCGTCGCCGCCCGCCGCCGCGAGGGCCGCGGCCGCCCGGGCCTCGGCCGGCGTCGCGAACGCGATCGCCAGCGCGCGCGCCCGCACCCGCCCCGCGCGGCGCATGCGGAACTCGCGTACGAGGCCCGCCCGGCCGGGGCCGGACGGCCCGGGGCGGGCCGAGAGCTCCTGCGCGGTGAGCGCCCGGGCGCGCGCCCGGGGGCGCAGCGCATCGGCGTCGCGCGCCTGCAGCAGCGCGTCGTGCAGGTCGGGGGTCACCGAGAACCACTCGACCGTCTCCGTCGCCGGGCCCCAGCCGCGGTGCCGGATGAGGCCGCTGACCAGCGTCTCGGCGCCGCTGCCGCGGGCCTCGTCGCCGACGCCGAGCGTGACGACGACGGCGCACCGCTCCGCCTGCGTGCCCACCTCGCGTGCCTCCCGGACGCCTCTCGGCGAGGCTCGGTCACGCGGCACGCGCACGTCAAGCACAATCGTCCGGCGCGCCGTGTCGATCCGGGCGCCGCCCGTTCGTCACCCATGTGCGACCACCCCACAGGAGGAGATCGACGATGCGGTTCATGGTCCTGGTGAAGGCGGACGAGCAGACCGAGGCGGGGCGGATGCCCACGGCGCGGGAGCTCGAGGCGATGGGCAGGTTCAACGAGGAGCTGATGAAGGCCGGCGTGCTGCTGGCCGGCGAGGGCCTCCGCCCCAGCTCAGAGGGCGTGCGCGTGCGGTTCGAGGGCGACCGGCGCACCGTCATCGACGGGCCGTTCGCCGAGACGAAGGAGCTGCTTGCCGGGTTCTGGCTGCTCCAGTGCGCGTCGCGCGACGAGGTCGTCGAGTGGATCAAGCGGGCCCCGTTCGACGGCGGCGCCGAGATCGAGATCCGCCAGGTGTTCGAGGCGGAGGACTTCGGCGAGGAGCTCTCGCCCGAGGCGCGGGCCGCCGAGGAGCGCATGCGGGCGGAGCTCGAGCGCCGCGCCGCCGGCTGAGGCCGTGGCGGCCGACGCCGCCCGGGCGATCGAGGCCGTGTGGCGCATCGAGGCGCCACGGCTGATCGCCGGGCTCACCAGGATGGTGCGCGACGTCGGCCTGGCGGAGGACCTCGCGCAGGACGCGCTGGTCGCCGCGCTGGAGCGGTGGCCGGGGTCGGGCGTCCCGGACAGGCCGGGCGCCTGGCTCATGGCCACCGCGCGCAACCGCGCGATCGACCTCATCCGGCGGGGCCGCCGGCTCGACGAGCGCCACGCCGAGATCGGCCGCGACCTGCGGGCCCGGCAGCTGACCGCGCCCGACCTCGCGGCCGCGGTCGACTTCCCGGTGGAGGACGACCTGCTCGGCCTGGTGTTCATGACCTGCCACCCGGTGCTCTCGGCCGACGCCCGGGTGGCGCTCACGCTGCGGCTGCTCGGGGGGCTGACCACGCGGGAGATCGCGCGAGCCTTCCTCGTCGCCGAGGCCACCGTCGCCCAGCGCATCGTGCGCGCCAAGCGCACGCTCGCCGAGGCGCGGGTGCCGTTCGAGGTGCCGGGCGGCGAGGAGCTCTCGGAGCGTCTCGCGTCCGTGCTCGAGGTCGTCTACCTCGTCTTCAACGAGGGCTACGCCGCGACCGCGGGCGACGACTGGACGCGGCCCGCGCTGTGCGAGGAGGCGATGCGCCTGGGGCGCGTGCTCGCCGGCCTGGCGCCGCGCGAGCCGGAGGTCCACGGCCTGGTGGCGCTCATGGAGCTGCAGGCCTCGCGCATGCGCGCGCGGGTGGACCGCACCGGGGCGCCGGTGCTGCTGATGGACCAGGACCGCGCCAGGTGGGACCACGTGCTGGTGGGGCGCGGGCTGGCCGCGCTCCAGCGCGCCCAGGAGCTGGGTGGGGCGCTCGGCCCGTACGCCCTCCAGGCGGCGATCGCGGCCTGCCACGCGCGCGCCCGCACGGCGCAGGAGACCGACTGGGCGGGGATCGCCGCCCTGTACGACGCGCTCGCCCAGCTGCGGCCCTCCCCCGTCGTCGAGCTCAACCGGGCGGTGGCTGTGGGCATGGCCTTCGGGCCAGCGGCCGGCCTGGAGCTCGCGGACGCCCTGGCCGACGAGCCGTCCCTGGCCGGCTACCACCTGCTCCCGGCGGTGCGCGCGGACCTGCTCGAGCGCCTCGGGCGCCGCGACGCGGCGCGCGCCGAGTTCGGCCGCGCGGCGACCATGACGGCCAACGAGCGCGAGCGCGCCGTGCTGCTGGCGCGGGCCGCGGGCGCGGCCGACGGCGGCGGCCCCTCGCCCCGCTGACCCCGCCGGCATGCGATCCCGGGCCGGAACGCAACGCTGATGGCGGGCGATTCGCTACGCT
The DNA here is from genome assembly GCF_018141525.1 of Miltoncostaea marina. Classification (GTDB taxonomy): domain Bacteria; phylum Actinomycetota; class Thermoleophilia; order Miltoncostaeales; family Miltoncostaeaceae; genus Miltoncostaea; species Miltoncostaea marina. Next base: position 2,504,963 of record NZ_CP064655.1, read on the forward strand.
GAGAGGACGAAAGCGTCGTTGCGCCGTGCGCCGGACGTCGTATCGTGATCTCGGTCCGTCCCGCCGGGCCGCACCCCGCAGAGGACCACCTCGACCGCCCCGCGACCGGAGCAGACACGCATGGCACGCCGCGCGCTGCCACACCTCATCGCCGCGCTGGTGGCGGCGATCGCGGTCGCGGGCGCCGTGGTGGCGTGGAACCACGAGCAGGACCGCGCCCGCGAGGAGCGCGGGGCGCGCGCCCAGACCACGGCCGCCGCCCTGCGGTTCCACCTCGCCACCGTGTTCGTCTCGCTCGAAGGCCTGCGCGGGCTCGTGGAGGGCTCCGATCGGATCGACCCGGAGCGCTTCGAGGCCTTCGCCACCGTGTCGCTCGCCGCGCGGGGCGGGCTGCTCGCGGGCTGGGTGCCGCGCGTCACGGCCGCTCGGCGCGACGACTTCGGGCGGCCGATCCTCGAGCGTCAGGCGTGGGACGAGCGGCCGCGGCCGGCCGGCGACCGCGCGGTGCTCTTCCCCGTCGCGCTGCTCGCCCCGGCGTCCGTGGCCGACGCGCTGCTCGGCATCGACATCGGCTACGACCCGCAGGTCCGGCCGGCGATCGTCGCGGCGCGGGACACGGGCCGGGCCCGGATGACGCCGCCGGTGTCGGTGCCCGCGCTCGGCGGCACGGTGATCATCGCGGTGCGGGCCGCGTACGGCCGCCTGCCGAGCCACCCGCCGACGCCCGCCGGCCGGCGCGCCGCCTTCAGCGGCGTGGTGGCGAGCGTCCACCGGCTCGACCAGCTGGGCGACGCGGTGCTCGCCGACCTGCCCGAGGACACGGTCCTCGAGATCCGCGACGGGGGCGGCGTCATCCTGCCCGCCCGGGGCGATCTGGACGGCGCGAGCACCGAGCGCCTCGACGTGGCGGGGCGGGAGTGGGAGGTGCGCGTCGCCGGCGGCCACGCGGCGTCGATCCTGCTGCCCGCCGTCGTGCTGGCCGGCGGCCTCGTGCTGGCGGCGCTGCTGTGGCTGCTGATGCGCTTCTCCGCCCGGCGGGAGGCCGAGGCGCGTCGTGCGGCCGACGAGCTCGCCCGGGCCGCCGAGCGCCACCGCGCCGTCGTCGACACCGCCGCCGACGGCATCATCACCATCGACGAGCGGGGGGTCATCGAGACGGTCAACACCGCCGCCGAGCGGCTCTTCGGCTACACGAAGGAGGAGCTCGCGGGGCGCAACGTGAGCGCCCTGATGCCCGACCCGGACAGCGCGGCCCACGACGGTTACCTCGAGCGCTACCTGCGCACCGGCGAGGCGCGCATCATCGGCATCGGGCGCGACGTGACCGGCCTGCGGCGCGACGGCTCGGCGTTCCCCATGCACCTCTCGGTGGCGGAGATGCGCCTCGGCGACGAGCGGCGCTTCACGGGCATCGTGCGCGACATCAGCGCGCGGGTCGCGGCGGAGGAGCGCGTGCGCGCGCTCAACGACGAGCTGGAGGAGCGCGTGCGCGAGCGCACACGCGAGCTGGAGGTCGCCAACCGCGAGCTCGAGGCCTTCTCGTACTCGGTCTCGCACGACCTGCGCGCGCCGCTGCGCAGCGTCAACGGCCTCAGCGCGATGCTCGTCGAGGACCACGCGGACGGCCTGCCGGCGGACGCCCGCGACCTGCTGGAGCGCATCCGTGCCGCCGGCGGCCGCATGGGCGAGCTGATCGACGACCTGCTGCAGCTCAGCCGCATCAGCCGCACGGAGATGCGGCGCGAGGAGGTGGACCTCGGCGCGATCGCCCACCAGGTCGCCGACGGGCTGCGCGAGCACGACCCGGGCCGGCGGGTCGAGTTCCGCGTCGCGGACGGCCTGCGGGCGAGCGGCGACCCCCGCCTGTTGCGCGTGGTGCTGGACAACCTGCTGGGCAATGCGTGGAAGTTCACGCGCGATGTCCCGGACGCCGTGGTGGAATTCGGGGCGTGTGCCGATGACGGCACGACGCGCTTCTACGTGAGGGACAACGGGGCGGGGTTCGACATGGCGTACGCCGACAAGCTGTTCGGGCCGTTCCAGCGGCTGCACCACCAGGACGAGTTCGAGGGCACCGGCATCGGCCTCGCCACGGTCCACCGCATCGTGCGCCGGCACGGCGGCGAGGTGCGCGCCGAGGGGCGCGTCGGCCGTGGCGCGACGATGTGGTTCACCATCCCCCCCGCCGCAGAGGAGCGCCGATGAGCTATCAGGGGCCGATCCTGCTCGTCGAGGACAACGCCGACGACGCCCTGCTCACCCGGCGGGCGCTGACCCGCGGCGGCCTCGAGAACGAGGTGGTCCACGCGCGCGACGGCGTGGAGGCGCTCGACTACCTGTTCGGCACGGGGACGCACGCGGGCCGCGACCCGGGCGACGTGCCGGTCGTGATGCTGCTCGACCTCAAGCTGCCGAAGCTCGACGGGCTCGACGTGCTGCGCCGGGTGCGCGGCAACGAGGCCACCCGGCTGCTGCCGGTGGTGATCCTGACCTCCTCCCAGGAGGAGCAGGACCTGATGGCCGGCTACGAGCTCGGCGCGAACAGCTACGTGGTGAAGCCGGTCGAGTTCGGCCAGTTCGTGGACGCCGTGCGCGAGCTCGGCCTCTACTGGGTGCTGCGCAACAAGCGCGCCAGGGCCTTCCCGGGGTGACCGAGCGACCCGCCGGCGGGGGGCGCGCGCTGCGCCTGCTGATCATCGAGGACGACGCCGACGACGCGTTCCTGCTCGAGCGGCACCTCGCGCGCGAGGGCTTCGACGTGCGCTCGCGGCGGGTCGACTCGGCGCCCGGGCTGCGGGAGGCGCTCGCTGAGGGCGGATGGGACGTGGTCGTCTCCGACCACTCGATGCCGCGCTTCAGCGCGATGGACGCGCTCGAGCAGATCAAGGGCGCCGGCATCGACGTGCCCTTCATCATCGTCTCGGGCACCATCGGCGAGGAGCGCGCCGTCGCCGCGATGAAGGCCGGCGCGAGCGACTACATCGTGAAGGACCACCTCAGCCGCCTGGCCCCCGCCATCGAGCGCGAGCTGCGCGAGATGGGCGAGCGCGCCGCGCGCCGGCGCGCCGAGTCGGCGCTGCACGACAGCGAGGCGCGCACCCGGGCGATCGTGGAGGCCGCGGTCGACGGCATCGTCGCCACCGACCACGCCGGCGCCATCCAGATGCTCAACCCGGCCGCGGAGCGGATGTTCGGCATCACGGCCGCCGAGGCGCGCGGCCGGCCGGTGCACACCCTCGCGGACGACCCGCGCCCCCCGCGGGGGCGGGGGCCGTCCCGCCTGCCACGCGAGATCATCGGCCTGCGGCCCGACGGCACCCGCTTCCCGGCCGAGGTGAGCGAGAGCGAGGTGCACCACACCGACGACGTGGCGGTCACCTACATCGTGCGCGACGTCAGCGAGCGCAAGCGCTTCGAGCAGCAGCTCGCGCACCGCGCGAGCCACGACGCGCTCACCGGGCTGCCCAACCGCAGCCTGCTGCACGACCGCCTAGAGCTGGCCTTCGCGCGGGCCGCGCGCACGGGGCACCGGCCGGCGGTGCTCTTCCTCGACCTGGACCACTTCAAGGTCGTCAACGACAGCCTCGGCCACACGGCCGGCGACCGCCTGCTGGTGGCGGTCGCCGGGCGGCTCTCGGCCGTGCTGCGCCCCCAGGACACGCTCGCCCGCCTGGGCGGCGACGAGTTCGTCGCGCTGGTCGAGGACATCGGCGGCGAGGCGGACGCCCTGCGGGTGGCCGGGCGGCTCCAGGCCGCGCTCGTGGACCCGTTCGACGTCGACGGCGCCGAGGTCTTCGCCAGCGCGAGCGTCGGCATCGCCCTCGCCTCCGGGCCGGACGCGAGCCCCGAGAGCGTGGTGCGCGACGCCGACGCGGCGATGTACCGCGCCAAGGAGCGCGGGCGCGGGCGCTCCGAGCTGTTCGACGAGCGCATGCTCGAGCGGGCGGTGCACCGGCTCGAGACCGAGAGCGCGCTGCGCCGGGCGATCGCCGGCGACGAGCTGCGGGTGGCCTACCAGCCGATCCTCGACCTCGAGCGGGGCGCGATCGCGGGCGTCGAGGCGCTCGTGCGCTGGCAGCACCCACAGCGCGGGCTGGTGATGCCCGGCGACTTCATCCCGCTCGCCGAGGACACGGGCCTCATCACCGAGCTGGGCGCGATCGTCCTGGAGTCCGCGTGCCGTCAGGCCCGCGCCTGGGGCGCGGGCGCCGCCCGGCCGGTGTCGGTGTCGGTCAACCTGTCCGGGCGCGAGCTCGGCGCGCCGGGCTTCGTGCGGTCGGTCGCCGACACGCTCGACGCGACCGGGCTCGATCCGGCGCTGCTGTGCCTGGAGATCACCGAGAGCATGCTGATGGTCGACCTCCAGGCCACCCTCGGCGCGCTCGCCGACCTGCGCGCGCTGGGCGTGCGGCTGGCCGTCGACGACTTCGGCACCGGCTACTCGGCCCTCGCCTACCTCAAGACCTTCCCGGTGCACGAGCTCAAGATCGACCGCTCGTTCGTCGCCGGGCTCGAGCGCGACCCGCGCGACGCGGCGATCGTCGGCACCATCCTCGCGCTCGCCGAGGCGCTGGGCCTGTCGGTGGTCGCCGAGGGCGTCGAGACCGAGGCCCAGGAGCGGCGCCTGCGCGAGCTCGGCTGCCGGCTGGCGCAGGGCCACCGCTTCGCGCGACCGGCCCTCGCCGAGGACATCGGCCCCCGGCTGCTCCTGCCGGGCGACGGCGACGGCGGCCGGCGATGACGGCGTTCGCGCGCGTCGTGTGCGGGATCGACGGAACGCGGGAGGCGGTCGAGGCCGCGCGCCAGGCCGCCCGGGTCACGGCCCCCGGCGGGCGCCTGCTGCTGCTGGCGGTCGCGGCCCCGTTCGACGCGCTGGCCGGCCGCTGGGGCCCCGAGCCGCCCCCGCGCGCGCGCATGGGCGCGGCCGACCGCACGCTGGAGGAGTCGCTCGACGAGCTGCGCGCCCGCGCCCGCGCCTCGCTGGAGCTGGCCGGCCGGCAGGCGACGGGCCCCGCGGAGGTGGCGACCCGGGTCGTGGACGGCGACGTGGACGCGCGCATCCTCGAGGTGCTCGACGAGGAGCGCGCCGACCTGCTCGTCGTGGGCCCGCAGCCACACGGGCGCCTGCTGGGCGCGGCCGTCGGCGAGGTCACCACGACGATGCTGCACGACGCGCCCGTGTCGGTGCTGGTGGCGCGCCGGCCCTTCGAGCCTGACCGCTTCCCCGCCACGATCGTGGCGGGCGTCGACGGCTCGCCGGCCTCACGTCGCGCGCTGGCCGTCGCGGCCGCCCTGCGCGAGCGGGCCGGCGGCCGGCTGACGGTGGTGGCCGCCGGCCGCGACGCCGCCCCGGCCGAGGACGCGCTGGAGGGGCTCGCGGCGCCGCACGGGATGGTGGTCTCCACCGGCCGGCCGGTCGAGGCGCTCGTCGACGCCGCCCGGACGGCCGACCTGCTCGTGGTGGGCTCCCGCGGGCTGCGGGGCGCGACGGCGCTCGGCAGCGTCAGCGAGCGGGTGGCCCACCGGGCGCCGTCCTCGGTGCTGGTGGTGCGCGCCCGGGACGACGCCGGCCGCTGACGCCGGGTTCGGGTTTCCCGCAGCCGCGGCGCGCGGCCGCGCGGACGACCCGGGGGCACCCGCCGCGCCACCATGGGGCGATGCCGCCCGCCGCGGGCGGCCGGACACGGGAGGGGACGGCCATGGCGACCTCGACACTGCTGCTCGCGCGCTACGAGGTGCAGGACGTCGACCGGTTCGTGGCGGCGTTCGACGGCTACGAGGCGACGCGCAGGGAGGCCGGCGCGACCGGCGCGCGACTGGTGCGCTCGCCCGATGCCCCCGGCACCGTGATCGCGCTCATCGATTTCCCGGACCGGCCGGCGGCCCGGGCGTTCGCCGAGCTGCCTGACCGGCTGCGGACGCTGGAGGCGGCGGGCGTGCGCTCGCGCACGGACGAGCTGTGCGAGGTGATCCGGATGTGACCGCGCGGGGCCCGGCGCCCGCCGCGGCCCGGGCGGTCAGTCGGGCTCCTCCATGAGGCCGCCGTCCAGGGCCGCCCGCACCAGGCCCGCGCGCGTGGACACGCGCAGCTTGACCATCACATGGGCGCGGTAGCTCTCGACCGTCCGCACGCTCACCACCAGCCGGTCGGCGATCTCCTGGTTGGTGTGGCCCAGCGCGAGCAGCCGCAGCACCTCCCGCTCGCGCGCGGTCAGGCGGTCGAGCAGCCCGTCGCGGGGCGGGGCGGCGAGCGCCGCGCCGAGCGACGGGTGCACGTAGCGCTCGCCGGACGCGACCGCCCGGATGGCCCGCACCAGGTCCTCGTCGGCGGCCGACTTCAGCAGGTAGCCGTCGGCGCCCGCGTCGAACGCCCTGCGCACGTCGCGGGCCTGGTCGTGCATCGACAGCACGAGGATGCGCGCGCCGGGCGCCCGCTCGCGGATGCGCGCCGCGCCCTCGATGCCCCCAATGCCCGGCATCTCGATGTCCAGCACCACGACGTCGGGGTCGAGGCGCGGCAGCGCCCGCAGCGCGTCCTCAGCCGTCCCGGCCTCGCCCACCGGCTCGAGCCCGTCCTCGCGCTCCAGCAGCAGCCGCAGGCCGGCCCGCAGCACGGCGTGGTCGTCGACCAGCAGGATGCGGACGGGCGGGCGGCTCACGCGACGTCGATGTCCACGACGACCGCCGTGCCCGCGCCGGGGGTCGACTCGATCCGCAGGTCGCCGCCCAGCAGCTCCACCCGCTCGCGGATGCCCGCGATGCCGAGCCGCTCGGTGGGCGCGCCGGGATCGAAGCCCCGTCCGTCGTCCTCCACCACCAGGCGCAGCCGCCCGCGGCGGGCCGCCAGCACCACGCTGGCGTGCTCGGCCCCGCTGTGGCGGGCGATGTTCGTGAGCGACTCCTGCACCACCCGGAAGACTACGGTCTGGACCTCGACGGGGAGGCCCTCCGGCGCGCCGCGCGCGTCGACGTCCACCGCGAGGCCGCCGCGGCGCAGCTGGGCCGCCAGCTCCTCGACCGCGTCGGCGAGGCCGTGCTCCTCCACCGCCGACGGCCGCAGCCGCGTGGCCAGCTCGCGCAGGCCGGCCGAGGCCGAGGCCAGCGAGCGGCGCATCTCGGCGATGCGGGCGCGGATCTCGTCCGAGACCACGTCGGCCTCGAGGGCGCGCAGGTGCAGCGCGAGCGCGGTCAGCACCTGGCCCGATTCGTCGTGCAGCTCGCGCGCGATGCGGGCGCGCTCGCGCTCCTGGGCCTCCACCGTCCGGCGCAGCCCGTCGGCCGCCGCCTGCTCGGCCGCCGCGGCGGCCTCGCGCCGGGCGAGCTCGCGCAGGGCCTCGCGCTCGCCGGACACCCGCCGCGCGTTGGCGAGCGCCACCGCGACCTGGCTCGAGAAGGTCTCGAGCAGCCGCCGTGCGCCCTCGTCGAACGGCCGCCAGCCCACCGCCACCAGGGCGCCGGCCGCCTCGTCGGCGATCGTCAGGGCGCAGGCCTGCACGGCCGGCGCGCCCAGCGAGCCGCGCAGCGCGGCGGCGAGCGACTCCATGTCGGCCGGCCCGCTGCTGCCCTCCAGGCCGAGTGCGTCCACGCCGTGGGCGTACCGGAACACGAGCTCGTCGCCGTCGCGCAGGGCCACGCCGACGGTGTCGGCGCCGGTCAGGCGGCGCGCGCGGCGCGCGACCAGCGGCAGCAGCGCGTCGAGGTCGAGCGTCGAGAGCACCGCCCGGGCGACCTCGGTGACGCTCTCGATCTCGTCCGCCCGCCGCCGCTCCCGCTCGTAGCGGCGCACGTTGTCGACCGCCACCGCCGCCTGCGCCGCCAGCGTCAGGGCGATCGCCTCGTCCTCCTCCGTGAACGGGCCGCCGGCCTTGTCGGTGAGGTAGAGGTTGCCGAACGCCTCGCCGCGCAGCGCGATCGGCACGCCGAGGAACGAGTCCATCGGCGGGTGGTGCGGCGGGAAGCCCGACGAGCGCGGGTCGTCGCCGATGTGGTTCAGGCGCAGCGGGGCGGCGTCGCGGATCAGCACGCCGAGGATCCCCCGGCCGCGCGGCAGCGCGCCGATGCGCTCGCGCTCCTCGTCGGAGAGGCCCGCGGTGACGAAGCGGGCGAGCTGCGTGCCGGTCGCGTCGAGCACGCCGAGGGCCGCGTAGCGGGCGCCGACCAGCGTGCGCGCCGACGCCACGATGCGGGCGAGCAGGTCGTCCAGCGAGCTCTCCAGGCCCAGCCCGACGCCCGCCTCGACGAGGGCGGCCATGCGGGCGCGCGCCTCCTCGGCGCGGCGCTGGGCGGCCACGAGCCCCAGGCGCGACGCCAGCAGGCCGGCGAAGGCCTCCATCGCGTGCGCCGCCGTCGCCGCCGGCACGCCGGCGCCGGGGTCGGCCGTGCCGATCAGCACCGCCTCGCCGCCGCCCTCGATCGCGGCCGCGGCCGACACGGCGCCGGGGGTCCCGCGCGACGCCTCGGCCAGCAGCGCCCCTGCGTCGGGCGCCGGCGCCGCGGCGCCGCCCCGCCACCAGTGGCCGCGCAGGCGGGGGCCCTCCTCGCCGGTCACCACGAGGGCCACCGCCGCCAGCCCGGCCACCTCCGCCACGAGGCCGAGCAGGTCGGCCTCGACGGCCCGCTCGGGGGGCGCGCCCGGCCGGCGCGCAGGTGACGGGTCGGCGGATCCGCGCACCCGTCGAGCGTACGCCACCGGGCGGACGGGTCGCGACACGCCGCCCTACGGCGAATCCGCAGGGGGCGCCGCGCGGGCCCGGATGGCCCGGCGCCCCCGGCCGGGGAGCATGGCTGCCATGGTGGACGACGGCGCGACGGACGGCGGGCGGGGGGCGAGCGGGCGGGTCCAGGTGCTCGTGGCCGGCGCCGGCGTCGCCGGCGTGGAGACCGCGCTGGCCCTGCGGGCCTTCGCCGGCCCGGCCGTCCGGGTGCGGCTCGTCGACCCCGGGCGCTGGTTCCGCATCCCCGCCACCGCGACGGCGCGCGCCTTCGGCCCCGGCGGCCCCGTCGAGCACCCCCTCGTCGACGTGGCCGCGCGGGCGGGGGCCGAGCTGGTCGCGGCGCGGATCGAGGCGGTCGACCCCGCCCGGCGCCTCGTGCTGCTGGCCGGCGGCGCCCCCCTGGCCTACGACGCGCTCATCGTCGCCGTGGGCGCCCGCGCCGAGCCGTCGGTGCCCGGCGCCCTCAGCTTCCGCGGTCACGCCGACGCGGCGGCGGCGCGCGGCATGGTGGACGACATCGCCCAGGCGGCCGAGCGCGGGCGGTCGACCCGCATGGCGGTCGTCGTCCCCGAGGGGGGCGCCTGGGCGCTGGCCGGCTACGAGCTGGCCCTGATGGCCCGCGAGCACCTCGTCGCGGCCGGCGCCGCCGACCGCGTCGAGGTCACGGTCGTGACCGCCGAGGCGATCCCGCTGGCGCCGTTCGGCGCGCGGGCCGCGGCCACCGTGGCCCGGATGCTCGCGCGCGCCGACGTGCGCGTCAGCGCGGCCACGGCCGTGCGCGGGTGGCGCTGGGGCGCGCTCCAGCTCGCGGACGGCCGCGAGCTGCCCGCCGACCGCGTCATCGCGCTGCCCACCCTGCGCGGGCCGGCGATCGAGGGGCTGCCCTGCGACGAGCGGGGCTTCGTGCGCGTCGCCGCCGACAACTCGGTACCCGGCGCGCGCGACGTGTGGGCGGTCGGCGACGGGAGCACGTCACCGATGAAGCACGGCGGCGTCGCCTGCCGGCAGGCCGACGCGGTGGCCGCCGCGATCGCGGGGCGGGTGGGCGGGGACCCGGCCGGCGCGGACGCGGAGGGCGCCCGGGTGGCGCCGGCGGCGCCGCTCTGGCCCGTCCCCAAGGTCGCCGGCCGCTTCCTGACCCCGTTCCTGCAGCGCTGGCCGGAGCCGGCACCGGCCGGCGCCGTGTCCACGGGGGCGGCCGACCGGCGCTGAGCGGCGGGCGGCCGGCATGCGGCATTGCCGCAGGGCCGCCGCACGCGCTCCCGATGCGCCGCGGCCGCCCCCCGGCGATGCTCGGCGGGACAGGGGAGGAACGCGATGACCACGGCCCACGGGACGACCACGGCGCGCCGCACGGCGGGCCGGGTCGCGCGCGAGGTGGTCCTGGTGGCGAACGCCAACGCGAGCGGCGCGTCCGGCGGGCGCTCGCCGGACCGGGTGGCCGCCGAGCTCAGGGCGCTGGGCGCCCGGGTCGAGCTGCTGCGCACCCGCTCGCCCGGCGAGATGGCCGACGCGTGGCGACGCGAGCCGGGCCGGCTCGTGGTGCTGCTGGGCGGCGACGGCACGCTGCACGCCGCCGTCAACCTGCCCGGCCCCGCGCCCGAGGTCGCGCTCATCCCGGCGGGCCGCGCCAACAACGTCGCCCGCTGCCTCGGCATCCCGGTCAGCCCGCCGCAGGCGGCCCGCACCGCGCTCGAGGGGCGGGCACGCCCGGTGGACCTCATCGAGTGCCGCGCCGGGGCGAGCCGGATCGTGGCGGTCGAGGGCCTCAGCGTCGGCTTCCTCGCGCTGGCCCGCCACCGCTACCACTCGCGCAACTCGGCCGACGTCACGGCCGCCGTCGCCGCCGGCGCCGCGGCGCTCGTCCACTTCCACCCCCTCGACGTGCGGCTCACCGAGCACGGGCGCCCGGGCATGGTGCACGTCGGCCAGCTCTTCGTGGCGAACATGCAGTGCTTCGGCACGGGGCTGCGGGTGGCGCCGCACGCCGACCCCCGCGACGGCCTGCTCGACGTGGTGGCGATCGACATCCCGGGGCGGCGGGCCATCCCGGCCATGCTCCTGCGGCTGCGCCGCGGCACGCACCTGCGGCACCGCGGCGTGCGCCGGTGGCGCGCGACGGAGATCACCATCGAGACCCGCGGCACCTCGCCGGTCATGGCCGACGCCGAGGAGCTGGGCAGCGGGCCGGTGGAGGTGCGCGCCCTGCGCGGCGCCCTCGACGTCGTGGTGCCGGCCCAGCCATGCGACTGACCGGCGGCATGCCGCGCGCCGCCCGGTTCGGGCTGGCGACCTTCAGCGCCGCCGCGCTCGCCGCCGGCGTCGGCCGCGCCGCGGTCACCACCTACCTTCCCGTGGCGCTCGAGCGCATCGACGACGCCCCGGGGCTGATCGGGGCCGTGATGCTCGTCAACGTGGCGGCCGGCTTCGCCGTGCCGCTGTGGGTGGGCGTCTGGAGCGACCGGCTGCGCGCGCGGCCTGGGCCGCACCGGCCCCTTCATCCTCGGCGGCAGCCTGGTCACGTCGGCCGGCCTCGTGGCGATCGCGGCCGGCGCGGGGACCGGCTACCTGGTCCTCGCGTCCGCGGCGCTCGTGGCCTACGTGGGCCTCAACGCGGTCACCACCGCCCACCGGGCGCTCATCCCGGAGACCTACGTCGAGGAGGACCGCGCCGCCGCGACCGGCGCCGAGGAGCTGGCGATGCTCGCCGGCACCACGGTCGGCGTGGCCGCCGGCGGCCTGCTCGTGGAGTGGCGCACCTGGGCGCCGTTCGCGGCGGCGGCCCTCGCGGTGCCGCTGCTGGCGGCCCCCACCGTGCGCCGCATGCGCGGGCGCGAGCGCCCCGGCGACCCCATCGGGGCGGCCGAGGCCCGCGCGCCCCTGCGCTACTACGCGCGCCTCGTGGCCCGGCACGACGGCGTCCGCCGGGTGCTCGCCGCCCAGGCGCTCTGGGTGCTCGGCTACGCGGCGCTGCCGTCGTTCTTCGTGCTCTACGCCGACCACGTGCTCGGCCTGGGCCCCGCCCCCGCGGGCGGCCTGCTGGTGGCCTTCGGCCTGCTGACCGGCGCCGCCATGCTGCTCGCCGGCCTGGAGCGGCGGGCGGAGCGCCACCTGCCGCTGCTCGCGCTCGGGGTCGTGCTGATGGGCGGCGGCCTGCTGGCGATGACGCCCGCCGACCGGGTCGTCGAAGCGGCGCCCGGCCTCGTGGCCGCCGCGGTCGGCTTCGGGCTGCTGTCGACGCTCGGCTTCCCGGTCATGAGCCGCTTCATCCCGCCGGGCGAGGCCGGCGCCTACACCGCGGCCTACTTCAGCGCGCGCGCGGTGGCCGGGGCGGTCGCCCTGCCGGCGGCGGGCGGCGCGATCGCCGCCACGGGCAGCTACCGGGCGCTGGTCGCGTGCGGCGGCGTGGCGACCCTGTCGGCGCTCGTGCCGCTCGCGCCCATGCTGGCCGGGCACCGGCTGCGCCGGCCGCGGCGGCCGGCCCGCACGCCCGCGCGCCGGCTGGCCGGGCTCGCCGCCGTGGCGGCGGCGTGCCTCGGCGCCGGGCTGCTGGTGGCCGGAACGCCGCTGCGGCGGGCCGACCACGCGCTCTTCCGGCTGCTCAACGACCTCGGGCCGGGCCCGGCGCTGGTCGACGACATCCTGGTGGGCCCCGACTTCCGCAACTACGTCCTGCTCACCGTCGTCGCGACCGCCGCGGCCGTCGCGTGGCGCCGCGACCGGGCCCTGCGGCTCGCGGCGACGCTCGCCGCGACGGGCGTGGCGACGTGGCTGGTGGTGCGCCTGATGTGGCTGACCTGGGACCGCCCCCGCCCGCAGCTGACGCTGGACGGCGTCGAGGTGGGCGCGCACGACTGGTCGGGCTACGCGTCCTTCCCGTCGGGCCACGTGGCCGTCTGGCTGGCGATGTCGATCGCCGTGTGGACCGTCTTCCCGCGGGCCCGCGCGCCGCTGCTCGTCCTCGTCGCGGCGGTCGCCGTGACCCGCGTCGTCGGCGGCGCCCACTTCCCGTCCGACGTGCTGAGCGCGGTCGCGGTGGGCTGGGCCGCCGCGCGGGCCGTCGAGGCCCTCGCCCTGAGCGCCGCCAGCGCGATCCGCGCCGAGTCGCGCAGCGGCCGGAATGAGCTGACCTCGTCCCCGTAGCGGGCCGGGATCGGCACCCACACAACCGGCACCCCCGCCCGCAGGCAGCGGGCCAGGTGGCCGGTCTCGGCCTCGAAGCCGCCCGGGGCGAACGGCACCTCGCGCAGCGCCCGCCCGTGCAGCAGGCGCATGCCGCACTGGCTGTCGCGCACGGGGCGCCTGGTCGTCACCCGCAGCAGGGCGCTCGCCGCCAGGTTCGCCATCCGCCGGTCGACGGGCATGCGCCGCAGGTCGCCGAAGCGGTCGCCGACCACCAGCTCGCCGCGCGCGGTGGCCGCGATCATGGCCGGCGCCGCGGCCGGCGGGTGCTGGCCGTCGGCGTCGGCCACCAGCACGCCGTCGGGCGGGCGCGGCCCCGCCAGCAGCGCGGCGATGCCGGCCGCCAGCGCGTGGCCCTTGCCGCGGTTGCGCGGCAGCCGCAGCACGTCGGCGCCGCAGCCGCCGGCCAGCGCGTCCAGGCGCGCGGCGGCGGCGGGCGGCATCCCGTCGTCCACCACCAGCAGCCCGCCCACGTGCGCGCGCAGCGCGCGCAGCAGCGCGGGCTCCGGCGGGACGAGGTGGCACGGCACCACGGCCGTCACCGCCTCCGGCGCCAGCGGCCGGCCGGGGGTCGTCACAGGGCGAAGGCGTACGTGCCCTGCACCAGGGTCCGGCCCCGCCAGTCCATCCCGCTCAGGGTCACCACGATGCGCCTCCCGTCGTCCCGCACCCGCATCGTGCCGAACTGGCCGCTCCCCAGGGCGACGCCCTCGCTGAAGGGGCCGCCCTTCTCGCTCGCGTGGCGGTCGAGCGGCGCGCCGTGCAGCACGGGGAAGCCGCCCCGCCCGGTGCCCGAGTAGTCGGCGTTGCTCCCGTCGTCGAGCGCCACCATGTGGGCGTCGCCGGCCAGCATCACCGCCTGGATCCCATGGCGCGCGACGAACGACGAGATCCGCGCGCGCTGGGTCGCGTAGCCGGCCCAGTCGTCGGCGCCCGCGCGGGCCGCGTCGATCCACGGCACCGGGCTGACGAGGGCCACGAGCTGCCCGCGCCTGCGCGCCCGGAGCATCTCGCGCTCGAGCCACTGCAGCTGGGCGTCGCCGATCAGGCGCTTGCGGGCGTCGTCGGGCGCGGTCGCCGGGCTGCGCTCCGAGCGGCCGTCCATCATCAGGACGCGCACCCGGCCCAGCGTGAAGGCCTGGTAGATCGGCCCCGTGGCCGCGCCGCCGGGCAGCGGGCCGTGCGGGACGTACTCGCGGTAGACCGACTGGGCGGCCGCGCGCGTCGGCGACGATGCCCCGGCGCCGTCCGGCCCGTAGTCGTGGTCGTCCCAGACGTACGCGATGCGGGTCGACAGGTGGAGCGCCTGCTGCCCGGGCCGCGAGAGCGTGTTCTCGAACTCGTCGCGGAAGCGGTCGGGGTCCCCCACGCCGATGTCCGCGTAGAACATGTCGCCGATGACCATGTAGACGTCCGGCCGCTGGGCCCGGATGGCGTCGAAGACGGCGCCGTTCGACCCGCGCCGGGCGCAGGAGGCGAACGCCAGCGTGACGTCGGCCGGGCCGTCCGGGACGGTGGTGAACCGCCCGCGCCGGGTGCGGTCCACGCGCCCGCCGAGCTCGAGCGCGTAATGGTAGGTGCGGCCGGGTCGCAGGCCGGCGAGCCTGAAGCGCACGATCGCGCCCTCGTCCGCGCGCGACGAGGGCGCGACGCGCCGCACGGCACCGGCGGGGCCGGCCGCGGTGCCGACGACCAGGCGCACGTCCGCGACGGGCTCGTCCAGCCGCGCCACGACGACGGCCCCGTCCGGGGCGGGCGCGCCGGACCAGATCCAGTCGACCGGCCCGTCGGCCAGCCGCGCCGCCGACTCGGGGTGGGTCGGCCCGAAGGCGTACTCGTACACCCGGTCGGCCGCGTAGCCCGCGCCCGCGCACACCAGCAGCACGCCGGCCGTGGCCACGGCCACCCGGCCGGCCCGGCCGCCGCGCACGCCGTCGCCGATCAGCAGCGCCCCGGGGATGACGAGGGCGAGGAAGGGCGCCAGGGCGGCGTACGGGTGGTACTCGAAGGCCGCGAACACGCCGACGCCGGCGGCGGCGACCACGATGACGACGCCGCCGGCCACCGGCCAGCGCAGCGCGGCGAGCAGGCCGGCGGCCGCGAGGGCCAGCAGGCCGATCTGGATGCGCACCTGCAGGACGCCGGCGATGAGGGCCCCCTCCGGGCCCTGCGGCACGCCCGTCGTCAGCGCCAGCACGGCGAAGGCGGCGAGGGCCGCCGCGCACCAGGCGAGGGCGACGCGCCGGATGATCGCGTGCGACGGCATGGGCCCAGCCTCGCGCGCGGCCCGGCCCGCGTCAGCGGCGTCGACCCGCGCCGCGCTGCGGCCGTTCCCCGCGGGCCGCTGCGGCCCGTCCGAAGGCGGTCCTACACGCCGTGCAGGATGCCGGCCAGCACCTCCACGCCCGCCGCCACGGCGGGCGACGGCCGCGAGAACAGGGCGTTCGCGTCGACGGGCACGGCGCGGGCGGCCAGCGCCGGCGGCACGGCGCCCGCCGCGCATGCCCGCGCCCACTCCGCCGCGGCGCCGGCGCGGTCGTACCCGCAGGGCGCCACGATGACGACCTCGGGGTCGGCGGCCAGCACATCGTCCCAGGACGTCGCGCGCGAGGGCTCGCCCGGGCGCCCGAGCGGGTCGTGCCCGCCGGCCGCCGCCACCTGCTCGGGCACCCAGTGCCCGGCGGCGAAGGGCGGGTCGTGCCACTCCGCCACGAACACCCGCCACACCGGCCGGCCGGCGACCCGGCGCCGCACGGCGGCCACGCGCGCGGCCATCTCGCCGGCCAGCCGCCGGCCCGCCTCCGGCACGCCGAGCTCCGCGCCGAGCGCCCGGCAGCTCTCGGCGATGCCGGCGAGCGAGCGCGGGTCGAGCGACACCACACGCGCGCCCGTCGCGCACACCTCGCGGCTCGACACCGCGCACACCCGGCACAGGTCCTGCGTCACCACGACGTCCGGGCGCAGCGCCTCGAGCTGGGCGGCGTCGACCGCGTAGAGCGACCGGCCGTCGGCCACCGCCCGCCGCACCTCCCGGTCGATCTGCGCGCCGGTGAGCGCCGCCGGGTCGATGCGGCTGGCCGAGACCACCGGCAGCGCGCGGACCCGCGGCGGCGTGTCGCACTCGTGCGAGCGGCCCACCAGCGCATCCGCCAGGCCGAGCGCGGCGACGATCTCGGTGGCGCTCGGCAGCAGCGAGACGATCCGCACGGGGCGACCCTAGCCTCCCCGGAGCGACGCTAGCCCGGCCGGGGCGCGCCCTCCAGCAGCGCGTGCGCCGCGGCGAGCGCCGCGCCGGGGGGACCGGCGGTGTCGACGACCGCCGCCTCGGGCCAGGGGTCGGCCGCGGCCGCCAGGCGCTCCGCGATCGCCGGCGTCGCGTCGGAGGGGCCCTCCGCCCGGGCCCGCCGCAGCCGGACGCGCTCGGCCGCGACGCC
Source organism: Miltoncostaea marina (assembly GCF_018141525.1). GTDB lineage: Bacteria > Actinomycetota > Thermoleophilia > Miltoncostaeales > Miltoncostaeaceae > Miltoncostaea > Miltoncostaea marina. The sequence continues at coordinate 2,521,293 of NZ_CP064655.1, forward strand.
GGGCGGGACGGCGCACCGCAGCTCGGCCAGGCCGGCGCCGGCCCGGCGCGCGAGGCGCCGCGCCGCCTCGCGCCGCGCCGCCGACGACCAGGAGGCGTCGAGCACCACGGACTCCCCGAGCGCGAGCGCGTCGGCCGCCGCCCGCAGCATCAACCCGTACACCCGCTCCGTGGCCGCGGGCGCGTAGCGGCCCTCACCGAACGGCACGGCGTCGGCCGGCGCGTGGGGCAGCCCCTCGGCGTCCTTGCGCACGACGTCCGAGCGCACCACCGTCCAGCCGCCCGCTGCGGCCAGGCCCGCGGCGAGCGTCGACTTGCCGGTCCCCGGCGCGCCGCCCACGAGCACCAGGCGCACCTGCGCCCGCTCGAGCCGGGCGAGCGCCAGCGCGTGCAGGCGGCGCGCGCGGGCGGCGGCGGCGGGGTCGCCCTGGCCGGCCCGCAGCGCGGCCACCTTGGCCCGCACGTGCGCCCGGTAGGCGACGTAGTGGTGCTCGAGCGAGGCCGGGTGGCGCTCGCCGAGGGCCGCGCGCCACCCGGACACCAGGAGCGCCGCCAGGTCGGCGCGGCCGCGCGCCTCGAGGTCCATCGCGAGGAACGCCACGTCGGCGAGCACGTCGCCGTGGCGCAGGCGATCGTCGAACGCCAGGCAGTCGAGCACGCGGGGGCCGTCCTCCAGCAGGAACACGTCGTCGGCCAGCAGGTCGCCGTGCCCGTCGCGCACCCAGCCGTCGGCGATGCGCCGCTCGAGCAGCGGCCCGCGACCGTCCAGGTAGCGGCGCGCGAGCGCGCCGCAGCGCTCGACCTCGCCTGGCGCGAGCACGCCGGCGGCCGCGTCCGCGAGCTGGCCGAGCCCCTCCTCCCACAGGCCGAGCACCGCCTCCGGGCGGCCGGCGGCCGCGATCGCCGCCGACCGGGGGGCCGCGCGGTGGAGGGCCGCGACGTGGCGGGCGACCGCGCGGACGGCCTCCGCCGCGCCGGGGTCGCCGAGCAGGGACGACAGGCGCCGCGACGCCGGCATGCGTCGCATGGCCACGAGGTGGTCCACCGGCGCGCCGTGCTCGTCGATCACGTCCAGCACGCCGAGGTAGACGTCGGGGGCGAAGCGGCGGTTGACCTCCGTCTCGCGCCGGCAGGCGGCCAGGCGCGCCTCGCGGGTGCGGTGGTCGAGGAAGCCGAGCGCCACCGGCTTCAGCAGCTTGTAGGCGCGGTCGCCGACCATGGCGACCACCGAGATGTGCGTCTCGGCGATCTCGGCCGGCGGGCCCGGCGAGGCCTCCATCCGCTCCTCCCCCGTCGCACCTCCACCGATCCTGCCCGGCGGCGCCGGCGCGCGCCACCGCGGGCGACGCCGTGCGGGGTGCGGGTTTCCACGGCCCGTCGCACCGCGCGGGCACCGATTCGCCGCGCCGCGCCGTCGGCGACGCTGCTGTGCGCACCCGCCCGCCGGGCGGGACGACACCAGGAGGAACCGGCGATGCGTGATCCCGAGACCCGGCCCGCCGGCGGGGCGACCCTCGCCGACGCGCGCGTGGCGGACGTCATGGGGTCGCCGGTGGTGACGTGCGATCCGGACCTGCCGCTGGCCGACGTGGCGGCGCTGATGGCCGGCCACCGCATCCACGCCGTGGTCGTGCTCGGCGACGAGGCGCCCGGCGGCCGCCTGCGCGTGATCTCCGAGATGGACCTGGTGCGCGCCGCCACGCTCGACGATGCCGCGGTCCCGGCCGGCCGCGTCGCCGCCACCCCGCCGGTGACGGTGGGTCGCGACGCGCCGCTGGAGGCCGCCGCGCGCCTGATGGCGCAGCACGACACGGCCCACGTGGTGGTGGTCGACGAGGGGCACCCGGTGGGCGTCGTGTCGGCGCTCGACGTGGCGGCCCGGCTGGCGCCCGAGGCGCCGCCGCCGCCGGAGCCGCCGGCGCCCGCCGGCCTACGCGGCGCGCCGGGCGACCGCCTGGTCATCCACGGCCACCGGCTCGGCGAGCCGTCGCGCGACGCCGAGGTGCTGGAGGCCCGCGGGCCGGAGGGCACCGCGCCCTTCCTCGTCCGCTGGGAGGACAGCGGCCACGTGACGCTCCTGTACCCGGGCTCCGACGCCCGCATCGAGCGCATCACCGGGGGATAGCCGGCCCGTTTGGACGGCGCGCGGCCGGGGGACCCCCTGGGGCATGGAGGAGCCGCCCGAGTACCTGGAGGAGCGCGTGCGACGGCGCCTGGCCGAGGACGGGCGCGTCAACGCGCTCGGCATCGAGGTCGTCGTGGAGGGCCGCACCGTGCGCCTCGGCGGGGCGGTCGCGACGGAGGATCGGCGGCGCGCCGCGGCGGAGGTGGCCGAGGAGGAGCTGCCGGGCCTCACGATCGACAACCGCCTGACGGTCACGGAGCTGTCGGGCCCGCACGACGCCGAGCGGGTGGGCTGATGCGGGTCGCCGCGATGGCCGACGTCCACTTCGGCCGCGACTCGGCGGGCACGCTGCGGCCGCACCTGCGCGACATCGGGCACGAGGCCGACGTCCTGCTGATCGCGGGCGATCTCACGACCTGCGGCCACCCCGACGAGGCCCGCGTGCTGGCGCACGAGCTGGAGGGGCTGCCCGTCCCCGTGGTCGCCGTCCTCGGCAACCACGACCACCACGCCGACCGCGCCGCGGAGCTGCGGGCCGTGATGGAGGCGGGCGGCGTCACCGTGCTCGAGGGCCAGGCGACGGTCGTCGAGCTGGACGGCGGTCGCCTCGGCGTGGCCGGCGCGAAGGGCTTCGGGGGCGGGTTCGTGGGCGCGTGCGCGGCCGACTTCGGGGAGGCCGAGATGAAGGCCTTCGTGCGCCACACGAAGGAGGTCGCCGGCCGGCTCCGCGCGACGCTCGAGGGCCTCGACACCCCGGCCCGGGTCGCGCTGCTGCACTACTCGCCGGTCGAGGCGACGCTGCACGGCGAGCGGCCCGAGATCTTCCCCTTCCTCGGCAGCTACCTGCTCGCGGAGGCGGTCGACCACGCGGGCGCCGACCTGGTGCTGCACGGCCACGCCCACGCCGGCTCGCCACAGGGCGCGACCCCCGGCGGGGTGCCGGTGCGCAACGTGGCCCAGCCGGTGATCGGCTCGGCCTACCAGGTGTTCACCCTGCTCGAGACGCCCGCGGGGGCCGCCCGTGCCGATTGAGCCCGTGCGGCGGCTGGCCGCCGCGCTGCAGCGGCGCATGAACGAGGCCGCGCGGCCCGCCTCCGACAAGCCGGAGGGGCCGCGTCCCTTCCCCGACATGGCGCCCACGCTCAAGCACGCCTGCGCGGCGCTGCGCGCGGCCCACGTGCCGCACGCGCTGACCGGCGCGCCGGCCTGCTGGGTCTACGGGGCCCCCGAGCTCGGCATCGACTGGGACCTCGTGCTGCCCCCGGAGCACCGCGACCGCGCCGCCGAGGCGCTGGAGGCCGCCGGGCTGCGGGTGGAGCGGCCGCCAGAGGGCTGGCTGATGAAGGCGTGGGACGGCGACGTGCTCGTGGACCTCATCACCGAGCCGCTGGGCGCGCCGGTGGCCGACTGCCTCACCCGCGCCACCGAGGAGCGGGTGCTCGGCATGCCGCTGCTCGTGCTCGACCCGACCGACATCCTCGTGTCGATGCTGCTCGCCCGCAGCGAGCTGTTCCTGGACTACGAGCGCCTGCTGCAGATCGCGCGTCCCATCCGCGAGCGGGTCGACTGGGAGCGCGTGCGGCGGGCCACCGCCGGGTCGCCCTACGCCGTCGGCTTCCTCGCGCTGCTCGACGCCCTCGGCGTGACCGCCCGGGCGCCGCTCGGCTCGGGCCTCAGCCCCTCGCTGACCGGCTGACCGGCGCGGCGCCGAGGCGCCGCTCCACCGCCGCGCGCGCCCGGTCGAGCGGCGCGGGGGCCCCGCCGGCCACGAACTGCTGGTTGGCGAGCAGCAGGAACGCGACGAGCTCGAACGCCACCTGGTCGGGGTCGTCCCCCGGGTCGAGGGCGCCCTCCGCCTGGGCGTCGGCCACCGCGGCGCGCACCGTGGCGAACCACTCGCCGACGAACGCGAGCGCCCGGTCGCGCACGGGGCCCGGCTGGGTGTCGACCTCGGCCGCGACCGACGCGAAGAAGCAGCCGCCCGGGAAGATCGCGTCCTCCACGTGGCCCAGGAAGCGGTCGGCGAGCGCCCGCAGGCGCGCGGCGCCGGTCGGCTCGGCGAGCGCCGGCTCCACGACCACGTCCGTATAGATGCGGCAGGCGGTCTCGACCGTCGCCAGCTGCAGCTCCTCCTTCGAGCCGAAGTGCGCGAAGAGGCCGCTCTTGCTCATCCCCACCGCGTCCGCCAGCCGGCCGAGCGACAGCCCCGTGATGCCCTCCACGGTCGCGAGGCTCGCCGCGGTGCGCAGGATCGCCTCGCGGCTCCGCTCGCCGTCGGCGCGCCGGCGCCGGCCGGCGCGGCCGGCCATGGGCGCCCGGTCGCCGCCGCCCGATCCGCCCCCTGGCTCGTCCGAGGTCATGGTTGACAACTTAGCACGATCGGTCGTACGTTCGCCCTCCCGATACAGCACGACCGTTCGTGCCGAATGTGAGGAGGACCGGATGAGCACCACCCCCGCCGCGCCCGCGGTCGACCTGGCCGCCGTCAAGCGGCGCCAGCGGACCGTCTGGGCCAGCGGCGACTACGCCGCCATCGCGACCCTGATCGTCCCGATCTCCGAGCGGCTCGCCGACGCCGCCGACCTCCGCGCCGGCAGCCGGGTGCTCGACGTCGCCACCGGCAGCGGCAACGCCGCCATCGCCGCCGCGCGCATGGGGTGCGAGGTGACCGGCGTGGACTACGTCCCGGCGCTGCTCGAGCGCGGCCGCGAGCGCGCCGCGGCCGAGCGGCTCGCGATCACGTTCACCGAGGGCGACGTCGAGGACCTGCCCGTCGCCGACGCGTCCTACGACGCGGTCACCTCGGTGGTCGGCGCCATGTTCGCGCCCGACCAGCGGCGCGCCGCCGCGGAGATGGCGCGGGTCGTCCGGCCCGGCGGGTGCGTCGCGCTCGCGAGCTGGACGCCCGAGGGCTTCCTCGGCGACATGTTCCGCACGATGGCCGCCCACGTGCCGCCGCCGGCCGGCGTCGCGTCGCCGCTCATGTGGGGCTCGGAGGACCACGTCGCCTCGTTGTTCGGCGACGCGGTGCGCTGGCGCCACCGGCGCCGGCACTTCACCTTCCGCTTCGCCTCGCCGGAGCGCTACGTGGAGATGTTCGCGACCACCTACGGGCCCACCCTGGCGGCGATGGAGTCGCTCGACGAGGAGGGGCGGGCGGGCCTCGCCCACGACCTGGCCGCGCTCGCGCGCCGCCACGATCGGCTGGGCGGCGGCGGCGCGATCGCCATCCCGGCCGAGTACCTCGAGTCCGTCGGCCTGCGCCGCTGACGGGCGCTTGCCCTCCGGTGCCGGGCGGTCGTAGGGTCGTGCCGCCCGGCGCGCGGGGTCGCGACGGGGGCTCCCGGGAGGGCTGATGGAGGACCGCGAGCGCCACGGCCGCGAGTCGTACTTCGTCGTCGGCGAGGGGCTGCTCGGCGTCGGCGACGACGCGCGGCCCGCCTTCACCTCCATGTCGGCCGACCTGCGGGCCTTCCGCTTCTCGCGCCTCGGGCCCACGGGGCGCCAGCCCGGCGAGCCCGCCCGGCGGCGCATCGCCGCCGCCATGACCCGCGACGCGCGCAAGCGCGACTCGGCGATCCCGGCCGGCTACACCTACCTCGGCCAGTTCGTCGACCACGACCTGACCTTCGACCGCAGCCGGCTGGGCGACGACCGCACCGTCCCGATCGCCGACCTGGTGCAGGGCCGCTCGCCCTCCCTTGACCTCGACGCCCTCTACGGGCTGGGGCCGTCCCTGAGCCCCGGGTTCTACGCCGACGACGGCGTCCACCTGCGGCGCGGGACCACGATCCCGGTCCCCGGCGACCCGGGCACGGGCCGCGCCCACCCGGGCTTCGACGTCCCGCGGCGGGCGGGCGGCGCCCCCCGCATCCCGGACCCGCGCAACGACGAGAACCTGGCCGTCGCCCAGATCCACGCCGCGTTCATCCGCTTCCACAACCGGGTGGTGGACGTCCTCGCGGCCGACGGGGTCCCCGAGGCGGCCCGCTTCGAGGCCGCCCGCACGGCGGTCGTCAAGCACTACCAGTGGATGTTGCGCACCGACTTCCTGCCGCGCATCGTGCGGCCCGGCATCGTCGACGCCGTGTTCGGCGGCGGGCGCAAGGTGTTCGAGGTCGCCCCGCCGCCGGGCGACCCGCCCACGATGCCCGTGGAGTTCTCGGTGGCGGCCTACCGGGCCGGCCACTCGATGGTGCGCTCGGCCTACGACTGGAACCGGATCTTCGACGACGGCTCCGGCACGCTCGACCTGCTGTTCACCTTCTCCGGGACCGGCGGCGACCTGGGCGGCGAGGCCCGGCTCATCTCGTCGTGGATCGCCGACCTGCGCCGGCTGTTCGACTTCGACGAGCACGGCGAGCACCCGGAGCTGCGGCCGGTCGTGCGCGGCCGCAGCCGGCTGAACATGGCCCGGCGCATCGACACGCTCCTGGCCGACCCGCTCGCCCACCTGCCGGCCGGCTCGACCGGCGGCCCGGAGGCCCGCCCCGCGCGGCGCAACCTCGCCTTCCGCAACCTGACGCGCGCCCGCATGCTGCGGCTCGCCACCGGCCAGCAGATGGCGGCGCTCATGCGCAGCCGGGGCGTCGACGTGCGCACGCTCACGGCCGAGCGCATCCTGGAGGGCAACGGCGGGGCGCGCCTGGACGCCCTCAACGCGGCCCAGCGCGCGGCGCTCGCGCGGGACACGCCGCTCTGGTTCTACGTGCTGCGCGAGGCGGAGCTGGCGGGCGGGCGGCTGAGCGGCGTGGGCGGGCGCCTGGTCGCGGAGACCTTCCATCGCGCGATGGAGGGCAGCGCCATCTCGATCCTTGGCGACCCCGGCTTCACCCCGGCCCTCGGCGTCGTCCCGGGGCGGTTCGGGATGACCGACCTGCTGCTGTTCGCCGCCGAGGGGCGGGAGGAGCTGCTCAACCCGCTCGGCTGAGCCCGGGGCCCCGGCGGGGACCCCGGGCGCCGGCCTCAGGCCCCCGCGCCGGCCGTCTCGCGCTCGGCCACGAAGTCGAGCTCGGTGGTGATGGCGATGGCGGCCGCCACCGACCGGGCGTTGGGGCAGTGCGCCGCGTGGTGCTCGTTGGCCCGCTCGGCGGCCGCGCGCATGCCCTCCGGGGCGCGCAGCGTGTACCGCACGAGGATCGACCGCAGGCGCAGCACGCCGTCGGGGTCGACCACGACCTCGCCGGTCGCCTCGGCGGTCAGCCGGTCGCCGGCGCTGTCGATCCCCCGGGCCTTCAGCGCGCCGCCGAAGGTCCCGATCAGGCAGCCCGCCACGGAGGCCACCAGGTAGTCGAGCGTGCCCGGGTGCTCGGGCAGCGTGCTCGGGTCGAAGCCGTAGTGCTCGCCCTGCCAGCCGGGCGTCCCGAACACGACCTCGTCGCCGGTCATCTCGAGCACGGCCTTGCGGATGGGCGGCCGCTCGCGGGTGAGGCGCACGCGCACCTCGTGGGTGGTCTCGTCTGCCATCGGATCCTCGCGTGGGAGTGGGGCGGGGTTCGCCGCAGAACCTACCCGCGACCGGGCGTCGGCCACCCCGCCGACGTCGCTTGACTCATATTCCGATATGGGAATACATTGACCGCCATGGCCCGCACGCCGACCACCGCCGACGCCTTCTCCGCCCTCGCGGAGGCGCGCCGCCGCGACCTCATGGCCGCGCTCGGCGACGGCGAGGCGACGGTCGGCGAGCTGGTCGAGCGCGTGGGCCTCAGCCAGCCGCAGGTGTCGAAGCACCTGGGCGTGCTGCGCGCCGTGGGCCTGGTGGACGTGCGCGCCGAGGGGCGCCGGCGCGTCTACCGGGTCAACGGGGAGGCGCTGCGGCCCGTCCACGACTGGGTGCGCGCCTTCGAGCGCACCTGGAACGCCCGTCTCGACCGGCTCGACGACGTGCTCGCCGAGCTCCAGCACCCCGAGGAGGAACAGCCATGACCCGCACCGCCGACCGCCACGGATCGGCCACCGTCGAGCTCGTGGGCGACCGCGAGCTGATCATCACCCGCCGCTTCGACGCCCCGGCCCGGCTCGTCGTCCGCGCGCTCACCGAGCCGGACCTGGTGCGCCGCTGGTGGGGCTTCGAGGGCTCGGAGTGGCTCGCCTGCGAGATCGACCCGCGCGTCGGCGGCCGCTGGCGCTTCGTGACCCGCGACGGCGGCGTCGAGGTGGCATTCCGCGGGGAGTTCCTCGAGCTGGAGCCCCCGCACCGCATCGTGCAGACCGAGCTCTACGAGGGCATCCCCGGGGCGACCGACGCCGACGCCGCGGTCAACACGACGACGCTCGAGGAGCGCGAGGGCGTCACCACGATGACCGTCCACTGCCGCTACGCGAGGCCCGAGCACCGCGACGGCCTCGTCCGGTCGGGCATGGAGGGCGGCATGCAGGTCTCCTACGATCGCATGGAGGACCTGCTCGCCGGCCTCGCCGCCGGGTGAGCGGCGCGGCCGGGCCCGCCGGCGCCCGCCCGGGCGGCGGCGGGCCCGGGTCATCTCCGGGCGGCCACCGCCCCGCGCACGGCCTCGACGACCTCCCGGGCGGACGCGCCGGGCCCCAGCACGGCGGCCACGCCCGCCGCGCGCAGCTCGTCGGCGTCGCGCTCGGGGATGATCCCGCCGACCACCACGGGCGCGTCCAGGCCCAGCGCGCGCAGGGCCTCCACCATGGCCGGCGCCAGCGTCAAGTGGCTCGCGTTGTGCATCGAGATGCCGACGGCGTCGGCGTCCTCCTGCTCCACCACGCTCGCGACGGCCTCGGGCGTCTGGCGCAGGCCGAGGTAGACGACCTCCATGCCGGCGTCGCGGAGCGTGCGGGCCACCACCTTCAGGCCGCGGTCGTGGCCGTCGAAGCCGAGCTTGGCCAGCACGATGCGGGGCCGCTCGGGGGCCATCAGACGACGATCCGCTCGACGTAGCCGCCGAACACGGCCTGCAGCGCGCCCACGATCTCACCCTCCGTGGCGTGGGCCCGCACCGCGTCGATGAGCGGCGGCATCAGGTTGCGGGCCGGGTCGGCGGCGCACTCGCCGAGCGCCCGCAGCGCGGCCGCCACCGCGCCCGGGTCGCGCGCGCTGCGCACCCGCGCCAGCCGCTGCAGCTGGTACTCCTCCACGGCGGGGTCGATGCGCAGCACGTCGTCCACCCGGTCCTCGTTGCCCTCCGTGAAGGCGTTGACGCCCACGACGATGCGGCGCCCCTCGTTGACGTCGCGCTCGTAGGCGTAGGAGGCCTCGGCGATGCGCCCCACGAACCAGCCGCTCTCGATGCCCTCGTAGACGCCCTCGAGCACCGATCCGCCGCCGGTCGCGAGCAGGTGGTCGAACACCTCCTCGGCCTGGCGCTCCAGCTCGTCGGTCATCCACTCGACGTAGCCGGAGCCGCCGAGCGGGTCGGCCACGTTGGCGACGCCGGTCTCGTGGGCGATCACCTGCTGCGTGCGCAGCGCGATGCGCGCCGCCCTGTCGCTCGGCAGCGCCAGCGCCTCGTCGAACGCGTCCGTGTGCAGGCTCTGGGTGCCGCCCAGCGCGGCGGCCAGGGCCTGGATCGCGACGCGGGCGATGTTCACCTCGGGCTGGGTCGCCGTCAGCGACACGCCCGCCGTCTGGGTGTGGAAGCGGCACAGCAGGCTGCGCTCGTCGCGGGCGCCGTAGCGCTCGCGCATCCAGCGGGCCCAGATGCGCCGCGCGGCGCGCAGCTTGCCGATCTCCTCGAAGAAGTCGTTGTGGCAGTTGAAGAAGAACGACAGCCGCGGCGCGAAGGCGTCGACGTCGAGGCCGGCCGCCGTCGCCGCCTCGACGTATGCGAACCCGTTGGCGAGCGTGAAGGCGAGCTCCTGGGCGGCCGTGCTGCCCGCCTCGCGGATGTGGTAGCCGGAGATCGAGACCGGGTGCCAGCGCGGCATCTCGGCCGCCGTGAACGCGATGGTGTCGGTCACCAGCCGCACGGACGGGCGCGGCGGGAAGATGTACTCCTTCTGCGCCTGGTACTCCTTGAGGATGTCGTTCTGGATCGTCCCGCCGAGCTCGCGGCGCGCGACGCCCGAGGCCTCGGCCGCCGCGACGTACATCGCCAGCAGGATCGCCGCCGGCCCGTTGACCGTCATCGAGGTCGAGACCGCAGACAGGTCGATGCCCGCGAAGAGGTCCTGCACGTCGACCAGCGTGTCGACGGCCACGCCCGCCCGCCCCACCTCGCCGCGCGCTCCGGGGCTGTCGGAGTCGGCGCCGAGCAGGGTGGGCATGTCGAACGCGGTCGACAGGCCGGTGCCGCCGGCCCGCAGCAGCTCCTTGAACCGGCGGTTGGTGTCGTCGGCGCTGCCGAAGCCCGCGAACATGCGCATCGTCCACAGCCGCGACCGGTACATCGACGGGTAGACGCCGCGCGTGTACGGATACTGACCGGGGTACGGCGGGTCGCCGTAGACCGGCTCGACCGGCACCCCCGACATGGTCTCGAAGGGGACGTCGCGCAGCGGCGAGCGCCCGTAGGCCTCCTGCCAGGCCCGCCGCGGGTCGGTCGGTTCAGCCGTCTCGCCCACCGGGTGCCCCCGATCCATTGATGTCCAACCGTTGGATGACAAAGCATAGGTCGCCGCCTAGCATCGGTCCATCGCCACCCTCGACCACGACCCCCTCGCCGACGCCCGCCGCAACTGGGAGGCCCACGGCTGGGGCGCCCCCGAGGCCATGGTGGCGGCCACGTCCATCGCGCGGGCGCAGCAGATCGTGCTCGGGCGCATCGACGCCGCGCTCGCGCCCCACGGGCTGACCTTCTCGCGCTTCGAGGCGCTTGCGCTGCTGCACTTCTCGCGCGCCGGCGCGCTGCCCATGGGCAAGATCGGCGAGCGCCTGCAGGTGCACCCCACGAGCGTCACCAACACCGTCACCCGCCTGGAGCGCGACGGCCTCGTGCGGCGGGTGCCCTCCGAGCGCGACCGGCGCACCGTGCTCGCCGAGATCACCCCGCTGGGCCGGCGCACCGTCGATGCGGCCGCGGCGGCGCTCGTGGACGCCGGCTTCGGCCTCGACGGCCTGCCCGACGACGCGGTGCGGCGCGTGCACGAGGCGATCCTGCCGCTGCGCCGCGCCGCCGGCGACTTCGGGTAGCGGCCGCGGGCGCGCCCCCCGGCCCCGCTCACGCACGGGGCCGGGAGACGGTCAGGCCTCGGCGAGCCCCGTCCTGGGGATCGCCTGTGGCCCCGCCTCGAGGACACGGGCGAACGCCGACCGGCGGCTGACCGCCGGCCGGCGCCCGTCCTCCTCCCGCGCCTCGAGGCCGAACAGCCACCGGGCGTCCTCGACGCAGTCGCCCGCCCGCAGGCGGGCGGTCGGCTCGTCGAGCAACGCGTCCACGAGGTCCTGGGTGAGGATCTCGAGGCGGCGGCGGTCACGCGGGCCGAGCCCGGCCCAGCATCCCTGCGCGCGGGCGAGCTCCGCCCGGCGGACGTCCTCGGCCAGCGAGTGCAGCGCCACGATCAGCGCCGCCGCCTCCCGTCCGCGGTCGGGACGGGTGCCGGGCTGGTGCCGCTCGGCCGACATCGGGTGCACCTCCTCGGCTGACGGATCGGGGTGACGCCGGTCCCCCGCCCTCCATGACCGGAGGGCGGGGGACCCGCGGTGCTACTTGGCGGTGGGCGTCGGCCGCAGCTGCGCGTGGCCGAGCCAGCCGTGCTGGACCTCGTTGTGGATCACGGGGTCCAGGCCGTCGTTGAACCAGAGCCCGCGGCCCTTCCAGCCGGCCTTCGGGTCGTCGATGCGACCGTCGAGCCCGCGCTGGTAGGCGTTGAGCGGATACGGCACCCGCAGGGTGACCCACTTCTTCGTCTTCTGGTTGAAGAGCTGCAGCGAGTCGGAGTTGGTGCCGTTGAGGATGACCGTGTCCTTGCCCATACCGAACGTGTTGAACCGGTCCACGAACAGGTAGTAGTGCAGGTCGGCGGTCGTGCCCTCACCGGGGGTGGACTGCGACATCATCGGGCCCGGGGGCTTGTAGAAGGTCCAGCCCTCGGCGCACTGGGCGCCGGTGCCCCAGGTCTGGGCGCACTTGGAGCGGTCGAACCGGCCGAGGTGGCCGGAGCCGCCCATGGCCGCCCAGATGATGCCCTTCGAGTCCACGTCCACCCCGCGCGGGCCCTTGCCCGGGACCGGCGGCGTGTAGGCCTCGAACGTGTTGGTGGACGGCTGGTAGCGCACGATGCGCCCCGGGGTGCTCGGCTGCGCGGACCACACGCTGCCGTCCACGTGGTTCGGGACGACGCCGTAGTTGAAGCCCACCAGCGGGGTGTCGGCGACGCCGTCGCCGTTCCCGTCGACCTTGACCTCGGCCCAGCCCTGGGCCTGCGCCTCGGTCTCCGGGCGGTTCGGGTCGTACTTCTTCGGGTCGAACCAGCCGAACACGCGCGAGTCACCGCTCGTCCACAGCACCCCGTTCTTGTCGAACTGGAGGTGGTGCGTGCCGAAGCAGGTGTCGATCAGGTTGAACTTCTTCGCCTTCGGGTCGTAGTAGCCCAGCTGGCGGTGGCCGCCTCGGGCCTGGCCGTACTGCGGGCTGTTGCACCACGCCGGCAGGTCCTGCGCCCACTCGCGACGGATCTGGGTCGTCATCCAGACGTTGCCCTTGGCGTCCATCATCGGGTTGTGGGGGTTCGCGGGGTTGTGGTACTTGCCCTCGTAGGCGCTCACGCCGCCGGCGGCCTTCGCCGGGCAGCCGAGGGTCTGGAACCCGCCGGAGCCGGGCGCGGCGCCGGGGCCGCTCGTCGCCTCACACCACGAGGTGTTGAACCCGTTGCGGGTCGGCACCTTGATCTCGCCGGCCTTGTTGGTCGTGGGATCGACCCACAGCAGCCGGTCGTTGCCGATGTCCACGCCCCACACCTTGCCGTCGGCGTTGCGGCGCGGGTTGTTCTTGTCGGTCGAGATCTCGTCGTGGGCGTAGGCCCACTTGTCGCCCCAGTTCCACTGGGTGATGACGATGTTGCGCTCGAGCCCCTTCGGGCGCGCCGGGGCGCTCTTCGGCACCTCGCCCTTGGCGATGCGGCCGCCCCAGTCGGCGAGCGAGTCGAGCAGCGCCTCGCGGCCCAGCCCGACGCTCGTCGCGTACATCGTGCCGGCCTTCTTCGTGCCGTGGTCGAACGCCTCGCGCGTCGGCAGGCGGGTCGCCTTGATGCCGATCTGGTGGCACAGCATGCAGCCGAGCTTGAAGCCGCTCATCCCGGCCGGGGTGGCGACGTTCGTCGGCAGGTTGAGCATCGAGAGCCAGTAGTTGGCCGGGTAGACCTGCGCGGCCTGGACCCGCGACGACGCCTTCTTGACCTTCAGCGCCAGCGTGGCGCCCGGCCGGGCCGGGGTCTTGCCGGAGTCCTGCAGGCCGTAGCCGCGCACCCAGACCTGCCACTTGCCCTTCGGCATCTCCGGCAGCACGAACCGGCCCTTGCGGTCGGTCACCACGATCTTGCGCATGAGCTTGTTGCCGGGCTTGCCCGTGGCGATCACCCACACGCCGGCCTCGGGCCGGTTGCGGCCCGAGGTGACCGTCCCCTCGATGTAGTCGACGGCGGGGGCCTTCGGCTTGGCCTTCGCCCGCTGCGTGGCCGATTGGTCGGCGGCCGGCCGCTCAGGTGCCCGTTGCCCGGGCGACCCGTCGGTCGCTGCCACCGCCAACGCCACTCCTCCGGCCGCCAGCCCTACGGCTGCGGCCAGCGTGGCCCATCTCCGATACACGGCACCCCCTCCCGTTTGTACGCAACTGCACGAACTGCGCGGTGACGCTACCCCGCGGCTGTGGCGCCGGACAACGGCTCGCGGCCACTTTCTTGGACGGATCCCTTAACTTCCGCACAACATTCGGGTTTCTCCGATCGTTCGGCGAGCGGGGGATCGGGGGGCCGTAGGGCGGTCGACCGCGGGGCCGAGGCGCGTTGCGCCGCGCGTCCCGCGATCGTTCGGGTTTGCCCGATCGTTGCGCCGCCCCCGCCCCCGGCCCGCGGCGAGAACCGCGTCGCCATGGGGTTCGCGCGCGCCCCGCCGCCAGTTTTTCGGGCGGCCGCCTCTTGACGCTCGCACGGCGCCTCCCAATGATCCCCGGCAGCACGTCACATCCGTGACGAACCGCGGGGGCCCCGGCGTCCGCGCACCAATGTCGAACCAACAGGTCCCGGAGCCATGCCCCTGACCAGCACACGCACACGTCCATGCGGGCCCGCCGCGCCCGGCGCAGCCCGCCCCCGCCCCGCCGCCCCGCGCCACGCCACGGCGCGACGCGCCCGATGACGCGCCGCGCGGCGGTCGTCGCGGGCATCGCCACGGCGGCCGCCGTGGCGGCCGCCGCCCCGCTCGTCGGCCAGACGAGCGGCGGCGCGGTCGAGCCGGCCGCGGCGGCGACGCTGCACGAGCAGCACTCGCCGATGACCTTCACGCCCGCCGACCCGGCCGCGCTCGACGCGGCCCGCAAGGAGGCGTTCGCGCCCGCCGCGACCCCGCCCCCGCAGCAGTTCACCTCCATGGCGACGAACGGCACGCGGATCCGCCACTACTGGATCAAGGCCGTCAACGTGAAGTGGGACGTCGCGCCGAACGGCCAGGACGTGCTCACGGCGCGGCGGGTCGACCCGGTCGAGCGGCAGCTCGACGCCGTGGTCTACCGCGCGTACACGCCGGGGTGGAAGAAGCCCCTGCCCAACCGCGCGGTGGCCGGCGACAACGACGGGGTCCCCGGCCCGGTCATCGAGGCCCGCGTCGGCGACACGATCCACGTGCACTTCAAGAACGAGGACCGGGTGCACAAGCTGCCGCACTCGATGCACTTCCACGCGTTCTCGTACGCCCCCGGCAGCGACGGCGCCTACATCCCGCAGATCAGCGGGCGCGGCGGCAACGTGCCGGTCGGCAAGTCGTTCACCTACAAGCTCACGGCGGGGCCGCAGAGCCACGGCGCGTGGCCGTACCACGACCACTCGTCGAGCATGCACGAGAGCATCCCCCAGGGGCTCTACGGCGTCGTCGCGGTCTACCGCAAGAACGAGAAGCCGCCGGACCGCCGCTTCGTGGTGGCGTTCGCCGAGCACAAGGGCTTCAACACGATCAACGGCCGGGCCTTCATCGGCAACACGCCGACGTTCCAGGCCAGGGTCGGCGAGACCGTGGAGTGGAACGTCATCTCCATGGGCGAGCTGTTCCACACGTTCCACACGCACGGGCACCGCTGGCTGAACCACGCGGGCGTGCCCATCGACAACCAGGAGATCGGCCCCGGCGGCTCCTTCAGGATGCGCTGGAGGGAGGACGCGCCGGGCACGTGGTACTACCACTGCCACGTCGAGTCCCACCAGATGAACGGAATGATCGGCCTCTACAAGGTGACCAGATGACCACACGCACAGCAGTCGCCGGAACGATCGTGGCCGCGGCGGCGCTCGCCGCCGCCGGCCCCATCGCCGGCCAGATGACGCACCCGGGCGGCGGGTCCACCGGGCACGAGGTGACCATCAACGACGCCGGCTACCGGCCGGCCGAGATGGTCGTGGCGCCGGGTCAGCAGGTCACGTGGACGAACACCGGGGTGCAGCCCCACACGGTGACCGCCGACGCCGGCGCGTTCGACTCGGGCACGATGGACGCCAAGGCGAAGTTCACCATCACCGCGCCCGCGGCGAGCGGCACCTTCACCTACCACTGCACCTTCCACACCTACATGCGCGGCAGCCTGGTGGTGTCGTCGCTGACCCTGCAGGGGCCGAAGTCGGTCGCGGCGGGCAAGGCGGCGACGGTGCGCGGCACGGCCCCCGGCATGGCGCCCGGGACCCCGGTGGCGCTCGAGTCGCTCACGCGCGGGGCGTGGACCCAGGTGGCGGCCGGCGCGCTGGCCGGCGACGCGACGTACCGCCTGCGGACGCCCGCCCTCACGGCCAGCGCCCAGCTGCGGGCGCGGATCGGCGCGGAGGTGAGCCCCACCCTCGCCGTCCCGGTCGCCCCCAAGGTCGTCGTGACGCGGGCCAAGAAGGTGCTGAAGATCAAGGTGACGCCCGCCCGGGCCGGCAGGGCGCGGCTCGAGCGGCTCAACACCAACACCTTCCGCTGGACGGTCGCCCGCAACGTCCGCATCGCGGCCAACGGCCGGGCGAAGGTCACGGTGACGAAGGCCGGCTCCTACCGGGTCACGGTGCTCCCGGCCAAGGGCATGGCGGCCGGCACCTCGCGGACCCTGAAGTTCCGCTAGCCGGTGGCGGGCCCGGGCAGCAGCGTCGCCCGGGCCCGCGCCGTCACCGGCGGGCTGGACACCCAGACGGCGACGGAGCGCCGGTCGGCCAGGTTGCGGACGCTGCCGGCGGCGAGCGAGCGGATGTACGCGGAGTCGCCCGCCCCGAGCGCCACCGGCCCGCCCTGGGCCAGGGCGATCTCGATCCGGCCGTCCGTCACGAACACGAAGTGCTCGGCGCCCTCCATCGCGGGCAGGTCCGCCACGTGCGCGCCGACGTCGTACTCGCAGACCGTGGCGGCCATGCTGGCCGCCTCGGCGCCGTCGACGAGCGGCACCACGCTGAGGCCGCCGGCGTACGCCTCCGCCGGCCGCCGGTCCTGCGCCCGCACCACCGTCAGGCCGGGCGGCTCCTCCTCGAGCAGCTCGGCGATCCCCACCCCGAGGAACCTCGCCACCCGCAGGAGGCGGCCGGTGCTGATGTCGCTGCGGCCGTTCTCCACGAGCGACAGGAACGAGCTCGACAGCCCGGTCTCCTGCGCCATCTCCCCGAGTGACGCGCCGCGGTCGGCACGCAGCGCTCGCAGGCGCTCGCCGAGGGCCCGGAGGTCGATGTCGCCGTCGTCCACACACACCTCCTCGCGATGCGCGCGCCGGCGCGCGGGGGGTCCGGGCGCCGGTTGTATCAGACGCGCCGGCGCGGACGTGGGCGGGTGAGGGCCGGCCCCGGGGCGACGGCGCCGCGGCGCCGTCGCCGCCCGTCGCCGCGCCACCTCGCGGCCGTCGCGGCGGTGTGGGTCGCCGTCGTGGGGGCCGCGCTGCTGACGGCGCGGGCGCTCGACGCGCCGGTCGCCGCAGGGGCGCGCGACGCGGCGCAGCCGGCCGTCCCGGACGCTGTGGCGGGCGGCACGGGCGAGCGGCCGGTCGGCACGCTGCCCCCGTTCGCCATGGTGCTCGACCGCCCCCTGCCGCCCGGCGTCGCGGGCCTCGATCCGGCCGCCCAGGCCGGGGAGCTTCGCGCGCGCGCCGCGCGCACGCGCGACCCCGACCGCCTCGTCGAGCTCGGCGCGGTGATGCAGACGCTCGGCGACGCCGGGAGCGCGGCGAGCGCGTACCGGTCCGCGTTCGCAATCGCACCCGGCGCGCTCGCGCCCCGGGTGGGGCTCGCCGTCGTGGACGGCCACGAGGGCCAGGAGGCGCTCGCCCGTGGCGCCGGGCGCCTGGCGGCGCTCGTCGCCGATCACCCGCGCGACCAGCTCGTGGCCTTCAACCGGGCCTGGGTCGAGATCTATCGCGAGCGCCGCGCGGCGGCGCGGGCGCTGCTGCGGCGGTCGCGTGCGCTCGGCGCCGGCACCCGCCTGGGGCGCACGTCGGGAGCCCTGCTCGTCGCGCTCGACACCACACGGCTGCGCCCCGGCCCCTGAGCCGCCCCGGGGTATGGTGTCCCCGGAGTCGATCGCGCCCCGCATGCCGGGGCCAGGGAATCCGGTTCAGAATCCGGAGCTGACGCGCAGCGGTGGGGATGTGCGGGATGGCTGGAGCGCCACTGGGCCCGAGCGCCTGGGAAGGCGGCCGTCTCGATCGCATCCGAGCCCGAAGACCTGTCGCCTCCGCGCCGCCTCGCGGCGCATCGCCCATCGCGGTCCCGCGTCACGGGCCGCCGCATGACACGGAGTAGGCCACATGGCACGCACCGCCGTTCTCGGGCTCCCCCGCATGGGGCCCGACCGCGAGCTCAAGTTCGCCCTGGAGTCGTACTGGGCCGGCCGCATCGCCGAGCCCGAGCTGCAGGAGACCGCCGCCGCGCTGCGCGCGGCGTCCTGGCGCAGGGCCGCCTCGGCCGGGATCGACGTGATTCCCGCTGACCACAGCCTCTACGACCACGTCCTCGACGTCGCGATGGCGCTCGACGCCATCCCGGAGCGCTTCGGCGGCCCCGGCGCCGGCGGCCTGGACGTGCGCTTCGCGATGGCCCGGGGCGGCCCCGGGGCGCGGCCGCTGGAGATGACCAAGTGGTTCGACACCAACTACCACTACCTCGTCCCCGAGCTCGCCGACGGGCAGCGCTTCCGCGCCCGCCCGGACCATTGGGTCGCCCAGATCGATCAGGCACGCGCCCTCGGCGTGGCGGTGCGGCCGGTGCTGCTCGGGCCGTACAGCTTCGTGCGGCTCGCGAAGGGGCTGCGCCGGCCGCTCGACGCGCTCGCCGCGCTCACGCCGGTCTACGCGGAGCTGCTCGCCGCCCTCGCCGACGCGGGCGCCAGCGAGGTGCAGATCGACGAACCGTGCCTGGCGCTCGACGTCGCCGACGAGGAGCGCGACGCCGCCGCGGCGGCCGTGGCGGCGCTCGCCGGCGTCGCGCCCGTCTGCCTGACGACCTACTTCGCCCAGCCCGACGCGGAGACCGTCCGCCGCCTGGCGGAGGCGGGGGTGGCCGAGCTGCACCTCGACCTGGTGCGGGGCCCCGGCGCGCTCGAGCCGGCCCTCGCCGCGCTCGCGGACGGCGGGACGCGGGTGTCGCTCGGGGTCCTCGACGGTCGCAACGTGTGGGCGGCCGATCTCGACCGGGCCCTCGCCCCGATCGACGCCGCGGTCGCGGCGGTCGGCGACGACCGGGTCACGATCGCGACATCGTGCTCGCTGATGCACGTGCCCTGGGAGGCGGCGCGCGAGCGCGCCATCCCGCCCGAGGTGCGCGACTGGCTCGCCTTCGCCGCCGAGCGCATGGACGAGCTGGCGACGCTGGCGCGGGCCGTCGCGGCGCCGGACGGCAGGGACGCGCTGCTCGAGCCCTCGCGGGCGCGATGCGCGGCGCGCCGCGCATCGCCGCGCGCCAACGATCCCGGGGTGCGGGCGCGGGCCGCCGCCGTCGGGGTCGCCGACCACGACCGGCCGGCGACGCTCGAGCGCCGCCGCGCGGTGCAGCGCGCGCGGCTGCGGCTGCCGGAGCTGCCGACCACGACGATCGGCTCGTTCCCCCAGACCGACGAGATCCGCGCCGCCCGGCGCGATCTGCGCGCGGGGCGCCTCGACCCCGCGAGGTACGAGGCCTTCCTGCGCGAGCGGGTGGCGGAGGTCGTGGCCGCCCAGGAGGAGCTCGGGCTCGACGTGCTGGTGCACGGGGAGCCCGAGCGCGGCGACATGGTCGAGTACTTCGGAGCGCAGATGGGCGGCTTCGCCTTCTCCGACCACGGATGGGTGCAGTCCTACGGCAGCCGGTGCGTCAAGCCGCCGATCCTCTACGGCGACGTCTCGCGGCCGGCGCCCATGACCGTGGACTGGTGGCGGTTCGCCCAGTCGCTCACCGCGCGCCCGGTGAAGGGGATGCTGACGGGTCCGGTCACGATCCTGCAGTGGTCGTTCGTGCGCGACGACCAGCCGCGCGCCGAGACGTGCCGTCAGATCGCCCTCGCCGTGCAGGACGAGGCGCGCGACCTCGAGGCGGCCGGCGCGGCGGTCATCCAGGTGGACGAGGCCGCCCTGCGCGAGGGCCTGCCCCTGCGCGCCGCCGAGCAGGACGACTACCTGCGGTGGGCGGTCGACTGCTTCCGCCTCACCACCGCCCCGCTGCGCCCGGAGACCCAGGTGCACACGCACATGTGCTACTCGGAGTTCAACGGGATCATGGAGCACGTCGCGCGACTCGACGCCGACGTGGTCTCGATCGAGGCCTCGCGCTCGGCGATGGAGGTGCTCGACGCGTTCGCCGAGGTGGACCACCCGGGCGACGTGGGACCGGGCGTCTACGACATCCACTCCCCGCGGGTGCCCTCCCGCGACGAGATCGAGGCGCTCCTGGAGCGCGCGGAGGCCCGTATCGGCCGCGACCGCCTCTGGGTCAATCCCGACTGCGGCCTGAAGACCCGCCGCTGGGAGGAGGCGCGGGAGGCGCTCGCCGGCATGGTGGCCGCAGCGGCCCGGCGGCGGACGGCCGCGCGGGCCTGACCAGAGAGGCCCCCGGGCGCGGCCGTCCGGGGGCCTCTCTAGGGTTCCCCCACCCCCGATGAGGGGGGCGTGGAATGCGAGCGAAGTCCGGTGCGATCCCGGCGCTGTCCCGCAACGGTGATGCCTCCGCCCCGCGGATGGACGAGCCCGGTCGACCCTTCCGCGCGACCGGTCATGCTCTCGGAGGAAGGGCACCGCTGTGAAGAACACGTATGTCGTCGGTCCGCGCACGTTCGTGCTGGACCGGGGCCGCGCCGAAGCCGCGCTCGCCGCCAAGCGGGTGGTCGGCGGCCGCAGGACCATGACGTTCAACCTGCTCCCGCTCCGCTACGGGTGGGCGTACGAGCTGTACCGCACGATGAAGGCCAACCACTGGGAGCCCGAGGACGTCCCGATGGGCCGGGACGTCGAGCAGTGGCGCTCCGACGGCGCGCTGTCGGACATCGACCGCTGGATCGTGCGGATGGGCGTCGGCTACTTCTCGGCCGCCGAGGGGATCGTGGGCGACAACGTCATCCACGTGGTCCGCGAGCTGGTCACCGCCTCGGAGCTGAAGCTCGTGCTGGGCCGCCATGCGCACGAGGAGAACATCCACGCCGACTCGCTGCTGTACATGATCTCCTCGCTGGGGATCGACCCGCACGAGTGCGAGGCCATGTTCGACGACGTGCCGTCGATCGCCGCCAAGAACGCCTGGGTCACCGGCATCTCGGCGGCGCTCCGCCGCGACCTGGACATGGACGACCCCGAGGCCCGCCGGCTGCTCGCCACCAACGTGTTCGTGTTCGGCCAGTGCATGGAGGGCACGCAGTTCTACGGCCTCTTCGGGATGATCCTGTCGCTGTACCGTCAGGGGAAGCTGCCCGGCATCGGCACGATGTTCCGCTACACCCTGCGCGACGAGTCGAACCACATCGAGCTGTTCCGCCGCCTGCTGCTCGAGATCGCGGCCGAGAACCCCGAGCTGTGGACCGCCGCCTACCGTGCCGAGCTGCGCGGGCTCATGGCCGAGGCCGTCGCCCTCGAGAAGCGCTTCATCGCCGACTGCCTGCCGGTCGAGGCCGTGGGGCTGTCGCGCGAGGAGTTCGAGGGCTACATCGACCACGTCGCCGACCGGCGCCTCGCCGGCTGCGGCCTCGAGCCGCTGAACCCGGGCGCACCGAATCCCCTGCCCTGGCTCGCCGAGCTGATGGACGTGCGCAAGGAGCAGAACTTCTTCGAGGGGCGGGTCACCGAGTACCGGCGGGCGTCCTCGCTCGCGCTGGTCGGGGACGACGAGCTGTGAGCGCGCCGATGATCGACGTCCGGGAGCTCTTCGAGGACCTCGAGCTGAAGCGCGCGGCCGCGCTCGGCGCAGACGAGCTCGCGCCGCTGGATCCGGCCGCCGCGCTGGAGGGGCTGCCCACCGCCGGGATCGACGCCGTGGTGCGCGACGCGCCCGGCGCCGGGCGGGGGGCCGCCGAGCTCGTCGCGCGGATGGCCGCCGAGGCGGTCGCCGTCGCCGCGGCCGCGCGCGGCGAGGCGGACGGCGGCGACGCCCGGGACGCCGTGCGCGCCGCCGTGGCCGACGCGCTCGGCCGGCTGGCCGGGTCGGCGCCCGGCGGCGAGGTGTCGCTGCACGACCTCTCGGCGCTCGTCGAGGCCGCCTTCATCCGCGTGGGCCGGCCGGCGGCGGCCAAGGCGCTCGTGATGCGCCGCGCGATGTCGTCGTCCGGCGCCGCGCCGGCCGCGGGCGGCGTGCGCCTCATCCGCCGGTCCGGCCACGTGGTGGCCTGGCGGACGGCCAAGATCGAGGCGGCGGTGCGCCGGGCGTTCCTGTCGCTCGGAGCCGACCCGGCTCCGGCGTCGCGCGTGGCCGCGCGCGTCACCGAGCGGGCGATCGCGCGGGGCTCGTCCTACGTCCACATCGAGGACGTCCAGGACATCGTGCAGGAGGAGCTGGTGCTCGAGGGCCACATGCGGGTGGCCGAGCGCTACATCCTCTACCGCGCCGAGCGGGCCGTGCTGCGGGCCCGGCAGGCGGCGGGCGCGCCGGAGCCGGCCGGCGACATCGCCGTCGTCGAGGCGGACGGACGGGCGGGGACCTGGGACGGGGAGGATCTGCGCGAGCGCATCCGCTTCGCGTCGATCGGCCTCGACCTGACGCTCGACGCGGTGCGCATCGAGGCCGAGCTGCGGCGCTCGATCCGGCCGGGCGTGCGGCGCGACGAGATCGGCCGTGTGGTCGTGCTCAACGCGAAGGCGCTCGTCGAGCGCGACGCCGAGTTCTCGTCCTTCGCCGGCCGCATCCTGCTGACCTACGTCTACGAGGAGACGCTCGGCTGGGACATCCTCCGCGACGGCGTCGGCGGCCTACGCGAGGCCCACCGGCGCGGGCTGCGGGCGGCGCTCGAGCGCGGCGTCGCGATCGGCCGCATCGACCCGGCGCTGCTCGGCTACGACCTCGACCGGCTCGCCGCCGCCATCGACCCGACGGCCGACCTCGACGCCCAGTTCCTCGGCGTCCAGACGCTCTACGACCGCTACCTCGTCACCGACAAGACCGGCCCCACCCCCGTGCGGATCGAGGCGCCGCAGGTGTTCTGGATGCGCGTGGCGATGGGCGTCTGCCTGGCCGAGCGCGAGGACCGCGAGCGGCGCGTGCTCGACCTCTACGGCGCCTACAAGGAGCGGCGCTTCTGCTCGTCGACGCCGACGCTGTTCAACGCCGGCACGCAGCACCCCCAGCTCTCGTCCTGCTACCTCTACGTCGTCGACGACTCGCTCGAGTCGATCATGCGGCGGGGCATCGCCGAGAACGCGATGTGCTCGAAGTGGGCGGGCGGCCTGGGCGGCTCGTGGACGCGCGTGCGCGGCACGGGCTCGCACATCCGGGGCACCGACGGCGAGAGCCAGGGCGTCGTGCCGTTCCTGAAGCTCCACAACGATCAGCTCGTGGCCGTGAACCAGGGCGGCAAGCGGGCGGGCTCGGGGTGCGCCTACCTCGAGGTGTGGCACAACGACATCCGCGACTTCCTCGAGCTGCGCCGCGGCACCGGCGACGAGCGCCGGCGCACGCACGACATGAACACCGCCTGTTGGATCCCCGACCTCTTCATGAAGCGGGTCGAGGCGCGCGAAGGGTGGACGCTCTTCCGCTCGTCGGACGTCCCCGACCTGCACGACCTGCACGGGCGCGCCTTCGAGGAGCGCTACGCCCGATACGAGGCGATGGCCGCCGAGGGGCGCATCCACGGCGAGACGATCCCGGCGATCGAGCTCTGGAAGGCCATGCTGAGGATGCTCTTCGAGACCGGTCACCCATGGATCACGTTCAAGGACCCGTGCAACGTGCGCAGCCCGCAGGACCACGCGGGCGTGGTGCACAGCAGCAACCTCTGCACCGAGATCACGCTCAACACGAGCGACGAGGAGACCGCGGTCTGCAACCTGGGCTCGATCGTCATCGACCGCCACCTCGACGCGGAGGGCCGCATCGACCACGCGCGGCTGCGCGAGACGGTCCGGGTGGCCGTGCGGGCGCTCGACGACGTGATCGACGTCAACTTCCACCCGACCGAGGCGGCGGCGAGGGCGAACGCGCGCCACCGCCCGGTGGGGCTCGGCGTGATGGGCCTCCAGTACGCCCTCTACCGCAGGGGGGCGCCGTTCGCCTCGCCCGAGGCCGTCGAGTTCAGCGACGAGATGATGGAGGCGATCGCCTTCTACGCCTACGAGGCGTCGAGCGACCTGGCCGCCGAGCGGGGCCGCTATCCGTCGTACGAGGGCTCGAAGTGGGACCGCGGGATCCTGCCGCAGGACACGCTCGACCTTCTGGAGGCCGAGCGCGGGCTCCCGGTGGACGCGCCCCGCGGCGGCCGCATGGACTGGGGGCCGCTGCGCGAGCGGATCGCCCGGCAGGGCATGCGCAACTCCAACGTGCTCGCGATCGCGCCCACGGCCACGATCGCCAACATCATGGGCACGTCGCCGTGCGTCGAGCCGCTCTACCGGAACCTGTTCGCCAAGTCGAACCTGTCCGGCGACTTCACGGTCCTCAACCCGTTCCTGGTGCGCGACCTGAAGGCGGCCGGCGCGTGGAGCGAGCGCGTCGCCGACGAGATCAAGTACTTCGATGGCGACCTGCGCGAGGTCGAGGGCATCCCGCAGGAGATCCGCGACCGGTACCCGACCGCGTTCGACATCGACCCGGCCTGGCTCATCGACGCCGCCGCCCGCCGGGCGAAGTGGATCGACCAGTCGCAGTCGCTCAACCTGTTCCTCGGCGCCCCGGACATGAGGGCGATGAGCCACATGTACCGGCGGGCCTGGCACGCCGGGCTCAAGACGACCTACTACCTCCGCACCCTGGGCGCCTCGGGCATCGACAAGAGCACCGTGGCCGCGCGCCCGGAGGCCGCGCCGGCCTGCCCGGTCGACGCGGGGCCGGACTGCGAGGCCTGCCAGTAGGGGCGCGGCGCCGGCGCGGGGAGCGCCTCCCGCGCCGGCGCCTCAGACCGCGTCCACCCAGCCCATCGCCGCGGCCACGGCGAGACGCTCCATGTCCTCGACGTCCAGCGGCTCGCGCGAGGCCGCCACGTCCAGCTCGCGCGCCCCGCCCAGCCGCACGCGGGTCCCGTCCTCCAGCGCGTAATCGCCTGCCGGGCCGACCCCGGCGCAGGCGCCCCCGCCACCCGGCAGGCGCCACCCCCGGCACTCCGCCACCCGCACCCGGCGCCCCAGGCCCAGCAGGCCGCCGCGCGCCCGCACGACCGGCAGCTCCTCGGCCGGCGGCAGCCGCGCCGACAGCCAGCCGAGCAGGGCGTGGGCGTCGGGGCGCCAGCCCGCCGGGTCGGGCCCGCCGAGGCGCTCGAAGAGCCCGTCCGAGGGCGGCTCCGGGTAGAGGTCCCCGAAGGTCGTGTCGAGCATCTGGCGGTAGTTCTCGGCGAGCACCGCGCGGTCGCGCTCCGGCATGCGCCCGAGCAGCGGGGTGGGGCCGCCGGTCACCAGCGGGGGCGCCCCGCGCAGACGGGGCCGCAGCACCACCCCGGCGAGCGCGCGCTCGGCCGGATCGTCGATCGCGGCGAGGACGCGCTTCAGCCGGGCCAGCTCCTCCATCCAGCAGTCCCAGATCGCGTCGCCCAGCGCCCGCGGGTCCTCCGTGTGCACCGTGGGCGCCAGGCCTCCCCTCGACCGCCGATCCTTCGTAGGTCGCCGCCGACGATACCAGCGGTCATCGCCGTATCCGCTTGTGAACGGGAGGACGAAATGGCGGCGCGCCGCGCACGAGGGTGACGATGCGGACCAGCGACGGCGCCGCCGGCGTGGAGCCGAAGCCGAAGCGCACCGGCGGGTCGACGGGCGCCAGCGCGCCCTGGTCCGCCCCCTCCCAGCGCACCCCGGCCGCCGCGATGCGGCGCAGGTCGAGCGCGCCGTAGAACTCGCGGCGCCCGCCCCCCGCCGTGCCGTGGGTCCGCACGCCCGGCAGCGCCAGCCGGGCGGCCGGTCCCGCGGCGCGGATCCACCCGGCGCGGGTGGCGAGCGACGGCGGCACCGTTCGCAGCAGGACCCCGAGGGCGGTGCGCCCTCCCACGAGGAAGCGCAGGTCGAGCGGCCCGGCGTCGACCCGCCACCACGCCCCGTCGACCGCCACCGTGACCGGCACGATCCGCACCTCGTCGAACCGGTACGTCGCCGCCACGTACCCGGCGACCCGCTCCGAGGGGGCCAGCAACAGGCGGTGCCCGTCCGCCCGCTCCACCATCACGTCGGCGAAGGGCCCGAGCGGCGACCGCGGCCAGCGGCCCACCACGGCGCGCAGGCCCGACGCCGTGCCGACGCCGGCGATCCACCCGTCGAAGCGGTCCGTCACCCGGGCGACCGCCACGCCGCCGGCAGCGGGCCGGCGGCCCCGCCCACCGGGTCGAGGCCGGGCAGCGGCACCGCCGCGACGTTCGCCAGCACCTCGTCGCGCTCGGCGGGGTCGCCGCGGCGCAGGTCCCACCCCATGCCGCCGGCGTAGGCGCCCACCACGAGCAGGTCGGCGCTCGCGCCGGCGTTGCAGTGGCCGGTGCCGGCCGGCAGCACCAGCACGTCGCCCCGCGCCACCTCGACGACCCGGCCGGCCGGCCCGCCCAGCAGCAGGGTCGCGGCCCCGGCCACCACGCCGAGCACCTCGTGGGCGGTGGAATGGAAGTGATGGAACGGATGGACGCCGTCCGCCCAGGCGCCGCGCCAGCCGTGGCGGGCGAGCATGGCGGCGCACCCCCCGGCCGAGCGCGCCTCCGGCACGCCGCGGTGCACGATCACCGGCAGCGGCGAGTTGGGGATGGCCCCCGCGTCGGCGAGGCGCAGCTCCTCGTGCGCCATCAGCCGCGCAGGAACAGGTGGTAGGCCGGGTTGCCGGTCTCGTCGCGGTACGGGTACCCGAGGGTGGCGAGGAAGGCGCGGAAGTCGTCCATGTCGGCGGGCGGCACCTGGATGCCCACCAGCACGTGCCCGTAGCCGGCGCCCTCGTAGCGGTAGTGGAACAGCGACACGTTCCACGCCGGGCTCAGCGCGGAGAGGAACCGCAGCAGCGCACCCGGGCGCTCGGGGAACTCGAACCGGTACAGCAGCTCGTCGCGCGCGCGGGCCGACCGCCCGCCGATCGTGTGGCGCAGGTGCTGCTTGGCGAGCTCGTCGTCGGTCAGGTCGAGCGTGGGGAAGCCCTGGCCGCGCAGGCGTTCCGCCATGCGGGTGGCGTCGTCGCGGCCGCTGATCTGCAGGCCCACGAACAGGTGGGCGCTGCGGCCATCGGCCATGCGGTAGTTGAACTCGGTCACCGAGTGGCCGCCGAGGTTGGCGCAGAAGCGCAGGAAGGCGCCGCGCTCCTCGGGCACGGTGACGGCGAACACCGCCTCGCGCGCCTCGCCCACCTGGGCCCGCTCGGCCACCACGCGCAGGCGGTCGAAGTTCATGTTGGCGCCGCCGGTCACGGCGATCAGCGCGCCCGGCCCGTCACCCGCCCACGCCTTCAGGCCGGCCACCGGCAGGGCGCCGGCCGGCTCGAGCACGCTGCGGGTGTCGGCGTAGACGTCCTTGATCGCGGCGCACACGGCGTCGATGTCCACGCGCACCATCGCGTCGACGTGCTCGCGGCACAGCCGGAACGTCTCCTCGCCCACCCGCCTGACCGCGGTGCCGTCCGAGAACAGGCCCACGTCGCCGAGCGTGACCCGCTCGCCGGCCTCCAGCGACCGGGCCATTGCGTCCGAGTCCTCGGTCTGCACGCCCACGACCCGCACCTCGGGGCGCAGCGCCTTCACGTAGGCGGCGACGCCGCCCGCGAGCCCGCCGCCGCCCACCGCCACGAAGATCGCGTCGATCGGGCCGGGGTGCTGGCGCAGGATCTCCATCGCGATCGTGCCCTGCCCGGCGATCACGTCCGGGTCGTCGAAGGGGTGCACGAAGGCCAGGCCGCGCTCCGCGGCGAGCGCGTCGGCGTGCTGCTGGGCGTCCGAGTACGAGTCGCCCACCTGCACCACCTCCGCGTGCCGGCCCCCGAAGGCGCGCACCGCGTCGACCTTCACCGCCGGCGTGGTGACCGGCATCACGATGACCGCGGGGCAGCCCAGGCGCGCCGCCGCCAGCGCCACGCCCTGCGCGTGGTTGCCGGCCGACGCGGTCACCACCCCGCGGGCGCGGGCGGCGGCGCCGAGGTTGGCCATGTGGTTGTAGGCGCCGCGCAGCTTGAACGAGAACACCGGCTGGGCGTCCTCGCGCTTCAGCAGCACCCGGCGTCCCAGGCGCGCCGACAGGCCCGGCGCCTCGCTGAGCTCGGTCTCGCGCGCCACCTCGTAGACGCGGGCGGTGAGGATGCGCCGCAGGTAGTCGGGCCCCATGGGCGGAGTATGGCGGCCTCGGGCATCATCGCCGGGTGCCGCCGCCCCCGCCCACCGCGTGATGGCCGGGGTCGCCCTCGGGGCCGCCGCCGGCGCGCTCTGGGCGCTCACCTTCATCGCGCCGGAGCTCGTGGAGCCATGGGGCCCGCTGGAGCTCACCGCCGCCCGGTACCTGGTGTTCGGCCTCTGCTCGGCGGCCGGCCTCGCCCTGCTGCGCTTCAACCCGCTGCGCCGGCTGGGCCCCGCCGACTGGGGCCGGGTCTGCCTGCTGGGGCTGCTCGCCAACGTCCTCTACTACCTGGCCGCCGGCCAGGCGATCCAGATGACCGGCCCCACGCCGGTGGCGCTCGTGGTGGGCACGCTGCCGGTGGGCGTCGCCGTGGCCGCCAACCTGCGCCGGCGCGCGGTGGCCTGGCGCCGGCTGCTGCCGCCGCTCGCCGTGATCTCGGCCGGCCTCGCCGTGGTGACGCTCGGCACGCCCGACGCGCAGGCCGCCGACGCGGGCGCCGCCGCGGCCGGCGTCGGCGTCGCGCTGGCCGTGGTCGGCCTCGTCTCGTGGCTGGCCTACGCGGTGCTGAACGCGGGGTGGCTCACCGGGCGCGACGACATGACGCCGCTCGTGTGGACCTGCCTCACCGGCGTCGGCACGCTGGTCGTGCTGGTCCCGGTCGTGACGGTGGCGCTCGCCGTGCGCCCCGGCCTGGCGTCGGCCCCCGAGGGCGCCTCGGCGGCGGGGCTCGTCGCCTGGGGCCTCACGCTCGGGCTCGCCGCCAGCTACGTCGCGACCTGGTTGTGGAACGGCGCCGGCACCCGCCTGCCGGCCGCGCTGCTCGGCTACGTGATCGTCTCCGAGACGCTGTTCGCGATGGCCTACGACTGCGTCGTCGCGGCGCGCCCGCCGTCGCCGGCCGAGGGCGTCGCCGCCGTGCTGATCCTGGGCGGGGTGGCCTGGGGCCTCGCGGCGGCCGGGGCCCGCGCTCGCGGGCCGGCGCCGGCCCGCGCGGCGGACCCCGCGCCTGGCAGGCTGCGCGCGTGATCCGCACCGTGATCGTCGGCGGGGGGATGGTGGGCCTCACGCTGGCGCGGCTGCTCCGCGCGCGCGGCCAGGACCCGCTCGTGCTGGAGCGGGGGCCGGCGGGCGCGTACCAGCCGCGTGGGTTCATGCTCGGCTACCAGGGCTTCGACGCGTTCGAGGAGCTCGGCCTGCTGGCGCGCATGCGGGCCGCGGGCCGCGACGTCGGCAAGGGCCCCGACGGCCGGCCGGTCGGCATCGCGGTCGACGTGGGCGAGGTCATGCGGGCCCTCGCGGAGGGCGTGCCGGTCGCCTACGGGCGCTCGGTCGTGGCGCTGCTCCGCGAGGGCGACCGGGTCACGGGCGTCGTCACCGAGGGGCCCGGCGGCCGCGCGGCGATCGGGGCCGACATCGTGGTGGCGTGCGACGGGCGCGCCTCGCCGGTGCGGGCGATGGCGGGCCTCGAGGCCGAGGTGCACCCGCTCGACGACGCGTACCTCACCTACCTGAGCGACGTCCCGACCCGGCAGCTCTTCGGCTTCCGCTACATGAGCGACGGCGGGATGATCACGATGCTCGGGTGGCCGCAGGGCGGCACGGCGTCCCGGCGCATCGACAGGGTCGGCCGCGAGGCCGCGACCGCGCCCGACCTCGAGCGCTTCCGCGCCGGGTTCATCGAGCTGCTGCCCGAGGCCGAGGAGGTGGTGCGGCGCATCCGCTCCTGGGACGAGGTGCGCTACGTGGAGCCGGCGCTGCTGCGCTGCCCGCGCTGGTGGACGCCCGGGGTGGTGGTGATCGGCGACTCGGCCCACGTCTTCGGGCCCGACACCGGCGTGGGCGCCGGGATCGGCCTGCAGGACGCCCACGCGCTGGCCGAGGCGATCGCGCGGGAGGCCGACGCCGACGCCGCCTGCGAGCGCTACGTCACCTGGCGCGAGCCCGCGGTGCGCCCGTACGAGCGTCTCGACCCCGGCTGGAGCCGCATCGGGCCCGTCGCCGCGCCGCCCGGCCGGCCCGCCGCCGAGGTCTGGCCGCCGCGCTGAGCCCGGCGCCCCGGGGGCCGGCCGCGCGGCCGGCCGTCAGTCGACGATCTTCCAGAAGGAGTCCTTGCGGCTGATCCGGCCGTCCGCGAACTCGAACAGGTCGCACCCGCGCACCTCGATCCGTTCGCCCGAGCGCGCCGTGCCGCGGATCGTCCACTCCGAGACGCCGCGGTCGCCGCAGACCCAGTGGCGGTCGTCGCCGTAGCGGACGTCCGGGATCCCCTCCAGGCGCGAGCGGATCCCCTCCCGCACCTGGTCCCGGCCCTCCAGCCGCCGTCCGCCCGGCGCCGGCCCGCGCGGCATCTCGAACACGCAGTCGTCGGCGAAGAACGCCATGATCGCGTCGAGGTCGTGGGCGTTGAAGGCGTCGAGGAAGGCGCGGAGCATCGCGCGATCCACCCGCTCGCCGGACATGCCAGCCTCCTCGTCGGGCCCTGAGCTTCGCGCAGCGGGCGGGCTGGCCTCAACCCGGGCGGGGCGACGCGGGCGCGGGCGCGCCGCACCAGGTGCCGAGCGCCTCGCGCAGCCCTTCGTCCGAGCCCTCGCCCACCCAGGCGACGTGGCCGTCCGGGCGCACCAGCACGGCGCCTGGCGCGACCACCTCGCCGAGCGCCGGCAGCTCCCACCGGCCGTCGTACCGAGCCTCCACCAGCCGCACCCGCCCGGCCCACGGCCCGACGCCCGGCGCCCCGGCCCGTCCCAGGTCGATCAGCACCGGCCGAGCCTCGTGCAGCAGCGACAGCGCGCGCACCGGGCCGTCGCCGGTCTCCAGCTCGAGGTCGGGCATGCGCCGCCCCAGCAGCGGGTGGCCCTCGCCGAGGTCGTAGCGGAGGTCCAGCCCGGACATCCGCGCGCCGAACCGCCGGCGCGGCTCGTCCATGGCCAGCAGCTCGGCCACCGTCGCGCGCAGGGCCTCCAGCCGCGCGTCGCCCGGGCGGATGAGCGCAATCTGGGCCATCGTGTCGCGCAGCGCGCGGGCGGCGACCGGGTGGCGTTCGGCGTGGTACGTGTCGAGCAGGGCGTCCGGCGACCAGCCGCGCACCACCTGCGCCAGCTTCCAGCCCAGGTTGACCGCGTCCTGCACGCCGATGTTGAGGCCCTGCCCGCCCACCGGCGAGTGCACGTGCGCCGCGTCGCCGGCCAGCAGCACCCTCCCCGCCCGGTAGGCGGCCGCCTGGCGGGTGGCGTCGGTGAAGCGCGAGATCCAGGTGGGGCTGTGGATGCCGTAGTCGGTGCCGTACGCGGCCACGAGCGCCCGGCGCACGTCGTCGAGGGTCGGCTCCCCCGACCGCACCTCCGGCTCGGTCAGCATCACCTTCACGGGCCCCTCCTCGGCGAGAACGACCTCGCCGTCGCGCACCTCGTACTCGAGCCGGCCGATCGCCTGCACGCCGTTCGCGTCGTGGCGCACGCCGATCTCCGGCCGCTCGGCCATCTCCGCCTCGGCGATCAGCGAGCTGGTCGTCGCCTCCCACCCGGGGAAGTCGATGCCGGCGAGGCGGCGCACGCGGCTCCGGCCCCCGTCGCAGCCGACCAGGTACCGCGCCCGCAGCGGCCCGCCCTCCGACAGCTCGACGTCCACGCCGGCGTCGTCCTGGGCGAAGCCGGTCACCTCGCGGCCGCGCAGGACCGGCACGCCGAGCTCGCCGATCCAGCCGGCCAGGATGCGCTCGATGTGGTTCTGCCACAGGCCCAGCCCGTGGTTGCGGCGGGCCGGGAGGTCGTCGATGTCGAGCCGGTTGTGGCCGAAGCCCGCCACCTGGGCGACCTGGCCCTCCGCGAGGAAGCGCTCCGCGATGCCGCGCTGGTCGAACACCTCAATGGTGCGCGCCTGCAGTCCGCCCGCGCGCGAGCCGGGCAGCTCCGGGCTCGCGCGCCGCTCCACCACGACCACGTCGACCCCGGCCAGCGCCAGCTCCCCGGCCAGCATCGTGCCGGTCGGCCCCCCTCCCGCGATCACCACGGCGTGCTCCGTCATCCGCCCCCCTCCGTCCGCTCGCCTGTGCGGCGGGCGATTATGCGGCAGCCCCCCGGGCTTGCGGCAAGCCCCCCCATGGGTCGTAATGTGAGGGTGGCGGGAGGGGCGGCGCGTTGCCGCCGCGCGCCGCGCCGTGGTGAGCTGGCGCGGTGGACGCCCCCGCGACGCCCCTCCTGCGCACCAAGCTGCGCGCGCCGGCGCCGCGCCCCGGCGCCGTGGCCCGGCCGCGCCTGGCGGCCCGCGTCGCGGGTGACGACGCGGCCGCGCTCACCCTCGTGTCGGCGCCCGCCGGCTTCGGCAAGACCACCCTGGTCGCCGACGCCCTCGCCGGGCGCCCCGGCGTGGCCTGGCTGTCGCTCGACCCCCGCGACGACGACCCGGCCACGTTCTGGCGCTACGTGGTCGCGGCCCTCGAGACCGTCCGGCCTGGCGCCGGCGACGGCGCCCGCGCGCTGCTCGACTCCTCGCGCCCGTCGTCCGAGGTGCTCGTGGCGAGCCTGCTCAACGCGCTCGACGCGCCCGGCGACGAGGTCGTGCTGGTGCTCGACGACTACCACACCGTCGCCTCGCCGGAGATCCACGACGCGGTCGGCATGCTCGTCGAGCGCCGCCCCCCGGGCGTGCGCCTGGTGATCACGACCCGGGCCGACCCGCCGCTGCCGCTCGCGGCCCTGCGCGCCCGCGGCGCGCTCGCCGAGCTGCGGGCGTCGGACCTGCGCTTCACCGCCGACGAGGCGGCCGCCTACCTCACCGGCACGATGGGCCTGGCGCTGGGCGCCGGCGACGTCGCGGCCCTCGGCGAGCGCACCGAGGGCTGGATCGCGGCGCTGCAGCTGGCCGCGCTGTCGATGCGGGGCCGCGACGACCCCTCCGCCTTCGTCGCCGACTTCGCGGGCGACGACCGCTTCGTGCTCGACTACCTGGCCGGCGAGGTGCTGGAGCGCCAGCCGGACGACGTCCGCGGCTTCCTGCTGCGCACCTCGATCCTGGCCCGGCTCACGGGCCCGCTCTGCGACGCGGTGACCGGTGGCGGAGGCGGCGCCGCGATGCTCGCGCGCCTGGAGCGGGCGAACCTGTTCCTCGTGCCGCTCGATGACCGCCGCCGCTGGTACCGCTACCACCACCTGTTCGCCGACGTGCTCCAGGTGCGGCTGCTCGACGAGCTGCCCGGCGAGGTGGCGGCGCTGCACCGGCGGGCCGGCGCGTGGGCCGAGGCCGCCGGCGACCTGCCGGAGGCGATCCGCCACGCCCTGGCCGCGGGCGACGCCGGGCGGGCGGCCGCCCTGGTGGAGCGCGCCGCGCCCGCGATGCGCCGGGCGCGGCGGGAGGCGACGCTGGGTCGGTGGATCGACGCCCTGCCGGCGGAGCTGCTGCGGACGCGGCCGGTGCTGGCGACCGCGCTCGTCGGCACCCGCATGGCCACCGGGCGCTTCGACGGGGTCGCGGCGCTGCTCGACGCGGTCGAGCAGCGCCTCGCCGGCCCCCCGGAGGCGCTGGTCGCCGACGACGAGGAGGAGCTCCGGCTGCTGCCGGCGCAGGTCGCGATCTTCCGCGCCGCGCTGGCCCTGGTGGCCGGCGAGGGCGCCGCCACCCTCGGGCACGCGGCCCGGGCGCTCGAGCTGGCGGGGCCCGCCGACCACCTGCCGCGCGGCAGCGCGGCCGCGCTCGCCGGGCTGGCGCACTGGGCGGCGGGCGACCTGGTGCCGGCCCACGAGCGCTACGCCGAGGCGATCGGCCACCTCGAGCGGGCCGGGCACGTCTCGGACGCGCTCGGCTGCTCGCTCGCGCTGGCGGACATCCAGACGGCGCAGGGGCGCCTCGGCGCCGCCCTCGCGACCCTCGAGGCCGGCCTGGCCATGGCCGCGCCGCACGGCGCGATCCGGGGGGTCGCCGACATGCACACCGGGATCGCCGAGGTGCTCGTGGCGCGGGGCGACCCGGCCGGCGCGGCGGGCCGCCTCACGGCGGCCGAGGCGCTCGGCGAGCACGCCGGCCTGCCCCAGCATCCGTACCGCTCGCGCGTGGCGGCGGCGCGGCTGCGCGAGCTGGAGGGCGACCACGCCGCGGCGCTCGCCCTGCTGGAGGAGGCCGGGCGCCGCTTCGACACCGACTTCTCGCCGGTCGTGCGGCCGGTGCCGGCGATCGCCGCCCGGGTGCGGCTGCGGGCCGGCGACCTCGCGGGCGCCGCGCGCTGGGCCCGAGAGCGCGGCCTGGGCACGGACGAGGAGCCGGCCGACGCGACCGAGTACGAGCGCGTCACGCTCGCCCGCCTGCTGGTGCGCCGCGGCGACGAGGGCGCCCTCCCGCTCGTCGCCCGCCTGCTGGCCGCCGCGGAGCGGGGCGGCCGCGAGGGGACGGTCGTGGAGCTGCTCGCGCTGCGGGCGCTCGCCGAGCTGGCCGGCGGCGACGAGCGCGCGGCGCGCGCGTCGCTCGAGGAGGCACTCGTGCGCGCCGAGCCCGAGGGCTGGGCGCGCCCCATCCTGGACGCGGGGCCGGGCGTGGCGGACATCCTGCGCGCGATCGCCGCCGCCGGACGGGCACGCGAGCCCGCCCGGCGCGTGCTCGCCGCCCTCACCGCCGAGGACCGGCGCCCGCCGGCGGCCGCCGGTCCCGCCGAGGGCCTCAGCGAGCGCGAGCGCGAGGTGCTGCGGCTGCTCGGCAGCGACCTGAGCGGGCCCGACATCGCGCGCGAGCTGGTGGTGTCGCTGAACACGCTGCGCACCCACACGAAGCACATCTACGCCAAGCTCGGCGTCACCAGCCGGCGCGCCGCGGTGCGGCGCGCGGCCGAGCTCGACCTGTAGCGGCGCGCCGGGGACCGCCCCGGGGCGTCGCGGGGCGCCGCGGATCACCACGCAGGATCACCAGGTGATGTGACGCGGGCTCACCAGGTCGGCCCCTACGGTCGTCCCATGGCCGCCGCCGACCACCGCCCGCACTACGAGATCCGCGTCGCCGGGCGCCTGCCCGACCGCTGGGCGGCGTGGTTCGACGGCCTCAGCGTGTCCGCCGAGGCCGACGGCACCACCGCCATCCGCGGCCCGGTGGCCGACCAGGCCGCCCTGCACGGCCTGCTCGACCGCGTGCGCGACCTCGGCCTGCCGCTCGTCGCGCTCACCCCCATCCCCGATCCCAGGAGGACCCCACGATGACCGCCGTCGTCGCCCGCATCCGCGCCATGACGCCCCTGCGCAGGACCGCCCTCGTCGCGGGCCTGCTCTACCTGGTCACCTTCGCCGCCTCGATCCCGGCCCTCGCCCTCTACGACGGCGTGCTCAACGACCCCGCCTTCGTCCACGGCGCCGGCAGCGAGGACGCCGTCGCCTGGGGCGCGGCGCTCGAAATCATCCTCGGCGTCGCGTGCGTCGGCACCGCCGTGGTGCTCTACCCCGTCCTGCGCCGCTGGAGCCGCGCCCTCGCCCTCGGCTTCGTCGCCGCGCGCACCCTCGAGGCCGCGATGATCTTCGCCGGCGTCCTCAGCCTGCTGTCGGTGCTGACCCTCCGCCAGGACGCGACGGCCGGCGCCGACGCCGCCGCGCTCGACACCAGCGCCCAGGCGCTCGTCGCCCTGCACGACTGGAGCTTCCTGCTCGGCCCCGGCCTCATGGCCGTCGTCAACGCCCTCTGCTTCGGCACGATCATGTACCGCTCGGGCCTGGTGCCGCGCATCATCCCGGCCGTCGGGCTGGTCGGCGCCCCGATCCTGCTGGCCTCCGGCGCCGCGACCCTGTTCGGCCTCTACGACCAGGTGTCGGCCCCGGCGATGCTCGCCGCCCTGCCGATCGCCGCCTGGGAGCTCTCCGTCGGCGTCTGGATGATCGTGAAGGGCTTCCGCGACATCGCCCCCGCGCAGGCCGCCGCCGAGCCCGCGCCGGCCCCGTCGCTGCAGGGCGCCGCCGCCTGACCACCGGCGCCGCCGGCGGGACCGGAGGGCCCCTCCATCCGGAGGGGCCCTCCGCACGTCACCGGCGGGTGAAGGTCAGGTGCGTGACGCCGCTCGGCGAGGCGACCGTCTCGACCGAGTGCCGCGACTCCAGGCCCTCAAGGCCGTCCCACAGGCGCACGCCGCGGCCGAGCAGGATCGGCACCTGCACCACGTGCAGCACGTCGATCAGGCCGGCGGCGAGGAAGTCGCGCAGCATCGAGGGGCCGCCGCCGATCCGCACGTCGAGGTCGCCGGCCGCCTCCCGGGCCACGTCGAGCGCCTCCTGCGGCGAGGCGTCGATGAAGTGGAAGACGTTCCCGCCCTCCAGCTCGAACGACGGGCGCGGGTGGTGCGTCAGCACGAACACCGGCGTATGGAACGGCGGGTTCGCGCCCCACCAGCCGCGCCACTCCTCGTCGGTGCCCACGTCGGTCCAGGGGCCGGTCTGCGGTGTGAACTTGCCCCGGCCCATGATCTCCGCGCCGAAGCCGACGCCGTGACGCTCGGCGAACGCGTCGTCCACCCCCATCCCCCCGCCCGGCTGCCCGAACAGGGCGCGCCCGAAGCGTGTGGCGAACATCCACTCGTGCAGCCGGTGCCCGGCGTGCCCGAACGGCTCCTCGAACGACAGCCCCTCGCCGGTGCCGAAACCGTCCAGCGAGATCGTGAAGTTGAGGGCGCGGACGAGGGGCATGACGGGCTCCCGGGGCGGTAGAGTGATTGCGTTCTGCAACCGGTCGCCGCGACCCTACGCCACACCGGTGGCAGATCGCAAGCACTCCCGGAGGAGCGCATGGACACCGCCCCACGCTCGGGCTGCCCCATCAACGCCGCCGTCGAGGTGCTCGGCGACCCCTGGGCCATGCTCGTGCTGCGCGACATCATGTTCGGCGGCCGCCGCCACTTCCGCGAGCTGATCGCCGGCTCCGAGGAGGGCATCGCCACCAACGTCCTCTCGAGCCGCCTCAGGCGCCTCGTCGCCGCCGGCCTGCTCACCCGCGACGACGCCCGCCGCGGCCAGCGGGCCGCCTACTCGCTCACCGAGGCCGGCATCCAGGTGCTCCCGGTGATGGTCGCCCTCGCCGAGTGGGGGCTCGCCCACCGCGAGGGCGAGCGCCGCCTCCGCGTCCGCGCCGAGCTCCTGCGCGACGGCGGCCCCGAGCTGATGGCCGCGATGATGGACGAGCTGCGCGAGGTCCACCTCGGGGTCCCCCGCCCCGACCCCGGCGCGCCGCGGCCGAGCGAGCGCCCGCGGAGGGCCTACGAGGCGGCGCTCACGGACGCGGCTCCCCCCTAGCCGACCCGGGCCACGACCTGGGTCACCCGGACCCCGCCCGCGGTCAGGACGGCCCGCCAGCGGCCGGGCGGCAGCGCGCGGCCCGAGCTGACGAACGAGGTGAGCGCACGCGACCGCGGCTTGCGCACGGGGTGCCCGGCGACGTCGCCGTTGGGCTGGAACCAGGTCACCGTCAGCGGCCGGCCCGGCGCGGGGAGGCTCGCCAGGGCGAAGCGGGCGAAGAGGACGCGCGTCGAGGCGGGCGCGCGGGTGAGCGGCGCGCCCCGGCGCGCGCCCGCGACGAACGCCGTCCGGGCGACGCCCTCGGCCGGCGCGGGCACCCGGACGCGCAGCTCGGCGACGACGCGCGACCCGCTCGCCATCTCGACCCGCAGGGGGCCGGGGAGGACGCCGGCGGGGAGGGCGATGCGGCGCCTGAAGGGGCCACCGCCGGACGGGAGGGCTCCCAGATCGACGGGCGCCAGGCCCGCGGCGCGCAGCCGCAGCCGCAGCCGCGGTTGCGGCCCCGCGCCCTCGGCGATCGCGCCGCGCAGGGTCATCGAGCCCTGCAGCCGGCTCGCACGCCAGGCGGCCCGCAGCACGGGCGGGCGCATGCCGACGCCCAGCGCCTCGAGGGCCGCGGCCCCGCGGAGGCGGGCGCGAGCGCCGACGCGCGTCGTCGTCGCCCGGCCCTTCGGGGTGGATGCCGCGGCGACCCCGTCGGTCCGCACGGGGCTCACCTTGACTGCGAACGCGCGCTGCACCGCGTTGCCCACCCGGTCGCGCACGGCGACCGCGCCGACGAAGGTGCCCGCCGCGGCGTAGCGGTGCTCGACGGCGCGGCCCGTGGCGGTCGTGCCGTCGCCGAAGTCCCAGACGTGGTCCGCCGCCTCGACGCCGCTGCCGGGCGCCGGCCCGCTCGGCGGGTCGACCGACTCGGCGTCGAACCGCACCGGCTCCCCGGCGCCGACGTGGGTCGCGCTCTGCTGCACCGACAGCGACGGCGCCGCCGCGTCGATCCGGAACTCGCCCCCCGTCGCCGGCCCGTCCGGGCGGTTCGGGTCGAACGGCTGCACGATCTCCGGGGCGATCGGCTGCTGCGGCACCAGCACCGGCGGACGGAACAGCGTCGGGTCGAGCGGCTCCAGCGGCGTCGGCAGGCGCGGCCGCAGCAGCCCCATGGCGATCCGGGGCTGAATCGTCGGCACCACCGGGCGCAGGTCGGGAAGGGCCCAGATCCGGTCGGGCACGAGGACGTCGCGCGGGATCTCCAGCGTGAGGTCGGGGATCGAGAGCTTCGTCTCGCGCCCGAACACCTTGAAGCGGAACAGCCGCCCGTCCGCGGGCGCCGGTACCTGCAGCGTGACCAGGTTGCCGCCCGTCTCGAGCGCCCCGGACAGGCCGGCGTCGCCGGCCAGGGGCTCCAGCACGTAGCGCCGGTGCAGCAGGGAGCCCTGGCTCCAGCTCGCCGGGTCCCACCCGACCGTGACCGTCGGCGCGCACGGCGCCGGGCTCCCGCACGGGTCGAGGGCCGCGTATCCGGAGGGGATCACCGCCCCCGGCGGCCCCGGGGTGCCCTCCGCCGCCGCCGCCGCCCAGCCCAGCCCGGCGAGCGATGCGGCCGCCGCCGCCAGGGCGGTGCGACGGCGCCGTTCCGTCCGGCCGGTCACGGGCGCCCTCCGTCGCCCGCCACCACGACTGCTTGCGACGTCTGCGTTCACCACGGGCCTCACTACGAGCTACGACGCGCATCGGGCGCGCAGGCCGTCACGCGTCGGGATCGAGCCCTTCGACCGGAAGCCGCCCGGCCCCGGCAGGGCAGGTTGAGGACGGAGCAGCGGGAACTACTGGAAGCGCAACCACACTCCGACAGCGCAGCGAACCGCGTCAACGCGCGTTTCGTCACCCGAGACGGATCGTCGAAGGCAGGGAGGCGGGCCCTCCCCGCCGGCGGGGCGACGCGTTCGCCTGAGCGGACAATGTCGCAGAGGGACCCCGGGTGAGTGGGCGCGGCAGGACTCGAACCTGCGACCCAGGGATTATGAGAGGCAGTCGAGCGTCTCTGCGGGGCTCGGATAGACGACTGTTTTCCCTGCTAAGAAGGGCTGTCCGGACTGTCCGGACACCTCCCCGTTTCGGCCGTTCTCGGCCCCTCATGTTCACACCTTGTTCACACCCCGACGGCTCGAAGCCGCGAGTCAGCGCTCGTACGCCCGCCCACGAGGCAGCACGCGAAGCACCGTAATCGTCCGGGCGCCGGCGTCCCGGACGAAGCGGACGCGCCAGTCGCCGATGCGGAGCCGATACTGGGGCGGACTGACGCCGCGGAGGCGGGCGACGTCGCCCTGACCCGTCGCCGCGAGCAGCTCGAGCGCCTCCCGCAACCGAAGTCGAACCGGCGGATCGAGTCGCTGAAGATCGCGCTGGGCCGACCGCGCAACGAGAAGACGGTCGGCTCCCTCAGCGCTCGCCCCAGACCTCCTCGGCGCTCAGCACGTCGCCTCGTCGGACCTCGTCGCGAGCGTGCTCGACGGCCGCGCGCTCCTCGTCCGTCTCGGGCTCGTCGTCGAACGGTGCCGAGGCGAGCGCCAAGGCGACTGGGTCATCGCGCCAGTGCTCGACGGCCCGGAGGACTCGCGCCGCCTCGGGCTCGGGCAGTTGATCGACGAGCTGGTGAAGGCGCTGGCGTGCGGTCACACCGACAGTGTACGAGGGAGGACACGCGAGCAGCTAGCGCGCGGCTCCGCATTGGGCTGGGCACTAGTTGTTCTCGTGGACGACGAGCCCGGCGTGCACGCCCGACATCGTGCCGCTCCACCAGGCAGCGCACTCCATCGGTGCCCCAGCCGCGGTCAGCGCACCGGCGTCCGCCGGAGAAGCGAGCAGGGCGGCTCCACTGCGAGTCATCGACTGCCATCAGCGCGATCATTTTCAAGCGCCTCTTGCGGGTACCGCCCCTCGCAGCAGCTCCGCCGCTCTTCGAGCGGCCGCCAACTCGAATCGAGCGGCGCGATCCGCCGGCGGGCTGCGACGAGCTCCGCGTCGTCGCTGCTACTCAGCCCAGCCGCAGGCCGGCGTCAATCTCTGTCTGGCGGCGCCAGTTGCAGATCGCCTGGTTGCTCGCAGCGAGGTCGGCGGCGACCTCGGTGACCGACCTTTCCCCCTTCACCAGCTCCAGGACGCGGCGGCGGAACCGGGGCGGGTCCTCGTTGGGCTCTAACTCGCCGAGGATCTCGACCGGGGTTACGCTTGGGTCAATGTTTCCTGCATTGATCGTCGCGATCGCCATCGCGCTGCTTGTCACCGCCTGGCTGCTCTGGCAATCCTCGCGAGAATCGAACGTTCCGCGAGCACAAGTGCCGTCGAGCACCGAGGCGCGG
Organism: Miltoncostaea marina; assembly: GCF_018141525.1. Classification (GTDB taxonomy): domain Bacteria; phylum Actinomycetota; class Thermoleophilia; order Miltoncostaeales; family Miltoncostaeaceae; genus Miltoncostaea; species Miltoncostaea marina. The sequence continues at coordinate 2,562,021 of NZ_CP064655.1, forward strand.
ATCGATGTTCCGCCCGAGTTTCCTCCCGCGGGTCTTCTGGTCCCCGAGGGCGTTCTTCGATCCGCTGGCTCAACCTCTGCCGCGATCTGGGATGCGCTGGAGACCGCAGCAATGCCAGTAGCCGTTGAGTACCACCCGGTCACCGCGTCGGAGATCGCGAAGTTCCGGTCCATCCCTGTGAACGCATCGGCTCAGCAGGCGATGGTCAACATCGTCAAGGCTCTCAACCCGAAGAACCCGACATTGTACCGGGTCGTGCTCCCGAAAGGCAAGGCACTCGTCAAGGCTCTCGGGCAACCGGGGTTCAGGGGGTTCTCTCGCACCGGCGACAAGACAGCACATGCCATTCTGATCCCGGTCACTGCTGGTGGAGTAGTCGCGGCAGGCTGGCCCGTGATCGCTGTCGCCGGAACAGTGATGGCCGTCGACATGGTCTCTCAACGCCAACAGCTCGCCCACCAGCGCCGGGTCGAGGCGATTCTGGGGCGGCAAGAGGAACGTCACTACATCGAGAGGATCAAAGATCAGCGGTCCGCGGACGCACAGTTGTCCCGTGCGATCAGCAAGATGCTCGACGACTGCAATCCGCACATGGAACTAGCACTCAAGAGCGCGGACGACGAGTTCCACCGCTCCACGCAGTTCTTGGACCGCTTCCAGGGTGTCACGGACCGGCTGAGAGACGAGGACGGCAGGGTTGACTACCGCCGATTGGAAGAGACGCTTGGCGGCAAAACGAAGGACGTGGACTACTTCGTTCGAGAACTTAATCTGTCGCGGTCTGCGATCGCGATTAAGCGCAAAGCACTCGTCGCTGACGCGGCGTCCCACGCCCTCGCCGACCCCAGCAACCCATACACAGCACTGCGGCAGTTCTTGGACGCGGAAGCGCACCAATTGGAGCAGGCCGAGACCGCTGTAGCAGAGCTAACGGAACAGCTCTCCGCTATCGAACTGAAGGGGCGCTGGCACAACCGGGGCAAGTCCTTGACCGAGCGCCAGGCCAAGCTCCGAGCCCAGATCGCTCCGCCGAGCGTCGACGACACCGCGGAGATTCTCTTCTTTGCGACCGGCTCCGGCGAGATTCTTCAGCTGCTTCCGCCCGACGCCGACGAAGCCACACAGCCAGCGCTGGACGCGAATACGGACGACGCTGAGAGAGTGAGAGGAGGGACGTTCCCAGAAGCGGGTCTCTGAGGGGTGAGCCCTGCACTGTCGCTTGTGGAAATACCACTGCTCCTACAGTCGGCCTCGAGACTTGCGAATCCGCAGTCTCAGACATCCGCGACTGCTGCTGAGCGCAGAGCGACTGCTTGACGCGCCTGACTGCGCGGGGCGCTGCGGGCGCCGTACGCTTGACTCGCCGACCCCTGGGATGGCCCTTCTGATTCCCGGCGTGTTGACTTCGAGCATCACGGGCGGTTTGCTCTGCAGGTGCCCCCGCTTCTTCACGAGAAGCTCGAGCGCGTTCTTCGCCTAGCGGCCGAGGACCCGGCTGGCGCTTTTCGCTTAGCAGCGAAGATCGACACCGCTCCAGCAGAGCGCGCGTACGCCGAGGGTCTTCTCGCGTATCCCCTTCCGTTTCCTGCGGGATGGATTGGCGACTCTGTTGCACGCTTTGATCGCGCGTTTCGGTACGCCATGCGCTCTGTGGAGCGCCGCGAGTCAGTGGCTGCGCTGTATGGACGTCGCGCACGTCTTCCCTCGCTGCGCGACGGCTTTGTGATTGAGAGTCTTGAGGCGGGATCGATCCGACTTCGTGGGAGCCCCTCCGACGGAATTCACCGCGCTCTTCAGTCTAAGCCTATCGTCTTCATCAGCGGCCTAATCACCGCCCTCGGGTTACTTCAACTAGAGCCCCGCATTCACTTCGGTGACGAGTCGCCCCCTGCGCCACCCGCTCCGCTGTCGCTTCAGGTGATTCAGGCACCCGAGTTCAACATCATTGTCAACGTAGATGGGCAGTACCTGCAAATCCACTGCGATCCATGGCTGGTCGAGCGTCGCAATCGTGGTTCTGAACGCCCGCGATCAACTGGCTGAGCAAAGGCACCAAGGGTCACGATCCGTGCTCGGCTGCGCGGACACTGGGAGGCGTCTGCGAGCCGCGGATGCCGACGCCGGCGTTTGGGTCTCAGCGGTAGACTTACGTACCACAAGTGACCCCGGTCGTTCTGGCTCCCGAATATGACAACACGACGCGAGATTCAGCGGATTCTCGACGCCGGCACGTTCGACGCCTTGGTAGGCCTGGAGGAAGGGCAGGAGCTCGACTTCAAGGCAAGGCCATACAACCTTGGCTCGCGGAACGGGCGACGAGGCCTTGTGGCTGACGTTGCGGCGTTCGCAAACAGCCGCGGAGGCATCATTGTCGTCGGCGTCGAGACCCAGCGAGACGCGACGACAAGGATGGAAGCCGCCTCAGGAATCGCCAGTGTGCGACCCACCTCCGTCGAGGAGACCCGATACCGTGACCTCGTCAAAGCTCACGTGTTTCCTATCGTCAGGGATTTTGGGGTAGTCCGGCATCCGGGTGAAGCTGATGGCGAGGAGGTTCTACTCGTCGCGCTCTACGTTGCGGCGCAGGATGAGCGAGACCGGCCATTTGTGGTCGATAGATTCCCTAGCGACGACGAGGCCGACGACGTTCCGCATGGCGTTGGTTGGCCAACTCGTTGGGGAGACCAGACGCATTGGGAGCGACCCGAGGTCATACAGATGCACCTCGCTCGTGGGCGGTCCGGGGGCGCGCCTTCGGCTGCCACCGACGAGGGGCTCTCCTTAGAGACCGAGGCATCTGAGGACCTTGAGTTCTTGGAGAGTCAGCCGGAGTGGGAAGATTGGGGCTGGTATGCGGTTCAAGCGGTTCCGACAGGCAGGCCAGGCGTTCAGGACTTCCACGGGGAATTTCGAGAGCAAGCGCGTCGCTGGCGCGGGCTCCGCCCCGACGGGTTCGATCTCAACTTGGACTGGGACCTGAACCCCCTCGGACCCAGACTCGCGTCGCTCCTCACACGACAAGGCACGATTATCCGTGGCTCGGGTGTCACGACCGCCGGCGCGCTGGCCTATCCGGATTTCTTGGGATGGGCTCAGAGCCCGATGGGTGCCAAGAGAGCCGAACTCGACACAGTCATCCTGAACCCCTGGGCGCTTGTTGAGTTTACGTTCGAGGCTCTACGCTTTGTGTATGAGTGCGTCGCACCCGCCATGGCCCGCCACCCTCCGCTGGGCTGGCATGTCCGCGCCGAAGTGCGCCATTTTCGCGAGCGAGTCCCAGTCTCGCTGCGTTTGAATTTGGGCCGCGGCCCAGCGCTTGACACTGTGTCGGCCACGATCGACCAGCACACCGTCAGGGTCCAGGGTACGGGCGATCCAGGGAGGGACGCGTTCAGTCTCCTCGCGCGCGTGTACGGCGATGTCTTCGGCCGAGGGGAGCGCGAAGTGCCGTTTGCGCAGGCTGGCAGGATCGATCCCGAGCTCTTTGCTCCGTCGCGATAGTCCGACGGAACGCCGGCGCGCATTGGTGCGCTCGCGCGCACCGACCACACCCCGGCGGGCGTCGATGCGGAACCGCGCTCAGCCGCGCACGTCGCCTTGGAGTTGTCCGGACGTCCGGACACATGGGCACTGCATCGCGGATGTACTCCTATGTTTGTCAAGCCGCCGGCACGCGGCTCCTCAGGCCGCGGCCGGACGTGCGGGCAGAAGCACCCTGGCGTCGGCCTGCAGCTGACGCCACACGACGTCGGAGAGGCGTCGCTTCAGCGCCCGTAGTCCGTCGCGCCCGGTGCGGCCTTCGGCGCGGCGGCGATCGAGGTAGGCGCGGGCGCGCGGGTCCCTGCCGGCCTGGGTGAGCGCCATCACGTGCAGGGCATGGTTGAGGCGGCGGTTCCCGCCGCGGTTGAGGCGATGGCGGGTGCGGGCGCCACTCGATGCCGGGATCGGCGCGGTGCCGTTGGCGCGGGCGAACTGATCCGGGGTGGCGTAGCGGCGCGGGTCGCGCACCTCGCCGATGATCTGGCCGGCGTGATCGGCCCGATCCCGACCAGGGCGACCAGGCCCGTTCCGATCTGGCGCACGCGCTCTGCGATCTCGCGACCGAGATCGCGGATCTCCGCATCCAGCTCGACCAGGCGCTCGAGGCGCCGCGTGGCCAGCCGCGCGTGGACGTCCGGACGTCCGGCAAGGAGCTCGCCGGCGCGCCGCAGCTGGTAGCGGGCGCGCAGCGCGCCGCAGTGGCGCTCGTAGCCCGGACAGATCACGACCAGGTCCGCGTGCAGGCGGTTCGCCGTGCGGGTGCGCTCGCCGATCAGCTGGCGGCGGTAGTCGCCGAGCAGCTTCAGCTCGCGCGCGCCGGGAAGCTCGGGCCCGATCGGCACCAGGCGATCGCCCTCGCGAAGGGCCACCCGGGCGGCGGCCAGGGCGTCGCGCGCGTCGCTCTTTCCCTGCCCCGCCATGCGCGCGCGCTGGGTGTCGGTGAGCTTGGTCGGCACCTCCACGACGCGCTCGCCGGCCTCGATCAGCGCCAGCGCCAGGGCACGCCCGAAGCTGCCGGCGCCCTCGATGCCGAAGCGCCGATCCCCGGGCGCCTCATCTCGCGCCCAGGCGAGCAGCGCCTGGTGGCCCTCCGGGTCGTTCGAGAACGTGTCGGCGCACAGCTGGCGCCCGACCGCGTCGATCCCCGCGATGGCGAAGCTGGCCTTGTGGGCGTCGACACCGAAGACCACCATGACCGCCTCCTCGAGCTGACCTAGGATGCGGATGGGACGGCGCGCAGGCACCCGTCGGGTTGCTGGCTCCTATCAAGCGACGCCGACCCACCCCGGAGGCCCCGGGGGGCACTCATCGAGTGCTGGCCACGGCGTTGGCGCGCCGGGCACAAGTGTGTCGAGCCACCCGCGGGGCCTCCGCATCCTCCCGCGGACAGCGTTCGGATGTGTCCGGCACCGTACGGGTGCAAGTGTGTGGGCATATGAATGGCGTCACGGAGCTCGCGCGTCCGGCCCGACGGGGATAGCGTCGTCGGCACCGGGCCGGGGGCTTCCGGGAGGACCAGGCTGGGCAGGCCGTTAACCCACTGAGCCGCGAGCTCGCTAGTTGTGTGTGGCCGCCCCTGCGACCTGCCCGGGTGTGCCGCGAGCACGGATCCGTGTCTGTCGTTCGCCCGCTGGGTCCTCCGCGTCGAGCAAACGCTGACGAAGGAGGTGTTCCATGCGCCACATCGCCCTCGACGTCCACCGCGACTTCTGCGAGGTGGCCGTCTGCGAGGACGGGGCGATCCGCCGCGCCCCGCGCCTCGGCACCAGCCCGGCCGCGCTTTCGGCCTTCGTCGCCGCCCTGCGCCCCGACGACCAGGTGGTGCTCGAGGCGACCGGATCGGCCTGGGCGATCGCCGAGCTCCTGGCCCCGCACGCCGGTCGGGTGGTGCTCGCCCACCCGCGCGCGCTGCGCGCGATCGCCCACGCCCGCGCCAAGACCGACGCGCTGGATGCGCGCACCCTCTGCCGCCTGTCGGCGGCGGGCTTCCTGCCCGAGACCTGGGTCGCCGACCCGGCCACGATCGCCCTGCGCCGCCAGGTGGCGCGCCGGCGCCAGCTGGTCGTCCAGCGGGTGCGGGCCAAGAACCAGGTCCACGCGATCCTCGCCCGCAACCTGGCCGGCCGCCCTCCGGGGGCGGCGCCCTTCGGCCCCTCGGGCCGGCGCTGGCTGGCCGAGGTGTCGGCGTCTCTGCCGGCCCACGAGCGGCGCACCCTCGAAGGCCTCCTGCGCGAGATCGACTTCGTCTCAGCCGAGCTTCGGGCGATCGAGGCCGACCTGGCGCGCGCGGTGGTCGCCGACCCGCGCGTGCGGCGCCTGATGACGATCCCGGGGGTGAACGCGACCACCGCCGTCACCCTGGTGGCGGCGATCGGCGACGTGCGCCGCTTCGAGAACCCGCGCCAGCTGGCCGCCTACCTGGGCCTCGGTCCGCGGGGGCGCCAGTCGGGCACCGAGCCAAGACCCGTCGAGGCGCGCAACGACATGGCGGGACGGCGGCGGTATGCAGTCCGCCCTTGGAACTACTGTTGTCGGTCATGTCCGCACATGACCCTGCCTCCTTTGTCCATTCGCTCGGCCAGAAGCTCGCAACGCGATCCCGACACGTATGCGCGTTCTTGGGGGCTGGCGCGTCGAGGGCATGCGGCCTGCCCGACGTTGACGGTCTCGAGAAGCTTGTTCTCGCCGATCTCCGAGACGCAGACGCGGCTGCCTTTCAGGCGCAGCTTGCGAGCCGAAACCTCGAGGAGGCTCTGAGCAGGCTGCGCCGCATTGCGGCGCTGGTCGAGGGGGACGACAGGGTCGATGGCCTCAGCCGAAATGACGCAACCGCGCTCGACGCCGAGGTTTGCCGGTTGATCGTCAATCACCTCGGGGTTGAACGAGCGAATCTCAAGCCGGCACTCAACTTCGCCGCGTGGACGGGCCGAGCGAGCTACCACCTGCCCCTCGAGCTCTTCACGGTGAACTACGATCTCGTGCTCGAAACGGCCCTGGAAGCGCTTCGCGTTCCGTACTTCGACGGCTTCGTCGGATCGCTGCGCAGTCGCTTCCACACCGACCTGGTCGAATCGACGAGGAGCGATCAAGAGGCATGGCTTCCACGTTTCCTGGTTCGGCTGTGGAAGCTGCACGGCTCCGTGAACTGGGAGTGGGAGCAAACCGGCATCCCAGAGATTGTCCGTCTCGGAACACCGGTCCGCGGAGCCTCGCCTGCCGCAATCTTCCCATCCGACACCAAGTACCAGGAATCCCGTCGGGTGCCCTTCATGGTGCTGCAGGACCGCTTCCGAAGGGCCCTCTTGGAGAACGAAACCCTCGTACTAGTGACCGGCTACTCCTGGCAGGACGAGCACCTCAACGAGCTTCTCTTCGACTCGCTAAGACGCCGACCCCGCTCCGAGGTCATCGCGTTCTGCTATTCCGAGATCCCCGACGAACTCGCCGCACACGCCGCTCGCACTCCGAACCTACAGGTAACGGCTCCGACGGAGGCGGTGCTCTCAGGCGTCAGAAGGGACTGGAAGGCCGAGAGGCCAGCACCGGATGACGTCTGGATCAGCGACCGCTTTGCACTTGGTGATTTTGCCGCACTGGCGACCTTCCTAGCCCGCAGCTCCCCTGTCGACGGAGAGCTTGAGCGACGACTGGACGGCGCGCTGCGCGCGCTTCTCGCTGATCAGTCAGCGCCTGAGACGGGGCCGGGAGACACGAATGAGTGAAAGCGAGCCGACATGCATTGGACGCGTCCGTCACGTCTTGGGCGCACAGGTCACTGTTGCCCTGAACCCCGATCTCGCGGGCGTCGCTCCGATCTACCGAGGACGCCTTCAGCCGATCGGTCAGATTGGATCTCTCGTGCGGATCCCGCAAGGCCTCATCGACCTGGTGGCCACAGTAACCCTTCTAGGGATCTCAGAGTTGGCTGGCGCGCCGGCGCCTGCAGATGCCGTTCAGACTGGCGAGCGATGGCTCCAGGTGCAATTGCTCGGGGAGATTGACCACGGCACGAAGCGGTTCCAACGCGGAGTTGGCTCCTACCCTGGTTTGGACGACCCAGTCCACTTCGCGACGGCAGCCGACTTGGCGTCCGTCTTCCCGCCCCCAGGCAATGATCACCTCCGACTGGGAAGGCTCTCCGCAGCCGACGACGTCCCAGTCGCACTCGACATCGGCCGGTTCGTGGTCCGCCATGCGGCCGTCGTCGGCTCGACTGGCTCCGGCAAGACCAGCGCAGTCGCATCCCTTCTTCAGGGCCTCGCACGCGAGGGGTGGAAGGCAGCCAACATCGTCGTGATCGACCCGCATGGCGAGTACTCCCGGGCATTGGAATCGCACGCGAATGTCCGATCCGTCCTTGGGAGTGGCACCGGACGACTCAGGGTGCCCTACTGGGCTCTACCCGCCAGCGATGTCCTCCGCGTCTTCACCGGCTCCGCAGGAGGAGGAACGGCTGGGCGGCGGTTCGCCGAACTTGTTGCGGATGAGCGGCGCCGCTTTGTTGAGGCCGCCCAATGGCTCAATCTCAGCCCGGCGGCCGTCACCGCGGACACGCCTGTCCCCTTTGACGTGGGAAGAGTCTGGCATCGGCTCGACTGGGAAAACCGCGAGGTTCGCGACGTTAAGAACGACCCGGCGACGGTGCGGCTCGTTGACGCCGGCGATCCCGAGGCCCTTACTCCTGCCGAGTTCGTGCCCTACGGCCCCGCCGGTCAAGCGCCCCACCAGAGCCCGATCTATGGCACGTTCGGGAACACTCCCGAACTCCTGCGCTTCGGCCTCCGTGATCCGAGGCTCTCCTTCCTGAGAGAGCCACGAGGCGATGTCGAAGGGCCGGATCCGCTGGTGGCGACGATGCACGAATGGCTCGGCGGCCTGCACCCTGTTTCTGTCCTCGACTTCAGCGGCGTTCCGGATGAGGCCTCTGAGCTCGCGATCGGCGTCGTGCTCCATCTTCTCTTCGAAGTGGCGGTGCGGACTCCGCCCGCCGGACCGGGGCTTGGACGCCCCCTGCCGGTCCTTATCGTCCTCGAAGAAGCACATCGCTATCTGAGCGACGAAGCCGCCGCTATGGCCAAGGAGTCGGCCAACCGCATCGCGCGGGAAGGCCGAAAGTACGGCGTCGGACTGCTGCTCGTAACTCAGCGCCCGTCCGAACTCCCGGACACCGCCCTCGCGCAATGCGGGACCTTGCTTGCGCTTCGGCTGACGAACAGCGCGGATCAGAGCAAGATTCAGCATGCGCTGCCCGACAGCGTCGCAGGCCTCGCCGCAGCACTCCCCGCGCTGCGTACCGGTGAGGCTGTCGTCAGCGGCGAGGCGGTGGTACTACCGGCACGGATGGTCGTTGATTGCCCGAATCCTCTGCCACTCGCAGAAGATCCTCCGCTCACACCGTGGCGCCAGGAGCCTTCCCTACCCGATCTCGCGCCGGCTCTGGCCGCTTGGCGTGGTACCTACGAGGTGAACAATGGACCTTGAGTGGCGGTTGGTCGATTCAAAGGCGATTGCCGCTGAGGCTTACGACCCTGAAGCAGAGGTAATTTATCTCCGCTTCCACGATGGCGCAGAGTGGGCCTACGAAGCCTGTCCCGCCGACGTCTGGGAGGCGATGACTGCTCCGGCGCAGTCCCGTGGCCAGTTCTTCCACAAACATCTGAAGGACAAGCCTCAGCACAGGGTCGCCTAACCCAACCTGTGCTGAGGCAGACGCGCGGTGGCTGGTCCCTGCTTTCAGCCCGCGCCCGTTCCTACACCAGTACTTGGGACGCGATCATCCTCGGAACGGGACGGCGCGACCAGTGGCGCGCGTTCCGGCTTGGTGGGGGGTGATTCTCTCCATCCTCACCCCTCTAATTCGTGAACCGCGCCGTGGAGCGCGTCGTCGAGGATGGGGCTGGGGATGAAGACGTAGATCGCCGGGAAGGACAGATCACCGGGGACGGGGAGCTCTGTGTGCGGCTGCGACTCTCCGAGGACGACGTGGAGCGGGTTGCCCGGCGCGTCGTCGCGCTCCTCCGGGGAGAGCGGGACGAGGCTGCCCCACCCGAGTCGCCGTACCTGAGCGTGCCGGAGGCCGCCGCCTACCTGCGCTGCAAGCGCCAGCGCGTCGATGACCTGCTCTCCCAGCGCGTGCTGACGCGGATCAAGGAAGGCGGGCGCACGCTCGTTGCCCGCGCCGAGGTCGAGGCGCACCTCCGCGGTGAACCGACCGGGCGCTTCGCGCGCCGGCGGGCGGCGTGAGACCGCCTGGAGGGCCTCAGGGCCGCTTCTGCGGCGCGGGCAGCCCCTCGATGGCCTCGGCGCTCTCCGCACCTGTGTCCGCCGTAGGCGGGGGCCCCGTGAGGACGTCGGGGAACTGCGGCTCGGGCAGGTCCTCGGAGATTAGGTGGACGTACGTCGCGAGCGTGAAGGCGGGCGAATGGTGACCCAGGACGACCTGGACCTGCTTTGCATTCCAGCCTGCCCGGAAGAGCATCGACGCGCAGGTGTGGCGGAGAGTGTGGAAGCCAGCCCACGGCACGCCCGCCCGGATCACCGCCGGCTTGAGGAAGCGGCCGAGCAGGTTCTCGCCGTTCAGATGCGTGCCGGTCTTGCTCGGGAAGAGCGGCGCCTCGTCGGCCGGGTTGCCGGAGGCCGCGCGCCAGCGCCAGAGATCCTGGGCGAGCGCGGTCGAGATCGGGATGTCGCGGATGCCGTAGCGGCTCTTCGGGACATCGACCTTCCCCTTGTAGATCCGCCGCCGCACCTTCACGCGCCGGGCGCCGAGGTCGACGTCGCCCCACCGGAGCGCGATCGCCTCGCCGATCCGGACTCCGGTCTGCGCCAGGAACCGGACGAACAGGCGCCACTCCTCCGGCGTCTCCGCGATGATGCGGGCCAGCTCCTCCTCGGTGAGGGCGCGCCGGGTGTCGGGCAGCTCGTCGGTGACGACCGATCGCCGGCCGGCGAGGCGGATGCCGGCGCAGGGGTTGCTGCGGATGAGGCCTTCCTCCGCGGCGGTGGCGAAGAGGGCCCGGACGGGCGCCATGATCGTCCGGACGGTGGCCGGCGCGACGCCGCGGTCGGCGATGTGCTTCGCGAGGGCCTTGATGTGGCGCGGCTCGATCTCGGCGAGGCGCGTGCGGCCGAAGAACGGGATCGGGTCGAGCTCGAGGTCCCTGCGGTACTCCTCGAGCGTCGCCTCGCGGATGCCGCGGCCGGTGCGCCCCTGGTAGGTCCGCACCCACTCGCGGGCGTACTCGTCGAAGCGCAGGTCGGACAGCTCGCGGTAGTCGCCGCGGGCGACGTCGGTCGCGAGCGAGGCCTTCAGCCGGCGCGCCTCGGCCATGGTCGCCGCAGAGCGCTTGCGCCGGCGTCCGGACGGGTCGGTGTAGCCGACCGAGTACCGGTTGCCGCGACGGTAGATCCCGGGAACGGAGGTGCGCTGGTAGGACGCTGCCATCGCCAGCGATGATTACGCTTCGGGTCACACCCTGGCAAACCGGGCCGGCCCGGCCCGAACGCCGCATCTCTATTTACAGGGCCTTATCGAGTGGGCGCGGCAGGACTCGAACCTGCGACCCAGGGATTATGAGTCCCCTGCTCTGACCAGCTGAGCTACGCGCCCGCGGGGTGGATCATGCCGCAGCCGGCCGCGGCGGCGGCGGTCCGCTCAGCCGAGGACGGGGCCGATCACCGGCCGGGCGGGGCCCAGCGTGAGCGAGCGGAAGGTCAGGTCGCGGACGCCGTGCTCGATGACCATCGCGACCTCGAGCTCGCGGGGGCCCGGCGGCGGGACGGTGAGCTCGATGGTGTGCGGCGCGAGGGTCTGGCTGATGGCCGCCCGCACGGTGACCGCGTCGCGGAAGCCGATGGCGGTGACGTGACCGGTCACGCCCGGCCAGGAGCGGGCGACGATCTCGATGGTGACGGTGGCGGGGCCGTCGGGGGTGTCGGCGAAGACGGCGTCGAGGCCGAGGAGCGGCGAGCCCCGGTGGTCGTGATCGACCTCCCAGGAGATCGTGTCGTCGAACGGCAGGAAGACCTGGGCGTTCCAGGCGACGAGGTAGGCCTCGGGTGACGCCTGGTACGGCTGGCGGGCGGTGAGGCGGTAGGTGGGCCCGCCGAAGACCGGCGGGAGGAGGATGCCGGTGCGGCCGCCCGCGGCGCCGCGGGCGGCGCGGAGGGCCTCGAGCCGCCGGCGGGGCGGCGCGGTCGGGTCGTCGTCGGCGTCGTCGTGCTCGCGGTCGGCCACCTGCGCTCCCCCTGTGCGGTCGTGGGCCCAGTGAACCACCGCGGGCGGGCCGCGGGCCAGCGGCGGCGCGGCCGGGCTCCGGGGGGCGCTACCGCTCGGGCTCGGAGAGGAGCAGGTGCAGCCCGAGGCGCGTGGACAGGTGGCGGGTGGCGAGCTGCCCGCGCACGCTGTTGCCGGCGGCGTCGACGCGGGGCGAGAAGACGCCCATGCCGCCCTTGCCGGGCGAGACGGTGACGATGCCGCCGCCGACGCCACTCTTGGCGGGCAGGCCGACCTCGGAGAACCACTGGCCGGAGCGCTCGTACATGCCTGCGGTGACCATCGCGGCGAGGGTCGAGTGGCAGACGCGGCCGTCGACCACGCGCCGGCCGGTGACGGGGTTGACCCCGCCGTCGGCGAGGGTGGCGCCCATGGTGGCGAGGTCGCGGGCGGTCACGCGCAGGCAGGACTGGCGGGTGTAGAGCTCGACCGTGCCGTGCGGGTCGCAGCCGAGGCGGCCGTAGCTCTGGAGCAGGCGCGCGATGGCGTGGTTGCGGGCGTTGCTGGCGAGGGCCGACTCGAGCACCTCCTCGTCGACCTCGAGCTCGCGGCCGGCGAACGCGGAGAGCCCCTCGTGGAGGAAGCGCCAGCGCTCGGCGGCGTCGCGGCCCGGGACCAGGCTGGTGGTGACGATGGCGCCCGGGTTGACCATGGGGTTGGTGACGCCGCCGCCGCGCTCGACGGCGGCGACCGAGTTGAACGGCAGGCCGGTGGCGTCGGCGCCGACGCGCTCGCGCATGGCGTCTGCCCCCAGGCGCTCGCAGACGAGCGCGAAGACGAACGGCTTGGCCACGCTCTGGATGGTGAACGGGTGGTCGGCGTCGCCGGCCGCGGTCACGCGGCCGCTGGTGCCAACCACGCAGAGCCCGAAGAGGTCGGGCGGCACGCGCGTGAGCGCGGGGTAGACGTCGGAGGGGGCGCCCTCGGTGACGCCGGCGAAGCGGGCGTGGGCCTCGGCCAGCCGGCGGTCGACGTCGCCGGGCTCGGGCAGCCGCCCTGTGGAGACGAACTGGGGCGGCTCGGGGACGGGGGGCGTCGGCGCGGTCAGGCCAGCGGCTGCGGCTGGACGGCCCCCGGGTCGCCGCCGCGCCGCTCGCGGCCGTCGGCGCGCTCGGCATCGACGCCGGCGCCGGCCTCGGCGACGGCGGGCTCGGCCTCGGGCGCCTCGAGCGCGGTGGCGAGGGCGGCGCAGGCGACCTCGAGCTCCGGCGGGTCGGGCGGCGCGGTCGTCAGGCCCTGGGCCCACATGCCGGGCCACGAGAGGAAGCGCAGGCGCCCCTCGGCGCGCATGGCGGCCTGCCGCTGCAGCTCGAAGGCGATGGCGGTGACGATGGGCGCGCCCAGCAGGCGGGTGGCGATGAGCGCCGGGTAGGTGAACACGCCCGTGATCGCCAGCACGGCGCCGTAGACCGCGATCGAGACGACCGCCGAGACCACGAGGAACGAGGTGCCGCAGCGGGGATGGAAGCGGCTGAACCCGGCGGCGGCCGCGGCGGTGAGCGGGGCGCGCGCCTCGTGGGCGGCGATCGCCTGGTGCTCGGCGCCGTGGTACTTGAGAATCTTGCGGAACGGCGGCAGCAGGCTCAGAAGCAGCAGCATCCCGAGCATCAGGACCAGCCGGATCGCGGCGTCGGCCACGATGAAGGCGGCGCCCTCGAGGCCCGCCTCCTTCGCGATGACGATCGGGCCGATGCGGAAGGCGGCGATCTGGACGCCCGCGCCGAGCAGCGCGCCCGCGCCGATCGCCACCTTGCCCCAGAAGCCGATCGTGTCGTCGCGATCGTCCTCGGGGCCGGGCTCCTCGCCCTCCGGGACGACCTCCTCCCAGCGCAGGCGCTCGGAGATCGACATCGCCTTCTGGCCCGTGGTGAGCGCGGTGCGGATGGCGACCACGCCGCGCATGAAGGGCCAGCGGGCCCAGCGCCCGGACGGCGGCTCCACCGGGAAGCCCTCGGTCACGATCACGCCGTCCTGCTCCCGCCGCACCGCGATGCCCACCCGGTCACGGGTGCGCATCATCACGCCGCCGGGAAGGGCGCTCCCCCCGACGGTGGCCGGGGCGTCATCGGCTGGTTGGGCTGGGATAGCGGTCCTCCGCATCGGGTCGCCCGCCCTGCATCGGCGATCGACCCGCAGAGTGTAGGCGACCGGCCGAGCGGCCCCTACGCGGGCGGCGCGCCGCCGTCGACCGACGCCGGTCGCTCGCCCATGGCGACCGAGAGCTCCACGAGCTGGGCCTCGCCCATGCCGGCCACCTTCAGCGCCTCCTTGGCGAGCCGGCTGCCGTCGCGCGCGGCGTCGGCCATGCCCAGCCGCACCTCGATCCAGAAGGCGGCGGTGACCCGCCTGCGGCGGCGGTCGTGGGCGGTGGCCTCGACGCCGTTCGCCCCGGGCATGCCGGCGAGCGCCGTGGCCAGGCGGTCGCGGGCGTCGGGCGCGATCGACGCGGAGGACGTGGCCGTGAACTCAACGCGGTAGTCGGTCATCGCCTGGCGCTCTCCGGAGGGTGCACCGGCCAGCCTAGCCGCGCCCCGAGACGGCCCAGCCCCGGGCCGCCTCCAGGTCGTCGCACGCCGCCAGGCCGTCGAGCGCCCCCACCCGTCCGTCCTCGCCCACGTGGGCGCTGGCGAGCCACCGCCACACCGCCCTGCCGGCCGGCCGCACGAGGCCCATGCGGTGCAGGGGCGCCGGCTCACCCATCGCCACGTGGGCATCGTCGATGGCCGGGTGCGGGCCGAGCACGAGGGTGACCCGGCCGTCGAAGTCGAGCAGGTACGGCCCCGCGCCGTCGCTCAGCACCACCGGCAGGGCCACCTGCACGAGAAGCTCCTCCCACGCCGCGTGGCCCGCGGCGGCCAGCGCCGGGATCGCCGCCTCGGCCTCCGGGCGGGTGACGCCGTGGAAGCGGGCGAACCCGCCGGGCGTGGCGAGCGCCCAGCGGCGGCTCGGGTCGGCCGTGCCGACCGGTGCCGCCCTGCTGGGGACGATCTCGACACCCTGGCTGGCGGGGACCTCCACGCGAGGCAGGATAGGCGCCCGGGGGCCCGGCCGCGCCGGCCGCGCCCCCGGGGCGACGGTCAGATGCCGCCCGACGCCTTCTTGATCGCGTCGGCGATCGCCTCGCGCAGGCTGCCGCCCACGCTCGGCGCCCAGCCCTTCGCGGCCACCGCCACGGCGCCGATCAGCAACGTGACCATCACGACCACGCCGACGTACTCGACGGTGCCCTGCCCCGCGCGGTCGTCGCGCGCGCGCTCGAGCGCGGTGAGCGCCGCCGCGTGGAGCCATGCCGCCATCCACTGTCCCATCGTCTCGTCTCCCGTGTGGAGGGTGAAGGTGGACCGATGGTCCGCGGCCGCCCTGCGCGGTCGCGACGCCGGGATGTGACGAGTGCGCGACGGGGGCGTCACGAGCGCGGTGCGTCCCCCGGGCCGGGCGCGGGCCCACCGCCGCCGGAGGGCCGCGGCCCCCGGGCGATGCGCCCGGCCGAGCGGCGCGCGATCACCTCGAGCACCTCCACGGTGGCGTCGGCGGACAGCTCGCCGAGGTCGCCGGCGGCGGTCGTGATCGCCCGCCGGGCGGGCATGACGCGCAGGCGGGCGAGGTACGCCCGCAGCTCGTCGCGCCGGGCGATCGCGCGGCGCAGCAGGGCGCCCGGCGCGAGGTCGGCCGGGTCGGGCAGCGCGGCGAGCTCGCCGAGCGGGTCCTCCACGATGCGGCGCAGCTGCTCCACCAGCCGCCGGTTGAAGCCGGTGGAGAACTCGTGCCGGGCCTGCAGGGCGATGATCGCGCCCGTGCGCAGGTCGCCCACGGCGCGCCGCAGGACGCGCCCGATGGGGCGGTCGCCGCGCGGCGCGCGCAGCAGGGCGAGGCGCTCGAGCGCCGCCTGGCGGGCGGCCTCGCGCAGCGAGTCGGCGGTGGGCGCGAGGGGTCGGGCGACCGCGCCGACGAGGTCCGGCGGCGCGGCCGGCGGGCGGAGCGCCGGCAGCATCCAGGCCGTCAGCGCGACCAGCATCAGCGCGAGCGCGGCGGTGAGGCCGATCCACTCGGCCGCCGCCTGTCCGCCCTGACGCCCCCGGTCCACGACCCGACGCTACGGCCGGCCCCTGCGCCGGATCCGCACGCGATCGCGCCGGGATGCGCGCGTGCCGGTGCGGGGTGCGGATACAATCTCGCGGGACGCCGGGCCACCGCACGAGGGAGGCGACCATGACGGTCCTGGACAACATCGCCAAGCAGGCAAACCGCCTCGCGACGGACGTCCAGATGTCGTTGAAGCGGGCGCGCGTGGAGGGCGAGCGGCGCCTGCTGCAGCGGCAGCACCGCGCCGCGCTCGAGGAGCTCGGCGAGCGGGCCTACGAGCTCGTGCGGGCCGGGGAGCTGCCGGAGGGGCCCATCGCGACCGAGGTCGCGGCGGTCGAGTCGAAGCTCATGGAGATCGAGGCCAAGGTCGCCGAGATCGACGCGCTGCGCACCGAGGAGGAGCAGGCGGCGGCCGGCGACGGCGACGCCCCGAGCGCCGAGGAGGCCTCGCGGACCGCCTTCCCGATGGTCGACGCGCCCGCGTCCGGGGGCGGCCCCGGACCGGGCTGGGAGGCCGCCGAGAAGTTCTTCGGCGGCGGCGCGCCGAAGGACTGACGAACACACCGCGGGGGCCTCTGGCCGGGGCCCCCGCGGTGTTGCCCGGGTGGGGGTCGGGTGTATCCTCAGCCCACGCCGGGCCCGCCCGGCCGTCGATCGTTCACGCAGGACGGGGAGCCACCGGCGTGAGAGCCGAGTCCGATCTGCAGGGCCACCACCGCTCGGAGACCCCCGCCTGCCACCGCTGCGGCCTCCCGCTCCTCGCCGAGGCCCGCTTCTGCCCCTACTGCGAGCGCTGGCTCGACGAAGGCGGGCTGCCCCGCCTGCTGTCGAAGGCGCGCGTCGCGACGGACGTCCGTCAGCGGCGCTTCGCCGGCGTACCCGAGCGGGTCCTGCTGATGGTGGGCCTGGTGCTGTTCACGCTCGTCGCCGCGGCGAGCATCGTCGCGGCGGTCGCCACCTAGCCCCAGCGGGACCCGCTCGCCCCGCCCCGCCCCGCCCCGCACCCGCGGGCGGACCGTCCCCGCGCCGCCGCCGGAGGAGCCGGCCGCGGAGCACACCCCTTGACCCACGGAGACACGCGCGTGCCCCAGACCGAGAACATCGAGCTGCACACGGTCGGCGACGAGGTGTCGGGCAGCTTCCGCTGCGCCGACTGCGACCTGCTGGTGAAGTCCCCCGCCGAGGCCGACGGCGTGCTGGTGCTCCCGCCCTGCCCGCTGTGCGCATGCGAGGAGTGGCGCCGGGTGGCCTGACGGCCGCGCGCGGGTCAGGGGCCGGGCGACTCCAGCGCCTCGATCAGCTCCTCGACCGGCAGCGCGACCATCGTCTCGAAGGTCGCGCTGCCCCGCGAGGCGAGCTCCACCGTGAGCTTCGAGACGGTGAAGCCGTCGGGCGCCTCGACCTCGCTGAGGAAGTCGTACGCGCCGAGCAGCGCCCACTGGCGGAGCACCCGCCCGCCGAGGCGCTCGACCTCCCGGTTGACCTCGAAGAGGCGCTCGGGCGTGGCGACCAGGGTCTGCAGCCCCTGCGAGCTGAGCGACGAGAAGAGCAGGAAGCGCTTCATCGGCGCGAGTCTACGCCCCGCGGCGCGGAAGGCCACGCGCGACGGGCGGGGGGCGGCGCCCTCTAGACTCGGTCGCTCCGCAACGATCCGAGGTGAGCATGCTCCGCGACGACGACGCGACCCCGAACGACCTCCAGAGGGCGCTGCTCGAGTACGACCCCACCACGCTCGAGACGGCGCTCATCGAGTGGACCAAGGAGCACTGGCCGATGGCCGCGCGGGCCATGGTCTACAACCGCGCCGAGGCCGACAAGACCGTCGAGGGCGTGCCGGGGATCCGCAACGACGACGCGCGCCTGGCGCTCGAGGTGGCCGCGCGGGTGGCGATCTCCGAGCGCGAGCTGCTCTGCCGCGGCATCGCCGCCGTGCTGCCGCAGTGGCTCGAGAGCACCTACGGCCTCACGCCGAAGGCGAAGTCCTAGGCGGAGGGCTTGGGCTCCACCGGGTAGCCGGCGTCCTGCCAGGCGGACCATCCGCCGACCAGGACGCCGACCCGGGAGCGCCCGTTGTCGAACGCCCACATGGCGATCTTGAGGCTGGTCGCCTCGCCGGGGCGATCGCAGTAGAAGATGAGCTCCTTGCCCTCGGGCAGCTCCAGCACCTGGCGCTCGAACTCCATCGGATCGACCCGGATGGCGTTCTTCACCTGCTGGTCGGACTCGCGATAGCCCATGTCGCGCACGTCGACCGGCTGCACGGCGTCGCCCATCTTGAAGGCGGCGGCCAGGTCCACCGGCTGCCAGCGCGACACGTCATCCCAGGCCATCAGCCCTCCAGGTCCTCCGCGGGTCGGGCCAACGCTAGCAGCCGCTCCGCCTCCTCCAGCGAGCCCGCGCCGGTCAGCGCGCAGAGCGCCTCTGCGTAGGCCTCGCTGCGTGGCGTGCGGACGCCGCACGCCAGCGCGCCGCGCAGGTAGCTGACCCCGTTGCGCGGCCCGTGCGCCGCGCTGCGCAGCGCCCGGCGGGCGAGCGCCTCGGGGGTCATGTCGGGCGCCGGCAGGTTGCGCGGCAGCGCCGCGGTCAGCACCGTCCGCCCGCCGGGCAGGTCGACCTCGAGGATGCCGCGCGCCGTGGCGAGGCCCTCACGCTCGGCGAGCAGGTCGACCGCCGTGCCGAGCTCGACGCCGTCGGCCAGGAGCAGCAGCGCGCCGTCGACCGGCCCGCCGTCGGGGTGCGGCACCAGCACGGGCCCCCCGCCCCAGCGGCGCGAGGCCCGGCCGTACTCCACCGGGAAGGGCGTCCGGCACGGCTCCCGGCCGGCGATCACCGCCGCGAGCCCCGGCCCGGGGGTGTGCAGCAGCGAGCCGTAGGCGAGGATCGCCAGGCGCCGCTGTGGGACCGGGGAGCGCAGCGCCCGCACCCTCGCGCGCTACGCCGCCCGGGCCAGCCCGAGCACCGAGGCCGCGTGCCCCTTGGGCTTCACCTTGTAGAGCGCCTGCCGCAGCACGCCGTCCGGGCCGATCACGAAGGTGCTGCGCTCCACGCCCCAGTAGGTGCGCCCGTACATCGACTTCTCAACCCAGACGCCGTACGCCTCGGCCACCTCGTGATCGGGGTCGCTGAGCAGGGTGAACGGCAGGCCGTGCTTGTCGCGGAACGAGACGTGGCTCGCGATCGGGTCGGGGCTCACCCCGATCACGCGCAGGCCGGCCGCGTCGTACTCCGCCTGCGCGTCGCGGAACTCGCACGCCTGGGTGGTGCAGCCCGACGTGTCGTCCTTGGGGTAGAAGTAGAGCACGACCGTCTGGCCGCGCAGGTCCTCCAGGCTCACCGTGGAGCCGTCGTCGGCCTGCAGTGTGAACGCCGGGGCCGGCCGCCCCGCCTCGAGTCGCGCCATGTCGCCTCCTCGCCGTGGAGTCCCCAGGCTACCCGGGAGGCCCGCGTAGCATCGCGGGCCGGATGAGCGCCACGCCCCCAGGGATCCTCCTACGCCCCGCGCGTCCGGCCGATGCGCCGGCGATCGCCGCGATCGTCGCCGAGGCGCTGCGCGACAAGTACCGTCCCGCGCTCGGCGCCGCGGCCGAGCGCGCCGCGGCCGCGCTGCTGCTGCGCGACCTGCGCGAGATGCCCGGCTCGCGGCACCTCGTGGCGGAGCTCGACGGCCGGGTGGCCGGCGCGGCGCACGTCATGTTCGAGGACGACGCCGGCCTGGGCGCCGTGCGGGCGCTCGCCGCCGAGGTCGGCTGGCCGGGCGCGCTGCGGGCCGTGCTCGTCTTCAGCCTGCTCGCACACGGGCGCATCGGCCCCGACGAGGCCTACATCGACGAGCTCGCCGTGGCGCCCTGGGCGCGCCGGCGCGGCGTGGCGCGGGCGCTGCTGTGGCGCTGCGAGCACGAGGCGCGCGCCCGCGGCCGCGCGCGTCTGACCCTGCTCGTGACCGTCACCAACGACGCCGCCCGCCCGCTCTACGCGAGCGCGGGCTTCCGCGAGGTGCGGCGCATCCGCTGGCTGGCCGGACGGCTGCTGTTCCGCGCGCCCGGCGCGATCCTCATGGAGCGGCGGCTGGCTCCGGGGTGAGCGCCGCGGCCCCCGCCTCCGGCGCCGGCGGACCGGGGGCGGGGGCGGCCGGGGGCGGCGCCGACGGCAGCTGCAGCCGCGCCCGCCCGCCGGGCCCCGCCTCGACGCTCAGCCGCCCGCCCAGGCGCTCGGCGAGCGCCGCCGCCACGCCGAGGCCGAGGCCGGCGCCGGGGAAGCCCGCGGCGCCCTCGCCGCGGGCGAAGCGCTCCGTGGCGGCGGCGAGCTCGGGGCCCGGGATGCCCGGGCCGGTGTCGGTGACGCGCAGCTCCACGTCGCCGTCCGGCAGCGCCCGGCCCGACAGCGTGATGACCCCGCCGCGCGGCGTGAAGGTGGCCGCGTTCGCGACGAGCTCGCCCAGGATCTCGTGCAGCAGGGCGGCGTCGGTGCGCAGGGGCGGCAGGTCGTCGGGCAGCGCGGTCTCCAGGCGCAGGCCGCGATCGCGCAGGCGCCGGTCGAAGGCCGTGCCCAGGCCGTAGGCGACGCCGGCCGCGCCCACCGGGCGCAGGCGCACGGGGCGCGCGCGCGGGTCGTTGTCGGTGCCGCGCAGCAGCTGCGCCACCAGGCGCTCCATCCGGTCGCCGGCCGACTGCACGCGGCGCACCGTCGGCGCCGCGCCGGCGGGCACCTGGCCCAGCAGGTCGGAGGCGAGCGCCTGCACCTCGCTGACCGGCGCCTGCAGGTGGCGGGCCGCCGCCCCGGTCACCTGGCGGCGCACGGCGGCCATGCGGGCCTGCTCGGTGCGGTCGCCGACCGCCACCACGCGACCGCCCGGCACGGCCCACGCCTCCAGCTCGAGGTGGCGCCCATCCGAGAGGGCGAGCCGCCGCGCCACGGCGCCGCTGGCGGCGAGGCCGAGCCGGACGGCCTCCTCCACCTGGGTCGCGTCGGCGAGGGCGAGCCCGCCCACGAGGTCCTCCAGGGCGTCGTTGCGGATGATGCCGCCCGAGGGGGTGCGCGCGGCGACCGGGTGCGGCAGCGGGGCGAGGGCGGCGCCCAGCGACTCGACGCCCGACTCGGCGGCCGCCTGCAGCGACGAGGCGCGCGCCGCGAGGGCGCCGACCGCGCGCGCGAGGCGCCCCCACTCGCCCGGGCCGTCCGCCGGCACGGGCTGGGGGCGCCCGGCCGCGGCCGCCTCGGCGGCTTCGGACAGCCGGCGGGCGCGGCGCGTGCGACGCGACCCGGCGACCCACGCGGCGGTGCCGGCCAGCAGGGCGAGGGCGCCCGCCACGGCAAGCGCCGGCGCGAGCGTCGCGTCGAGGGTCCCGGCGCCGGCGGCCAGCGGCCGGCGCAGCACCACGCGGGCGCCGGAGGGCAGCGTGCGGGACGCCTCCACGGCGCCGTCGCGCAGCGTCCAGCCGGACGCGCCGGCGGTGGCCAGCGAGGCGGCCGGACCGGCCGGGCCGGCGCCCCACAGGCCGCCGGGGTCGCCGCCGGCCGAGGCCCGCAGGCGGCCGCCCGGGCCGACGAGGCGCGCCGGCGCGCCGGCCTCGGCGAGCGCCGCGCGCGCGGCGGGGGACGGGCGGGGGTCGACGGCCGCCGCGAGGGCGTCGGCGCGATCGGCGAGCGGCCCGCCGGCGCGCGAGGCCTCCTCGCGCAGCGCCAGGCCGAGCGCGACCACGGCGACGAGGCCGAGCGCGGCCGCCGAGACCGCGAACGTGACGAGCGCGGCCCGCCACGGGCGGCGTGGGCGGGGGTCGGGGTGCATCGTGTGGGAGGGCTTCGCGCCCCGCGGGCGAAAGTCCTTCCGCCGCCGCCGACCACGTGGCGGCCGCGGGCGCGACCCGTGGACCTGGACGACGCGCTGGGGGCGGCGGGTGATCGACGACGAGGACGAGCCGGGCTGGCCGCGGGTCAGGTCCCCGCGCGGCGAGGTCGGCCGGGGGCCGCGCACGCTGACCGCCAGCGAGGCGGCCGCGCTCCTCGGCGTGAGCGTGGCGACCATCCGCGGCTGGGCCGACCAGGGGCGGGTCCCCTCGCACCGCACGGTCGGCGGCCACCGCCGCTTCGAGGTGGACGAGCTGCGCGACTGGCTGGCGCGCCGGGGGGCGCCGCCGCCGGAGCCGCGCCGACTGCGCCGCGCGCCGCAGGAGCTGCCGCCCTGCCCCCTGCTCGCGCGCGCGCTCAACGCCCGCACCGAGGCGATCGTCGACCGCGTGCTCGCCGGCTACGACGAACGCATCGTCACACCGCTCCCCGCGCCGAGCGGACCGGCCGCGCGCCGCGTGGCCGTGCGGTTCGTGCGGGTGGTCGCCGCGGCGCTGGAGGACGGGCGCCCCGGCGCCCCCACCGGCCGCGTGGAGCTCGCGGGGCTGCGCGGCGGGCTGGAGGGTCCCATGGGCGCGCGCGTGATCGCGGAGCACACCCGCGTGGCGGCGGCCGTGATCGCCGAGGCCGAGGCCGCGCGCGCGGCCGGCGTGCCGATGGAGCCGCTGGCCATCCCCGCCCTGCACGCCGTGATCGACCACGCCCGGGCCGCCGTGGTGCGCGGGTTCGAGCAGGCCGTCGCGGCGCGCGAGCCTTCCCCCCGGGCGCCCGCCCCGCGCTGAAAATGCCTGACGCCCACCGAGGTGGGCGTCAGGGGTAGCAGGCCGTAAGCCGGATTCTGTCGTGGGCAGCCATCCATCTGGGACGACCGTCGCCGGTCGCCTCGTGCGGCCTACCTGGGGCTGGGCGAGCAACCCGTGGCGCCCCGGTTTGGCCTTGCACCGGGTGGGGTTTACCGAGCCGGCCTGTCACCAGGCCGCTGGTGCGCTCTTACCGCACCATTTCACCGTTGCCGCCGACGCCGGGGCGCCGATGGCTGTGTCTTTTCTGTGGCACTTTCCCTGGGGTTTCCCCCGCTGGCCGTTAACCAGCACCCTGCTCTGCGGTGTCCGGACTTTCCTCAGGCCGCCGGAGCGGCCCGCGGCTGCCTGGCCTGCCCCGCCAGCCTAGCGCGCCCGGACGGGCGCGGACGACGCCGGGCTAGAGCTTGCGCAGCACCCCGACGACCACGCCCGCCAGCGTGACCTCGTCGGGCACGATCGGCTCATAGGCCGGGTTCTCCGGCATGAGGTGCACGCGCCCGTCCACGCGGCGCAGGCGCTTGACCGTGGCCTCGTCCTCGATCATCGCGACCACGATCTCGCCCTCCGAGGCCGTGGGCGTGCGCTTCACCACCACGAGGTCGCCGTCGAGGATGCCGGCCTCGATCATCGAGTCGCCGCGCACCCGCAGCAGGAAGTCGCCCGGGAAGGGCGAGGCCACCCAGTCCTCCACGTGCTGCTCCGCGAGCAGCGGGGCTCCGGCGGCGACGGAGCCGACCAGCGGCAGGGCCGCGGCCTCGCGAGCGGGCTCGCTCGGCGCGGGCGCCGGGGCGGCCGCGTCGTCGCGCACCACGAACATCGCGCGCGGCTTGGTGGGGTCGCGCCTGATGTGCCCGGCGGCCTCGAGCTTGGCGAGGTGCGCGTGCACCGTCGAGGGCGACGCGAGGCCCACGCCCAGGCCGATCTCCCGCACGGTGGGCGGGTACCCGTTGTCCCGGCAATGCCGGGAGATGAAGGCCAGGATGGCGGCCTGCCGTTCGCTCAACTGATCCATGCCGTCGTCGCCTCCGGGACGCGAACAGGTGTTCTCGCGACCGTACCAGGGATGCGCCGGGGGCGAAAGTCGGGTGGCGCACGCCGGGCGCGTGGGCGACTGCTCTATACTGCCCGGGCCCTCAGGCGCCGGTGGCGGAATTGGTAGACGCGCAAGGTTGAGGGCCTTGTGACCCGTTCGGGTCGTGGAGGTTCAAGTCCTCTCCGGCGCACTGCGACGCGGCCCCGGCCAGCCCTGGCCGGGGCCGCGGTCGTTCCGGGGCCGTCGCGGGCGGGCGGACCCGTCATGTGGTCAGCGCGACCGCGCGCCCCGTCGCCCGCCGGGTCCGCCCCGGCGAGCCCGCACGCGACCGGGTGAGGCCCATGCCCGCCCGTCGTTCCCCCGCGTCCTGTCCGGCCTCCACCGACGTCGCCGCCGGCCCTTCGTGCGCACGCTCCCGCCGGACGGCATGGGGTGGGTCCCCTTCACCGGCGGCGACGCCACGCCGTACCGGGCCCGGCCGCCGCGGTCGGGTCGCGGGCACCGCGGCGTGGGTCGCGACCGTCGGCAGCTGCGCCTGGGACGCCGGGGCCCGCGCGGGCGTCGGCTACCTCGACGGCGTCGCGATCGGCAGCGTGGCCGACGCCGTGCGTCACGGCCTACCGGGCCGCGGACGCGATCCCCGGCCTGCGGATCACCTGACCCGCGGGCGCGCGAGGGCCTCCGCCGCGGCGGGGCCCTCGCCGCGCGGCGGCGCGGCTAGCGGAAGCAGGAGCGGCGCCAGAGGACCACGACCCCCAGCAGCCAGTGCCGTGCGTGTCGCAGGTGCATGTCGACTCCATCGGCCACGCGGCCCGGACGGTTGAGCCGCCGTGTCCCCGTGTACCCACGGGACGCCGGGAGTCCTCCCCCGCCGGCGCGGGCGCCGGCGACCACGGGGGCGCCGGCCATCCGGAACGCGCCCCGTCCCGGCGGCCGCCGCGAGCGGCGGGCCGGGACGAGCGTCGATCTAGAAGATCGTCCCGATCAGCCAGACGACCCACGCGATGATGTAGACGTGCAGCACCGCGAAGAGGTAGATCGCGATGGCGAGCACGGGGACGGCGATCGCGCTCCCGACCCATTTGGCGGCGACGTTCATGGCGCGGAACCCTACCCGGCGCCGCGGCGCTCCGAAAGGGCGGGCCGCCCGGCAGGTGCACCCGGCCCCGGAGGGTGGGCGCGAGGTCCCGGGGGCCGCGGCCGGGGGGCACTAGACTCGGCCGGCACCGACCCCGAGCCAGGACCCGACCCACATGAGCACCGACGCCAGCGCGGCCGACCAGGCGCGCGACGCCCTCCTCTCCGCCATCGCGACGCAGGTCGCGCTCGCCCCCAACGCGACGACACTGCTGCGCCTGGCCGAGGCCTACGCCTGGGTGATCGAGCCCGGCCAGGCCCACGGCACCAGCGAGAGGGCCTGAGCGGCGGCCACCAGCCGCCGCGACGCCGGGTGCCCCGGCGCGCCCAGCACCCGCGCGGGGTCGCCCTCCTCGACGATGCGGCCGGCGTCCATCACCGCCAGCCGGTCCACCCCGCCCGCGACCGCGCCGAGGTCGTGTGAGATGAGCAGGTAGGCGAGCCCCCGCTCGGCGCGCAGGCGGGCGAGCAGGCCCATCACGGCGGCCGCCGTGGGCGGGTCGAGCGCCGAGGTCGGCTCGTCCAGCACCACCAGTCGAGGCGACATCGCGAGCGCCCGGGCGATGGCGACGCGCTGGCGCTGGCCGCCGGAGAGCCCCGCCGGCCGCCGGTCGGCGGCCCCGGCCGGCAGCCCGACCGCCGCGACCAGCGCGGCCACGCGCGCCGCCCGCTCGCGGGGCCGAACCCCCGCGATCGCCATCGGCTCGGCGATGGAGGCCTTCACACTCATCCTCGGGTCGAGGCTGAGATATGGGTCCTGGAAGACGATCCCCGGCCGGCCGGCGCGCCACACGGTGCCCGCATCCGGCCCGACCAGCCCGCACGCCAGGCGGGCGACCGTGGTCTTGCCGCTGCCGGAGGCGCCGACCAGCCCGACCGCCTCGCCCGCGCCCACCACGAGGCTCAGGTCGTCGACGGCCCGCACGGGGGCGCCCCCTCGCCCGGGCATCTCGCGCCGCACGCCCCGCAGCTCCAGGACGGGCGGCCCGGGGGCGGCCGGCGGGGCGGGCGGCGGCGCCGGGGCGGTGCCGGCGCGGGCGGCGCCCGGCGGCGCCATGGCCGCACGCCGGCGGCCGGGCGCGCCGAGCAGCGACCGGGCGGGGCCCTCCGCCACGATGCGGCCGTCGTCGATCACCGCGACCCGGTCCGCGAGCCGGGCGACCGCGCCGAGGTCGTGCGAGATCAGCAGCACGCCCAGGCCGTCCGCCCGGCGGCGGGCGTCGATGAGGTCGAGCACGGCCGTGCGGGCCGCGGCGTCGATCGCCGCGGTGGGCTCGTCGGCCACGAGCACCGCCGGCCCGGGGGCGAGCGCCATCGCGATGAGCGCCCGCTGGCGCTGACCGCCCGAGAGCCGGTGCGGGTGGTCGTCGCGCGGCACGCCGAGCTCCGCGAGCGCCGCGGCGGCACGGGCGCGCGCCTCGCGGCGGCCGAGCGGCGCGTGAGCGCGCAGGGTCTCGGCCACGCCGGCGCCCACGCGCTGCACGGGGTCGAGCGCCGCCAGCGGGTCCTGCGGCACCAGCGCGACGCCCCGTCCGCGGATCCGGCGCAGCTCCGCGCCGGCCAGCGTCCTGCCGCGCAGGGTGACCTCGCCCCCGGTCTGCCGCGCCGGCGGCGGCACGAGCCCCAGCAGGGCGAGCCCGGTGAGCGTCTTGCCTGCCCCGCTCGCGCCCACCAGCCCGAGCACCTCGCCGCGGCGCACCACGAGCGACACGCCGTCGACCAGCGCCCGCCCGTCCGGGCCCTCCACGCGCAGCCCGCGCGCGGCCAGCACGGGGGCGCTCACACCCCCTCCCGGCGCGGCGGCGGCGTGGCGCGCGGGTCGAGGCCGCGGCGCACCCCCTCGCCGATCAGGCTGACGGCCAGCACGGTGACGACGATCGCGAGCCCCGGGGCGAGCGTGAGCCAGGGGTGCTCCTCGAGCGTGTCCCCCGCCCCCGACGCCATCGCGCCCCACGAGCGGTCGCCGTCGGGGTCGATGCCCAGGCCGAGGAACGACAGGGCGCTCTCGGCGAGCACCGCCACGCCGACCGCCAGCGCGCCGAAGGAGGCGATCTCGGGCGCCGCGGCCGGCAGCAGGTGCCGCAGCACGACGCGCGGCGCCGCGGCGCCGGCGGCCCGGGCCGCCTCGACGTAGGGCAGCTCGCGGGTGCGCATGGCCGACGCCCGCGCGAGGCGGAACAGCGGCGGCCAGGACATGAGCGCGAGGATGAGGACCACCTCGGCCGGGCCGACCCGCTCGAAGGCGAGGCTCAGCACGATCAGCACCACGAAGGCCGGGACGATCAGGAAGAGGTCGGTGACCCGCGACAGCAGCGCGTCGACCCAGCCGCCGCGCCAGCCGGCGGCGAGGCCGAGGCCCGCGCCGACGAGCGTCGCCGCGAGGGCGGTCGCCAGGCCGACGACCAGCGAGACGCGCCCCGACACGAGCGTCTGGGTGAGCACGTCCTCGCCGAGCTCGGCGGTGCCGAACGGGTGCGTCCACGAGGGCCCCTGCAGGCGGGCGCCCAGCTCCTGCTCGGCGGCCCCGTACGGCGAGATCGCCGGGCCGGCCGCCACCGCGAGCGCGACGGCCGCGAGCAGGCCGAGCCCCGCCAGCCCCGCGGGGCCGAGGAACGCCGCGGCGGCGCGCGCGCGCCTCATCGCCGCCCCCGCGGGTCGACGCGCGGGTCGAGCGCGGCGCTCAGCAGGTCGGCGAGCAGGTTCGCCACGACCACCGCCACCGCCCCGATCATCACGATGCCCATCGCCACGTTGACGTCGCGGGCCAGCGCTGCGTCGCGCAGCAGGCGGCCCATGCCGGGCCACGAGAACACGGTCTCGGTGACCACGGCCCCGCTCAACATGGCCCCCAGGTCCAGGGCCACGAGGGTCACCAGGGGCACGAGCGCGTTGCGCAGCGCGTGGCCCCACACGACGCGCCGCTCCGACAGGCCGCGGGCGCGGGCCGCCGCCACATGGTCGGACGACAGCTCGGCGATGAGCGCGGCGCGCTGGTAGCGGCTCCAGACCGCCACGTTGACCAGCGCGAGCGTGACCACGGGCAGCACGAGGTGCTGCAGGTGGTTGAGCGAGAGCAGCTCGCCCTCGTGCTCGAAGGACCAGCGCCGGCCGGTGTAGAGGACCACCCGGCCGTCGCCGCCCAGGCGGTCCCACAGCGCGAGGGCGGCCGCGCTCAGCGCGACCCCGCCCGCGAGCAGCGCGGCCGTCGCCGGGCCGGGCCGGCGCAGCCGGGCCAGCCCGGCGAGCACCAGCAGCAGCCCGATCGCGAAGGGCACGACGGCCCACCCGTGGTCGCGCATCCAGACCGCCCAGAGCTGCAGCAGCACCCCGGCGACGAAGGTCGGCGTGGCGAAGGCCACCAGCGCGCCGCCGCTCAGCAGGTGGTCGGTCGCGCCGCCGGCGCGGGTGGCCGACGCCACGCCGAGCGCCACCGCCAGCAGCGCCGAGACCACGAGCGCGATCAGCATCAGCTCGAGCGTGGCCGGCAGCGCGTCGAGGATCGGCTCGATCGCGTCCCTGCCGCGGTCGGTGGCGCTGACCCCCCAGTCGCCGCGCACGAACCCGCTCAGCCAGCGCCAGTAGCCGACGTGCCACGGCTCGTCGAGCCCCTGCTGCTCGATCAGCCGCTGCACGTCCTCCTCGCGCACCGCGGGCAGCTGCCGCAGCCGCGCCACGGGGTCGGCCGCCCGGTAGAGCAGCCAGTGCGCCACGACGCTGACCACCGCGAGCAGCGGCAGGGCGGCGAGCAGCCGCCGCCCGGCGAGCGCGGCTACCGCGCCCACCGGCCCCGCCCGGGCCTCAGCCCAGCGACCACACCCCGCTGTTCCAGAAGACCTCCGCCTGCGTCGGGTTCTGGCGCACGCCCTCCAGCGCCGCGACGTGGGCGACCGTGTTGGGCTGCTGGTAGAGCGGGATGAGCGGCACCTGCTCGGCGATCAGGTCCTGGAGCCGGGCGAGGGTGGCCGTGCGGGCCTCGTCGTCGACCTGGCGGTCGGAGAGGCGCATCAGCCGGTCCGCCGCGGGCTCGGTCCACCGGTACACGTTCTGGCCGGCGAACCCGTTCTCCTCCGAGGGCACCGCGTCCGAGGCCAGCACGGCGGTCACGCTCGGGTCGACCGGGCCGCCGGTGGCGAACATGGCCGCGTCGAACGACCCCGCGCCGAGCGTCTCGCCGTAGAGCCGGTCCGACGACTGCCCCCGCGGCACCACGCGGATCCCCGCCGCCGCGGCCTGCTCGGCGATGAGCCGGGCGGTGGTGCGGCGCAGGTCGCCTTCGTTGGGGTAGACCAGCCGGATCTCGAGCGGGCGGCCGCCGCGGGCGAAGACGCCGTCGGCGCCGCGCCGCCAGCCCGCCCGCTCGAGCAGCCCGGCGGCCGCCCCGGGGTCGTGTCCGTAGCGCTCGAACGCCGGCGTGTGGCCCAGCTGCTGCGGGCGCACGATGCTCTGGAGCGGCTCCACGGTGCCGTCGAGGAGCACCTCGGTGATCTGCTTGCGGTCGATCGCCAGCGCGAGCGCGCGGCGCACCCGGGCGTCGCGCAGCGGCCCGGCGGCCGTGTTGAGCGCGATGTGCTCGAAGAACAGCGAGGGCACCGACTGCAGCTCCACCCCCTCGATGCGGGCGGCGCGGCGGAACAGCGCCGGGTCGGGGCCGGGGCTGACGATCTGGGCCTCGCCCTCGCGCAGCGCGGCGATGGCCGCGGCGGGGCCGTCGTAGAAGGTGAACACCAGGCGGTCGATGAACGGGCCGCCGCCGGCCTCCTCGGTGCCCCACCACTCCGGGTCGCGCTGCAGCACGGCGCGCTGGCGCGGCGTGTAGCCGGTCAGCGTGAAGGGGCCGCTGCCGAGGACGCCGCCCTCGTTCCAGGCGGTGTTGAAGTCCTCGCCCGCCAGGGCGTGCCGGGGCAGCACGTAGGCGCCGCTCGCGACGCTGAAGACGTCGCGCCACGGCGCGTAGTCGCCGCGGAAGGCGACGGTGAAGCAGGTGGCCCGGGGGCAGCGCTCGCCGGTGGCCGTGACGCCGGGCCGGATCGCCCTGATCTCCTCCCAGCCCGCCCGGGAGGCGACCTGGTTGGCGGGGTCGGTCATCGTGCGCCAGGTGAAGACGACGTCGGCGCTGGTCACCGGCCGGCCGTCGGACCAGCTCGCCTCGGGCCGCAGGCGGAAGGTCACCCGCAGCGGCCCCTCGCGCACGTCGTCGCCGCCCGGCACCTCGGCCGCGAGCTGGGGCGTGTAGGCGCCCGAGTCGTCGGCCGTCAGCAGGTTCTGCAGCACGTTGGAGAGGATGCGCTGCGCCGGCACGGTCGCGCCGTCGGCGAGCATCACGTTGAGGATCGGCGGGATCTGATCCTCGGCGTCGATGAGCGTGCCGCCGCCCGCGGGCGGCTCGTCGCCCCCCGAGCCGCAGCCCGCCGCGACCGCCGCGGCCGAGCACAGCGCCACGGCCGCCAGACGCCTCACCCACGATCGAGCCCGCACGCCGTCCTCCCCGATGACGCCAGCGGGGAACGTACAGGCCCGGCCCGGACTACAGGCTCTTCGCCAGGAAGAAGGTGAGGACGAAGAAGAGGACCGCCGAGACCACGGTCACGCGGTCGAGGTTCTTCTCGACGATGGCGGTCGAGCCGCCGTAGGCGCTCGACGAGCCGCCCACGCCGAAGGCGCCGGACAGGCCGGCGTCCTTCCCCGAGTGCAGCAGCACGAGGAAGATGAGCAGGACGGCGTTGAGCGAGTGGACGACGACCAGGAAGGCGGTCACGGCCGGGACGGTAGCATGGCGCCCGCCCGTGGACGATCTGCCGCTCCTCAACCCGCCCGAGTTCCCGCACTGCTTCGTGTGCGGTCCGGAGAACGCCGAGGGCCTCGGCCTGCGGATCCACCAGGACGGCACCGACGCCGTCGCCCGCTACACGCCGCGGGCGGCCCACGTCGGCTACCCCGAGCGGTGCACGGCGGCCTCATCGGGATGCTGGTCGACGAGATGCTCGTCTACGCCGGCGCGCCTCACGGCGTCTGGGGGATGACCGCCAAGGTGCGCTACTGGCTGCGGCGCCCGATCCCCGTGGGCGAGGAGCTCACCCTGCGCGGGCGCCTGGTGCAGCGCAGCGACCGAGGCTTCCGCGCGGTCGTGACCGTCCGCCTGCCGGACGACTCCCTGGCAGCCGAGGGCGAGGGCATGTGCGTGATCCGCAGCGCCCCGGTGCCCTGATGGAGGTCCGCTCCCGCGCCGGCGCCGAGCCGTTCGTGACCACCGACGGCAGCGTCATCCGCTCGCTGCTCGACCGCGCCAACGCGCCGGTCGCCAACGCGAGCCTCGCCGAGGCGACCCTCGAGGCCGGCGAGTCGACCACGCGCCACCGCCACGCGGTCAGCGAGGAGATGTACTACCTCGTGGAGGGCGAGGGCGAGATGGAGTTCGACGGGGAGGTCCGGCGCGTCGGCGTGGGCGACGCGATCCTGATCCCGCCCGGCGCCCGCCACCGCATCACCGCCCTCGGCCCCGGGCCGCTGCGCCTGCTGTGCGTGTGCGCCCCGCCGTGGACCGCGGAGGACACCCTCTTCGATTAGCACCGGCGTACGGGCGCCCTCTCGCGCGGCGCCCGGGACGCGCGGACCGCCCCTGACCGGGGCGGTCCGCAGACGGCGGCACCGCCTTCGGCGGGGCGGGCCGCCGAAAGGGCGGGCATGGGCGGCCCCAGCGGGCGCCCGTACGCCGGGGCCGGGCTAGGCTTGGCCCCGAGGACCCTTCCCGAGCCGAGGAGCGACGTGGCAGACCGCCGCCTGATCCGCCTGGGGCACAGCCCCGACCCCGACGACGCCTTCATGCACTACGCCCTTGCCGAGGAGCTGATCCCCATGGACGGCTTCCGCTTCGAGCACGTGCTCCAGGACATCGAGACGCTCAACGACTGGGCGCACGAGGGCCGGCTCGAGGTGACCGCGATCTCCATCCACGCCTACCCCTACGTGGCCGACAAGTACCGGCTGCTGCCGCACGGGGCGTCGATGGGCGAGGGCTACGGGCCCATGGTGGTGGTGCGCGAGGACCGGTCGATCGAGCCGGGGCAGCTGCCGTCGCTGCGCGTCGCGGTGCCGGGCCGCCTGACGAGCGCCTTCCTCGAGCTGCAGCTCGCGGTGGGACGCATCGCCGAGCCGGTGTTC
This sequence comes from Miltoncostaea marina, assembly GCF_018141525.1. Lineage (GTDB taxonomy): Bacteria > Actinomycetota > Thermoleophilia > Miltoncostaeales > Miltoncostaeaceae > Miltoncostaea > Miltoncostaea marina. Next base: position 2,593,894 of record NZ_CP064655.1, read on the forward strand.
ACGCCGTTCGACCGCATCCTGGACGTCGTGGAGTCGGGCGAGGTCGACGCGGGCCTGGTCATCCACGAGGGCCAGCTCACCTACGGCAGCCAGGGCCTGCGCTCGATCATCAACCTCGGCGAGTGGTGGCGCGACCTGACCGGGGGCCTGCCGCTGCCGCTCGGCGGCAACACCGTGCGGCGCGACCTGGACGAGGGCGACACGATGCCGCGCCTGTCGCGGCTGCTGCGGGCCTCGATCGCCTACGGCCTGGAGCACCGGGCGCCGGCGCTGGCCTACGCGGAGCGGTTCGGCCGCGGGCTCGACCGCGGCCTGGCCGACGAGTTCGTGGGCATGTACGTCAACGAGCGCACCCTCGACTACGGCGAGGACGGCCGCGCGGCGATCACGGAGCTGCTGCGCCGCAGCCACGAGGCCGGCCTGCTGCCGAGCGCGCCCGTCGTCGACTTCGTGGAGGACTGAGCGCCCTGGGCGACGCCCGCGACTGGGGGGCCGAGATCGACCGCTGGACCGAGCGCTTCCGGTCGGTCGAGGACCCGCCCGAGCCCTTCGCCACGGCGCTGCGCGAGGGGTGGACCGACGAGGCGCGGGCCGCGCTCGCCCGCGAGGCGGAGGACTACAGCCGGCGCCACCGCTCCTGGCTCGACCAGATCGGCGGCGCCGGCGAGGACCTGGTGCGGCTCGACTGCCGCTCCGGCTCGTGCGGCGTGTGCGCCAAGTACTGCGGCAAGGCGTTCAGCCTCAACGGTGAGACGCCCGGCCTGCCCGACCCGCCGCCGCTGCCGATCTGCCCGGCCTGCCGGCACACCCTCAACCTGCTGACGCCGTTCTTCATGTCGAGCCTCGGGATCGACGTGGAGGACCTGATCGACGAGGCGCAGCCCTTCGTCGACTAGGAGCACGTCGAAGAACAGAGGGCGCGCGATCCGCCGAGCGACCACCGGGCCATCCGGATGGCCGCGGCCGACGCCGATGCCGGGTGCATCGGCGTTGACGCGGACGCCGGAGGGCGACGGTGCGCAGCGGGCGGGCGCGTGGCCGACTGCTTCGACAGGCTCCTCGGGCCGGCGCCGCCCGCTACTCGACGTGGACCGCGTCGGCGGCGGCGGGCGGCACGTCGACCACCCGCTCGTCGTCGACGCGCACGGAGATGGGCCCGCCGAAGGGCGCGTGGGCCAGCACCTCCACCCGGGCGTCCGGCACGAGCCCGCGCTCCGCCAGGAAGCGCAGCAGGGCGTCGTCGCGGTCATCGACCCGGCCGACCACGGCGCTCGCCCCCTCGGCGAGCGCGGACAGGCGCCGCGAGGGCGTGGTCACGAGGTGGCCCGCGCTCGTGGGGATGGGGTGGCCGTGGGGGTCGCGCTCGGGGTGCCCCAGCACCTCGGCGATGCGGTCGGCGAGCGCGCCCGAGACGTGGTGCTCCAGCACCTCGGCCTCGCGGTGGACCTCGTCCCAGGGCATGCCGAGCCGGGTGGCGAGGAAGGTCTCGAGCAGGCGGTGGTGGCGGATCACCTCGAGCGCCGCCTGCCGGCCGCTGCCGGTCAGCTCGACCCCCTGGCGCTTGACCTGGGTGGCGTAGCCCAGCCCGTCGAGCTTCTTCAGCATGTTGCTGGCCGACGCCGTGGTGACGCCGAGCGCCTCGGCGACCTGCGACGTCGTGACCGGCCCCGGGACCTCGGCCGACTCGTCGAGCTGATAGATCGCCTTCAGGTAGTCCTGAACGGCGGGGCTGGGCCGATCCACCGGGAACGCTTCCTCTCTCCGCGCGCGCTCGGGATCGTACCGCCCCGCGGCGCGGGTGATTCGCGCGCGCCCGACGGGGCATCACCAACACATCTTGCGATGGTCCTCAGCGTTCCATAACAAACCGCTGCGACGATCCCGGCCATGGCGACGGCGCTCTCCGTCCTGCGCGAGAACGGCATCCGGAGCTCCGGCGTGAGCGCCCAGGGCCGCATCGCGCTGTCCCGGATGGACCTGTTCGCCGGCCTGCCCGAGCGCGACCTGGCGCTGCTCGACAGCCGCCTGCCGCTGGTGCGCTGGCCGCGCGGGGCCTCCATGCCCGAGCCCCTCGGCCGCCCCGACCACCTCTTCGTGGTGCGCGACGGGCGCCTGGCGATGTTCGAGAGCACCGCGCCGGGGCACGAGATCATGATCTCGCTGCTCGACGCCGGCGCCATCTACTCCACGCTCGGGTCCGCGCCGGCCGCGAGCGTCGCGGCGCTCGAGGACTCCGCCGTCTCCCCCCTCTCCGGCCGCGCCATCGAGGGGCTGATCGCCCGCTACCCGCGCCTCGGCCGCAACCTGGCCGAGCTGCTCTCGGACCGGGTCGCGATGCTGCGCGAGACGGTCGCGCTGGTGAGCGAGATGCGGGTCGAGGACCGCCTGCGGGCGCGGCTCCACCAGCTCGCCGACCGCTTCGGCGTGGCCACCCGCGACGGCGTCGAGCTGCGGCTCGACCTGACGCACGCCCAGTGGGCCTCGCTGGTGGGCGCCTCGCGCGAGGCCGTGACCACCGCGTTCAGCAAGCTGCGCGCGAGCGGGGCGGTGGAGATGGACGGACGCTCCATCACCCTGCCCTGGGACGTGGTGCGCGCCCGCGAGGAGGCGCTCAGCCTCGCCGCGGCGGAGAACGGCTAGCCCGGGGGGCGCCCTCGCCGGCGCCGCCGCCTGCGGGGCGGCCGTCGCCGGGCTCCTCCTGACCGCGCCGCCGCAGGGCGGCGCAGCGCCCGCCGGCCGGCCGGCCGTGCGCGACGCCGTGCTCGGCCGGTCGGTCGAGGGCCGGCCCGTCCGGCTGAGCGTGATCGGCCCGCGCGCGGCGCCGGTCCGGGTGCTGGTGGTGGGCGCCGTGCACGGCACCGAGCCGGCAGGCCGGGCGATCGCGGCGCGGCTGCGCGCCCGCCCGCCGCGGCTGCCGGCCGGGGTGGCGCTGTGGGTGGTCCACGACCTCAACCCGGACGGCACGGCCGCGGGCACCCGCGGCAACGCGCGGGGCGTCGACCTGAACCGCAACTTCCCCCACCGCTGGCGCGCGCAGGGGCGCCCCGGCGACGCGTACCACTCGGGCGCGCGGCCGCTCTCGGAGCGCGAGTCGCGCCTGGCGGCGCGGCTCATCCGGCGCCTGCGGCCCGCGGTGACGATCTGGTACCACCAGGCGCTGCGCATGGTGGACACGGGCACGGTGGCGCACCGGTCGGTGCCGGCCCGCTACGCCCGGCTCAGCGGCCTGCCGGCGGGGCGCATCGGGTTCCTCCCCGGCGTGGCGCCGCGGTGGCAGAACCGCCTGGTGCGCGGCTCGAGCGCGTTCGTGGTGGAGCTGCCCGGCGGGCCGGTCGGCGCGCGCGGCGCGGCGCGGCACGCGGGGGCGGTGCGGGACGCGGCGGCGCGGGCCGCGCGGCCCCGGGGCGGTGCTGCGTGAGGGTGCCCGCGCGGGCACCCTCACGGGTCGGTCTACCGGCGGATCCAGGTGGCGGCGACGGCGCCGTTGGCGACGACGAGGGAGGCGACGGCGGCACCCGTGACGTAGAGACCGATGAGGTAACGGCGCATGTGGTGTAACCTCGTGAGTGGAGGGGTCGATCCGGTGTGAGGCCCGGCTTGCCCCCTCTATCGGTGTCCGGGGTCCATTCCTTACGAGTGGGGCGAGCGCATGGACATCTCTCGCCCCGCCCTGGGCGCGGGCCTCTGCGAGCTGCTCGGCATCCGCCATCCGGTGTTGCTCGCCGGCATGGCCGGCGGCCCCACCAGCCCTGAGCTGGTCGCCGCCGTCTCGGAGGCGGGCGGGCTCGGCGCCTTCGGCCTGACCGGCATGGGCGCCGACGCGGCGCGCGCGGCGGTGCGCCGGGCCGTCGGGCTGACCTCCGCCCCGATCGGGGTCAACGTGCTGGTGGCGCCGGCGACGGAGCCGGACCCCTCCGGCGGCGACCCGTTCGCCGCCGTGCGCCCGCTGCGCGAGGAGCTCGGGCTGCCGCCCACCCCCGCCCCGCGCGCCGAGCAGCCGCCCGACGCGCGCCGGCTCGTGACCATGGCGCTCGAGGAGGGCGCGCGCGTGGTGAGCGTCGGCCTGGGCGACCCCGGCGCCGTCGCCGACATCGCCCGCGACGCCGGCGCGCCGCTCGTGGCGATGGCCGCCTCGGTCGCCGACGCCGTGCGCGCCGTCGAGTCGGGCGCCGACGTGATCGTGGCCCAGGGCTCCGAGGCCGGCGGGCATCGCTCCACCTTCGACGTGCCGCGCGACGGCACCGTCCCGCTCGTCGGCACGATGGCCCTCGTGCCGCAGGTGGTCGACGCGGTGGACGTCCCCGTGGTCGCCGCCGGCGGCATCATGGACGGCCGCGGCCTCGCCGCGGCGATCGCCCTGGGGGCCCAGGGCGTGCAGATGGGCACCGCCTTCCTCGTCGCCGCCGAGAGCGGCGCGCCCGAGGGCTACCGCCGCCGCGTGGCGCGCGCCCGCGACACCGACACGGTGATCACCCGGGCCGTCTCCGGCCGCCCGGCCCGCGGCATCCGCAACCGGCTGATCGAGACCCTCGAGTCGGCCGGGCCGCCCGCCCTCGGCTACCCCGCCCAGAACGCGGCGAGCGCCGAGCTGCGCGCCGCCGCCGCGCGGGCCGACGAGCCGGAGCTGCTGGCGCTGTGGGCCGGCCAGGCCGCCGGCCTGGCGGGCGCCCCGCGCCCCGCCGCCGAGATCCTGCGCGCGGCGGTCGACGAGGCGGTCGCCGTCATCCGCCGCCTGGCGGACGCGGCCGGCTGATCGCGGGCCCGGCGCGCCGCCGGGCCCCCGCGCCGTCCCCGCGCCCGGAGGGGGCCTGCCTCCCGAAGGCCCCCTCCGGCGCGGGTCCCATCACCCGCGCGGCAGCCCGGGCGTGGGCCTGGTCGCCGCGGAGACGTCCAATTGGACCTCGGCCCGAGGTCCAATTGGACCCGTCGCGGCGGAACCGGTCGTCGCGGCCACCGGGCCCGGCTCGCCCATGCGGGCGTCCCAGGCGTCGAGGTCGCGACGGGAGTGGACGCCGAACTTGCGCAGGATCGACTGCGCGTGCGTCCGGACGGTGTGCCAGGAGACGCCCAGGCGCAGGGCGATCTCCTTGTAGGTGAGCCGCTGGCGCATGAGCCGCAGCACCACGCGCTCCTGCTCGGTGAGCGTCACCTCGCGGGGGTTGGTGCGGCGGGCGAGGTCGGCCAGCGGGCGCAGCGCCTCGGCGTCGAAGCGGCCCACGCCGCGCAGGGCGTCGGTGACGGCCTCGACGACCGCCTCGCGCGTCCAGGTGGTCAGCAGCCAGCCGCAGGCGCCCGCGGCGAGCGCCTCGAGCTGCTGCTCGGGCGAGTCGTCGTCGAGGGCGAACAGCATCCGCGCCCCGGGCAGCCGGCGGCGCACCTCGTCGGCGAGCTCGGCGCCGGGCGCGTCGGCGAGCAGCCGGCCCACGATGACCAGGTCGGCCGGCGTCGCCAGGCGCGCGAGGGCGCCGTCGACCGTGTGCGCGCCGTCGGTGCACAGCGGCTCGTAGGCGAGGAACGCCGCCACGCCCGCCGTCCAGGCGGGGCTGCGGTGAGCGATGACGACCCGCACCGGGGCTCCCTGCACGCGCACCCCCCTCTGCATCGACCCGACACGCGACGGGCCCGTGCGCCCGCAGGGTGGTCATCGGCAGGCCCGCGCGCGAGCATGACCCCCCTCGGACGCCGGCCCGGCGCCGTCAGGACTCGTCGGGCAGGCTCCGCAGCGCGCCGACGGCGGTCGCGAAGCCCGCGGCGGCCGACGCCGCGGCCGCGCCGTCCTCGCGCTCGGCGGCGGCGACCACCCGGGCCATCGCGTCGGCGACCCGATCGAGGGCGCCGGCGGCCCCCTCGCGCTGGCGCTCCAGCCGCCGGTCCTCCAGCCGCTGCGCGGCCAGCCGGTCGGCGTGGGCCCGGGTGCGCTCCTGGGCGTCGCGCAGCCGCGGCGCGAGCCGACGCAGCACGGCGGGGCGCGCGACGCCGTCGGTCTCGGCGAGGGCGAGCGAGAAGTCGCTCACCGCGTCGGCGGCGGCGGAGGCGTCGGCCAGGTACTGGCGCGACGAGACCGTGGTCCCCTCCTCGACCGGCGTGGTCGAGGCCACGACCGCGTCGCCCGCGCCGCACCCGGCGAGGGCGGCGGCGGCGGCGATCAGCGCGGCGACGGCGAGGCGGCGGCGGATGGCAGCTCCCTGAGTGCGTCGAGGAACGGGTCGGCGGCGCGGCGCAGTCCGGCGCGCTCGGCCTCGGCCAGGCCGTCGGCGGCCCGGGCCATGGCCGGCAGCATGCGCGCGTAGGCGCCCGCGAGGCGGTCGCGCTGGCGCCGCAGCGCGGGGTCGTCGAGCCGCAGCCCGCGGAAGGCCGCGAGCCGCTCGCCGGCGCGGTCGGTCAGCCCCGCCAGGCGGCGTCGCGTGGCCGGCGGCGGCACGCCCCGGTCGGCGGCGTCGGCGATCGAGGCGGCCAGCTGCGACGGCGGGTCGAGCAGCGCCTCGACCGCCGCGATGTAGCCCGCGGGGCCCGCGCCGGCGGCCGGGGCCTCGGCGTCCGGCGCGGTGGCGCCGTCGGAGCAGCCGGCCAGCGCCGCGGTCGCGAGGGCCCCGGCGACGAGGGCGGCGTGCAGGCGGGGCGCCATCGGGCGATGGTAACCGACGGGGTCGGCGGCGCACCGGTCGGCGGCACGGGGGCGTGGGCTATCCTCGCCCGGTGAACCCGGCCGGCATCCCGCTCGCCCTGTCCTACGACGACGTGCTCCTGGTGCCCCGCCGCAGCGGCCTGGGGTCGCGCGCGGACGTCGACGTGTCGACCCGGCTCACTCGCGGGCTGCGGCTCGCCACCCCCGTGATCTCGGCCAACATGGACACGGTCACGGAGTCCGAGATGGCGATCGCGATGGCCCGCGCCGGCGGCATCGGCATCGTGCACCGGTTCCTGTCGGTGGAGGGCCAGGTCGGGGAGGTCGCCCGCGTGAAGCGCGCGGAGGCGCTCGTCATCCACGACCCGCACACCGTGGCGCCCGACGCGCCGCTGGTTGACGCGCTCGCGCTGATGCGCCGGCACGGCGTGACGAGCCTCGTGGTGGCCGGCGCCGACGGACGCCTGGCCGGGCTGCTGACCCGGCGCGACGTGATGCTGCGCGACGACGCCACCCAGCAGGTGCGCGAGCTGATGACGCCGCGCGAGCGGCTGGTCACCGGCACCCCCGAGACGACGAGCGACGAGGCGACCCGCCTGCTGCGTGACCACCGGGTGCAGAAGCTGCCGCTGGTCGACGCCGGCGACCGGGTGGCCGGGCTCATCACCCTCCGCGACCTGCTGCAGCGCGCCGAGCGCCCGCAGGCCACGAAGGACGCCCTCGGCCGCCTCGCGGTGGGGGCGGCGATCGGCGTGCGCGGCGACTTCATCGAGCGGGCGCGGGCGCTGCAGGAGGCGGGCGCCGACGTGCTCGTGCTCGACATCGCCCACGGGCACGCCGAGCACGCGGTGCGGGCGATCGGCGAGGTGCGCGAGGCGCTCGGCGACGGCACGGGGATCATCGCCGGCAACGTCGCCACCGCCGAGGGCGCCCGCGACCTGGCCGAGGCCGGCGCCGACGCCGTCAAGGTCGGCGTCGGGCCCGGCTCGGTCTGCACGACCCGGGTGGTCGCCGGCGTCGGGGTCCCCCAGCTCACCGCGGTGATGGAGTGCGCCGAGGCCTGCGAGCCCTACGACGTCCCGGTGATCGCCGACGGCGGCATCCGGGCCGGCGGTGACGTGGCGAAGGCGATCGCCGCCGGCGCCGACAGCGTGATGATCGGCAACCTGCTGGCCGGCACGCCGGAGAGCCCGGGCGTGGTCGTCTCGCGCAACGGCTCGAAGGTGAAGGTCTTCCGCGGCATGGCGTCCGCAGCGGCCGCGGAGGCGCGCCGCGCGGCGGAGGGCCTCGAGGAGACCGAGTTCACCCCCGTCGTGGCGGAGGGCGTCGAGGCCGTCGTGCCGCTGCGCGACGCCGTCGGCTCCGTGCTGCACGGGCTCGTGGGCGGCCTGCGCTCGGGCATGAGCTACTCGGACGCCCGCAGCATCCCCGAGTTCCACCGCAACGCCCGCTTCGTCCGCATCACCCCGGGTGGCCTCCGGGAGAGCTACCCGCACGACGTCTCGTACTGACACCGCAGAGGAGCAGCCCTTGCGCTCGACGCTCGCACCCCCCGAGCTCGCCGTCACGACGGTCCGGACGCTGGCCATCGACGCCGTGCAGGCGGCCAACAGCGGCCACCCCGGCGCGCCGATGGGGCTGGCGCCGGTGGGCTGGACGCTCTTCTCGCGCCACCTGCGGCACAACCCCGCCGACCCCGAGTGGCCGGAGCGCGACCGCTTCGTGCTCTCCGCGGGGCACGCGTCGATGCTGCTGTACGCGCTGCTGCACCTGACCGGCTACGACCTGCCGATGGAGCAGCTGAAGGCGTTCCGCCAGCTCGGCTCCGAGACGCCCGGCCACCCCGAGCGCGCCGACACGCCCGGCGTCGAGATCACGACCGGCCCCCTCGGCCAGGGCGTCGCCAACGCCGTGGGCTTCGCCATCGCCGAGCGCATGCTGGCCGCGCGGTACAACCGGCCCGACCACGACATCGTCGACCACCGCACCTGGTTCATCTGCTCCGACGGCGACCTGATGGAGGGCATCTCGCACGAGGCGGCCTCCATCGCCGGGTTCCTCGGCCTGGAGCGCCTGATCGGCGTCTGGGACGACAACCTCGTGAGCCTCGACGGCCCCACGAGCCTGGCCTTCGACGAGGACGTCCCCGCGCGCTTCCGGGCGTACGGCTGGCGGGTGCTGCGGGTCGAGGACGGCAACGACCTCGAGGCGATCGACGAGGCCATGCGCACCGCGCGCGAGGAGCCCGACGGCCGCCCCACCCTCATCGCCTGCCGCACCCACATCGGCTACGGCTCGCCCAACAAGCAGGACACGGCCGCCGCCCACGGCTCGCCGCTCGGCCCCGAGGAGGTCGCGGCGACCAAGCGGGCCTACGGCTGGCCGGAGGACGCGCGGTTCCTCGTGCCCGACGAGGTCGCCGCGTGGGCCGGCGAGCTCCGCGAGCGCGGCCGCGGCCTGCAGGAGCAGTGGGAGGCGCGGCTGGCCGCCTACGCCGCCGACTACCCGCACGAGGCGGCCGAGCTCGCCCGCGTCGGCGCCGGCCGCCTGCCGGAGGGCTGGGAGTCGGCGGCGCCGGCGTTCGCGCCCGGCGAGGCGCTCGCCACCCGCGCGGCCGGCGGCAGGGCGCTGAACGCCTTCGCGGCGGTCATCCCCGAGCTGGTGCAGGGGGCGGCCGACCTGTCGACCTCCACCTCGACTGACCTGAAGGGCATGGGGGCGGTCACCCGCGGCGACTTCGCCGGGCGCAACCTCTTCTACGGCGTCCGCGAGCACGCGATGGGCGCGATCACCAACGGCATCGCCGCCCACGCGGGCCTGCGGCCGGTGTGCTCCACCTTCTTCACGTTCTCGGACTACATGAAGAACACGATCCGCCTCGCCGCGCTCATGCGGCTGCCGTCGATCTTCGTGTTCACCCACGACTCCGTCGCGCTCGGCGAGGACGGGCCCACCCACCAGCCGGTGGAGCACCTCGCCGGCCTGCGGGCGATCCCGGACCTGGTCACGATCCGACCGGCCGACGCGCGCGAGACCGCGCAGGCCTGGCGCATCGCGATCGCCCGCACCGGCGCGCCGACCGCGCTCATCCTGAGCCGGCAGGGGCTGCCGACGCTCGAGGCCGAGCCGCAGGTGGAGCGGGGCGCCTACGTGCTCGCCGACGGCGCCGACTGCATCCTCATCGCCACCGGCTCGGAGGTGGTCACGGCGCTCGCCGCGCGTGACCTGCTCGCGGACGAGGGCGTGTCGGCCCGCGTCGTGTCGATGCCCTCCTTCGAGCTCTTCCGCGAGCAGGACGCGGGCTACCGCGAACGTGTGCTGCCGCCGTCGATGCCGGCGCGGGTCGCAGTGGAGGCGGCCAGCCCGTTCGGCTGGGCCGAGTGGACCGGCTCGGCCGGCGCCGTGGTGGGGATCGACCGGTTCGGGGTCTCCGCCCCCGGCGCGCAGGCCCTCGAGGCGCTCGGCATCACGCCCGAGGCCGTCGCCGGGGCCGCGCGGGGGCTGTTGGTCGGGCGCCCGCGGTGAAGCTCACCGTCGACTCGAGCCTGATGGTGCCGGGATGAGCACCGCCGGGAGCGACGCGCCGGCCCTCGCCGAGCTCGCGCCCGGCGACCCCCGCCTCATGCGCACGCCCGCGCCCGCCGCCATCGTGATCTTCGGCGCCACGGGCGACCTCACCCAGCGCAAGCTCCTGCCCGCCCTCTACTCCCTGGCGGCGCAGCTGCTGCTGCCGCCCGAGACGATCATCATCGGCGCCGCGCGCACCGTGCTGAGCGACGACGACTTCCGCGACCGCATGCGCGCCGGCGTCGAGGAGCACGGGAGGCTGCCGATCGACAGGGACGTCTGGGCGGGGTTCGCGCGGCGCCTGCAGTACGTGCCGCTGCCCTTCGACGACGCCGCCGCCTACGGGCGCCTGCGCGCCGCGATCGAGGAGGCCGACGAGCACCGGGGCACCCGCGGCAACCGCCTCTACTACCTCGCCACGGCGCCCGAGTTCTTCCCCGTCATCGCCGAGCAGCTCGGGCGCGCCGGGCTCGCCGCCGAGCCGGACGACGGGGCCCGCTTCGCCCGCCTGGTCATCGAGAAGCCGTTCGGCTCGGACCTCGACTCGGCGCGTCGGCTCAACGCCCGCCTGAGCGCCGTCTTCCGCGAGCGTCAGGTCTACCGGATCGACCACTACCTCGGGAAGGAGACGGTCCAGAACCTGATGGCGCTGCGGTTCGGCAACGCGATCTTCGAGCCCATCTGGAACCGGCGCTACGTCGACCACGTGCAGATCACGGTCGCCGAGGACCTCGGCATCGGCTCGCGCGGCGGCTACTACGACCGCTCGGGCGCGCTGCGGGACATCGTGCAGAACCACATGATGCAGGTGCTCTCGCTCGTGGCCATGGAGCCGCCCGCCCGCTTCGAGAGCCGCGACGTGCGCGACGAGAAGGTCAAGGTGCTGCGCGCGGTGCCGGCCTTCGACGCCGCGGCCGCCGTCACCGACGCGGTGCGCGGGCAGTACGGGGCCGGCTGGATCGCCGGCGAGCGGGTGCCCGGCTACGGCGAGGAGCGCGGTGTCGAGCCGGGCTCGGCCACGGAGACGTTCGTGGCGATGCGGCTCACGATCGAGAACTGGCGCTGGTCGGGGACCCCGTTCTACCTGCGCACCGGCAAGCGCCTGCCGCGCCGCGCCACCGAGGTGGCGATCCAGTTCAAGCCCGCCCCCCACCTGCCGTTCGCCGCCGGCGCGGTCGAGGAGGTGCAGCCCAACGTGCTGACCCTGCGCATCCAGCCCGACGAGGGCGCCTCGCTGCGCTTCGTCGCCAAGGTGCCGGGGCCCCGCATCGACCTGCGCGTGGTGTCGATGGACTTCGCCTACGGCAGCGCGTTCCTGCGGGCCTCGCCCGAGGCCTACGAGCGGCTGCTGCTCGACGCCCTGCTGGGCGACTCCACGCTGTTCGCCCGCTGGGACGAGGTCGAGCGGGCGTGGGAGGTCGTGGACGAGGTGATCCGCTGCTGGGAGGACGGCGCCGCGCCGCCGCCGCCGGTCTACGAGGCCGGCTCGTGGGGCCCCCCGGCGGCCGACGACCTGCTGGAGCGGGACGGCCGGCGGTGGCGGCGGCTGTGACGACGGCCGCCGCCACCGGCCGGCGTGCCTGGGCCGGCCGCGCCGTGTCGGTCGACGAGGTGGCCGGCCGCCTGGCCGAGCTGCGGCGGCCGGCCGACGGCGGGCAGCCCCTGAGCCTCGCGGCCGTGCTCAACCTCGTCGCCTACGCGCCCGCCGACGAGGAGCTGCCGGCCATGCGCTCCACCATCGAGCTGCTGGCCGACCACCAGCCCTCGCTCGCCGTGCTCGTGCGCGAGGACGACGACGGCGACGGCCTCGACGCTGAGGCGCTCTCGCACTGCGGCACCGGCGGCCGCCCGGCCTGCGTGGCGGTCGAGCTGGTGGTGCTGCGCCTCGGCGCCGGCATGCGCGGCGGCGCCGCGAGCGCCGTGGCGCCGCTGCTGCGCACCGGCCTGCCGACCTTCCTCTGGTGGCCCGGCGCGCCCTCGCCGGAGGGCGACGCGCCGCCCGCGCGCCTGGTGGCGATGGCCGACCGGGTCGTCACCGAGGCCGGCAGGGCCGCCGACGGCCCGGCCGGCGTGCGCGCCCTGGCCGCGTGGGCGCCCGGCTGCGGCGCGGCGGTCACCGACCTCGGCTGGGCGGCCATCACGACCTGGCGCCAGCTGATCGCTCAGGTGCTCGACCGGCGCGGCCTGGACGACCTGCGCGCCGGCCACGGCGCGGTCGCGGTGGGCCACGGCGGCGCCGTCCCGCCCGTGGATGCCCTGCTCCTGGCCGGATGGCTCGCCGACCTGATAGGACCCCGGTCGATGATCGAGATGCGCCCCGAGCGACCCTCCGCCCACCGCATCGCGGCGATCGAGCTGACGGGCGCGCGCTCCGGGCGCACGATGACGATCCGGCGCCTTCCCGGGCGGCACGCCGCCGAGGTGCGCGTCGACGGCCCGGGGGGCGCGCAGCGGCGCACCCTGCCCCTGCCGCGCCTCGACCGCGCCAGCCTCCTCGCCGGCGAGCTCGAGCTGCAGCGCCGCGACCCGGTCTTCGAGCGCGCCGTGGCCGCCGCCGCCGCGCTGGCGGCGGGATGAGCGGCCCCGAGGTCGTCGTGGTGCCCGACCTGCCGGCGCTCGCCGACCAGGCGGCGCACCGGATGGAGCGGGTGGCGCTCGACGCCCCGCCGGGCGCCCGGGCGAGCATCGCGCTGGCCGGCGGCAGCACGCCGCGCGCGGCCTACCAGCAGCTCGCCGGCCGCTGCCCGCCCTGGGGCCGCATCGACTTCTTCTTCGGCGACGAGCGCTGCGTGCCGCCCGACGACCCCGCCTCGAACTACGGCATGGCCGACGAGGCGCTGCTCAGCCGCCTGCCGCTGCGCCCGGACCAGGTGCACCGGGTGCGCGGCGAGCTGCCGCCCGAGGAGGCCGCGCGGCTGGCCGAGGAGGACCTGCGCGCCTCGGTGCCCGGCCGGCCCTGGCCGGTGCTCGACCTCGTCGTGCTCGGCATGGGGGCCGACGGGCACACCGCCTCGCTGTTCCCCGGGGCGCCCGAGCTCGACGAGATGCGCCGGCTGATGGTGCCCGTGCACCGGCCCGAGCTGCCGCAGCCGTGGCGGGTGTCGATGACGCTGCCGGTGCTGAACGCCGCCCGGGCCGTGCTCGTGCTGGTCGGCGCGCCGGAGAAGGGGCCGATGGTGCGGCGGGCGATCGAGGGCGACCCCACGCTGCCCGCCGGACGGCTGCGCGCCGACGCCGGCCGGGTCACCTGGCTGCTCACCGAGGAGACCGCCGCGGCGCTCGACCGCGCCGGGTAGGGGCTACAGCTCGATCAGCTCGTCGTCGGGCTCGCCGGGGCGGCCCGCGTAGCGCAGCTTGGCGCCCCGGTCGAGCAGCCGCTGGCCGAGCAGGTAGAGGGCGATCGCGCCCAGCACCCCGCCGACGAGCCACGGGTTGCGGGCCGCGTCGGCCACGGCTTCGCCGGCGCCCTCCAGCGTGCGGACCGCGAAGCGGACCGGCGCGGGCCGGTCGTCGCGGGCCGGCGCGGCGGCGGAGCGGGCCTCCGGCGCGGCCACGGCGCGCGGCGCGGGCGGCGCCCGGGGCGGCCTGGGCGGCGGCGCGGCGGGCGGGCGCGGGGGTCGCGGCGGGCCGGCGCGCGGCTGCGACGGCGGCCCGGGGCGGGCGCGGCGCGGCGCGGCGCGGGGCGCGGGCCCCCTGGACGCGGGGCCTGCGGGCGACGCGGCGGGCGCCGGCGCCGGCGCCGCGTGGGCGGGTGCCTGCGGGGCGGCGGGCCGCTGCGGGGCGGTCGGGCGGGTGGGCGCCGCCGGCGCGGCGGGGGCCGTGGGGCCAGAGCCGCCGGGGGCGGGCGCGCCGGCGCCGGCGCCGGCCCCGGCGCCGACGTCCAGCGCGACCGAGGGCACGATCGACTCGCCGGGCGCCACGCGGGCGCCGGCGTCCACGCCGACCTCGGCCACGCCGGGCACGGTGGCGTCCACGCCGGCGTCGACGTCGAGCAGCGCGCCGCCGGTGCCGACGCCCACGCCGAGCGTGACGTCGAGGCCGAGCGCCGAGACGCCGACCGTCGTGGTGCCGGGCGACTCGCGCCCCGGCAGGCCGATCGACAGCAGCGGCGCGGCGACGGCCGCCGACGGGGCCGCCGCCAGGGCGAGCGCGGCGAGGGCGACGGTCAGGCGGGCGCGGCGGGGCGCGCGCGTGGCGGTGGCGGGAGCCATGGAGGTCCCCCCTATCGGCAGGCGGGGCGACGACCTTTAGCCCTTTCGCGAAGGGATTCACGAGGGGCTAACGTGCAGGGCGGGAACACCCGATCGGGAGCCGATGGCGCAACAGGTCGAGACCCCCGCCGACCGGACCGGCGACGATCGCCGGCGGCGGGACTGGTATGCGCTCGAGGAGCGCCACGCGACGCTGCAGAAGGTCCGCGTGGCCGGGCTGGCCGCCGTGGCCGTGGCCGCCCTCGCCGTGCCCCGCGACCTCTCCCCGGGCGAGCGCGGGCTGGCGGTGGCCGCGTGCCTCGCGGCGATCCTGCTGCACGTGGTGCTCGCGCTGGTCCCGCTGCGCTGGGAGCGCCGCCTGCTGCTGGCCGCCGACGCCAGCCTGCTCGTCGACGCCGCGCTCGTCGTGGTGCTGGCGGAGCTGTCCGGCGGGCCCGGCGGGCTCGGGCTGTGGCTGCTGCCGGTCGTGGCCCTCGCGGTGACGCTCGGCTACTCGGTGTGGTTCGGGGTGAAGGCGCTCGTGCTGGGCGGCATCGCGGCGGCGGGGCTGGTGGCGCTCGCCCAGCCCGACGGGCCGGGCGCGGAGGAGGTGGCGGGGCCGCTGGTGCTCGCCGCCGTCGTCGTGGCGGTGTCGGGCGTCCTGATCGGCGTCGACCGGCGCGACACGGAGCGCAGCGCCCGCAAGGCGACCCGCCTGCACGCGGCGTCGTCCGCGCTGCTGATCGCCGAGGACCGGGACGCCGTCCTGCTGACCGCCCGCATCGGCGTCGAGGAGATCCTGCCCGGGTGGGAGGTCACCGTCGCCCTCGGCGAGGCGCCCGCCACGACCCGCTTCTGGCGCGACGGCGAGCGGTCGCTGATCGAGATCCCGATCACCGCCGCCGGCGGCCGCCCGCTCGGGCGCATCACGGCGTCGCGGCGGCTGCCCCGCCTGCGCGCCCACGTGCGCGCGCGCCAGCTCGACGAGGCCCGCGGCATCGCGGCCGCGGCCGGCGCCGCCCTCGAGCGCATCGCCGACATCGAGCGGCTGTCGGAGCTGTCGATGGCCGACGGGCTGACCGGCCTGGGCAACCGCCGCGCCTTCGACCAGGCGCTCGACGAGGAGCTCGCCCGCGCGGCGCGCACCGGCGCGCCGCTCGGCCTGGTGATCCTGGACGTCGACCACTTCAAGCGCTTCAACGACCGCCACGGCCACCAGGCCGGCGACGGGGCGCTCACGGCGGTCGCCGCCGTGCTGGCGAGCGAGGCCCGCACGGAGGACCGGGCCTGCCGCATCGGCGGCGAGGAGTTCGCGCTGCTGCTGCCCGGCGCCGACGAGGCCGCCGCGGCCGGCGTCGCCGAGCGCATCCGGCGCGGCGTCGAGGCGGCCGACCCGCCGGGCGAGCCGGTCACCGTGAGCCTCGGCGTGGCCGCGGCGCGCGGCGAGGGCGACGCGCGCGCCCTCTTCGCCGAGGCGGACGCCCGCCTCTACGCCGCCAAGTCGGGCGGCCGCAACCGGGTCGTGGCGACCGCGCCGACCTGATCAGGGGGCGACGGGCAGCCCCTCCATCGTCGCGAACACGCGCCCCCCGCGGCGCACGAGGGCGACCGGCGCGCCGAAGCAGCGCGACAGCGGCCCCTCGCGCAGCACCTCGTCGGCGGGCCCGCCGGCGACCACCCGGCCCTCGCGCAGCAGCAGCGCGTGGGTCACCGAGCCCGCGAGCTCCTCCAGGTGGTGGCTCACCTGGACGGTCGCGAGCGCCGGCTCGGCCCGGGCGAGGCCGTCGAGCCGCGCGAGGAAGGCCTCCCGGCCGGGCAGGTCGAGCCCGGTGGTGGGCTCGTCCAGCAGCAGCAGGCGGGGCCGCCCCACGAGCGCGCGGGCGAGCAGCATGCGCTGGCGCTCGCCCCGCGAGAGGCGGTCGAAGCGGTGGGCCGCCAGCCGCCCGCAGCCGACCTCGTCGAGCAGGGCCTCCGCCCGCTCGGCCGCCTCCGGCGCCACGTCGGGCCGCAGCGGCGCGATGGTGGCGTCGGCCCCGGTGCGGACGACGTCGAGCGCCGTGGCCCGGGGACGGAACCGGCCGGCCATCGCGGCGTCGACGTGGCCGATCGCGGCCCGCAGGGCGCGGGTGTCGACCGCGCCGAGGCGCTCGCCGAGCACCCGCACGCGCCCCTCGCTGGGGTGCAGGCGCGCGCCGGCCAGCGACAGGAGCGTCGTCTTGCCGGCCCCGTTCGGACCCACCACCGCCCAGCGCTCGCCCGGGGCGACCCGCCAGTCGATCCCGGCCAGCAGCGTGGCGCGCCGGCCGCCGGGCAGCGACCGCCAGACGCCCGCCCCGGACGCCTCGATGGCCGCCGGCCCGCTCAGCGCAGGAACAGGGCCCGGGCCTCGTCGACCACGCGGTCGCCCTCAGCGTCGGCGCGGATGCGCTCCTCCTCCGAGACCTCCGGCGGCGGATCGTCGGACATGCGCCGCGGCAGCGGCACGCCCAGCGCCTGCTCGGCGGGCTGCCACCACTCGCTCGGGATCTCGTCGTCGAGCTCCGCGCCGATCATCTCGGCGAACAGCATCGTCCAGGCCCGCGGGACCACCTGGAAGGTGTAGCCCCCGCCGCCCAGGGCGACCCACCGGCCGTCGCACGCCTCGCGGGCGAGCCGGTGCAGGGCGCGGTAGGCGCGCGGGAAGGCGGACAGCGTGACCTGCAGGTGGGCGAGCGGGTCGGCGTGGTGCGGGTCGGCGCCGTCCTGGGTGACGATCACGTCGGGGTCGAACGCCAGCACCGCCGGGGCGATGACCTCCTCGATCGCCCGCAGGTAGGGACGGTCGCCGGCGTGCGGCGGCAGCGGCACGTTGAGCGCGGTGCCCTCGGCGGCGCCCACGCCGCGCTCGGAGAGGAAGCCGGTCCCGGGGAACAGGTAGCGCCCGGTCTCGTGCACGGACGCCGTCAGCACGCGCGGCTCCTCGAAGAAGATCCACTGCGTGCCGTCGCCGTGGTGCACGTCGATGTCGATGTAGGCGACCCGCTCGGCGCCGGCGTCGAGCAGCGCCTGGATCGCCACGGCCGTGTCGTTGTAGACGCAGAAGCCCGCCGCCCGGTTGGCGAAGGCGTGGTGCAGCCCGCCGCTGGCCACGAACGCCTGGTCGGCCCGGCCCTCCCAGACCTCCATCGCGCCGGCGATCGACGCCCCGCAGATCGCGGCGGCGGCCTCGTGCATGCCGGCGAAGGCCGGCGTGTCGCCGCCCGCCGCGAGCCCCCACTGGCCCGCCTCCCACGCGGCGGCGAGGGCCGGGTTCCGGCTGTAGCGGCGCACCGCCGCGACGAACGCCGGCGCGTGGACGCGCTCGATCTGCTCGTCGGTGGCCGACCCGGGCACCACCGGCACCACGCCGGGCCGGCGGTCGAGGCCGTAGGCCTTGATCAGGCTCACGGCGAGCTGGCGCCGCAGCGGCGTCATGGGGTGCTCGTCGCCCAGGTTGTACGAGGGCCCGCCCTCGGCGTGGACGAAGGCGGTCGTGGTCACGGCGCGGCCGCCACGACGGTCCAGGGCAGCACCCGCCGCCCGGCGACGAGGCCGGCGGCGCGGTAGGGGTCGCCGTCGGCGAAGCGCTCCACCTCGCCCGCCGGCACGTCGCCGAACACGAACAGCGCCCCGGCGGGCGGGGCGCCGAGCGCGCCGGCGCTCAGCAGGCTGCCGCCGTCGACCCACTCGCGGATCCACGCCAGGTGGGCCTCGCGGTGCGGCGCGCGGCGCTCCACCACGTCGGCGACGTAGTCGTAGAGCAGCACGGTGTGCGGGCCGGCGGTCATCCCCCCCGCACCATACGCAAGGTGTACGGGCCGCCGCCGCGCCGGGCGAAGACGTTGACGTAGTGGGTGCCCGCCCGGGTGGCGCGGTGGGCGATCGCGCCGGGGCCCCTCGTGCCGCGCCGGTAGCGCAGCAGGTTGCGGCGCATGTTGGCGTCGCCGGTCGTCACGGTGCGGGTGCCCGGCCCCCACAGGTACAGGTCGAGCATGCCCGAGGTGGGCCGCAGCAGCACCCGCAGGCGCTCGCCCTTGCGCAGCCGCACGGCGTAGACGTCGTCGGCGTCCTCCTGCTGGTCGATCGTCGCCAGGATGGAGACCGGCCGGTTGCGCGAGTGGAGGCGGGTCACGCCGCGCAACCACTTGACGTCGTCGTTGACCTCCGAGGCGTCGTCGGCCGGCGCGCGCAGGGTCACGGCGGCCCGCGGGTTGACGATCCCGTGGCCGCTCGCGTCGTCGCGCCCGCGGCGGCCGGTGTCGGTGGCCGTGTTCAGGATCTGCTTCGCCACCTGGTAGGGGCTCAGGGCGTTGCGGTTCGCGCCCATCACCAGCGCCGCCACGCCGGCCACGTAGGGCGCCGCCATCGAGGTGCCGTCCTTCAGGGCGTATCCGGGCGCGACGGCCCGCTCGCCCACGCGGCGCGGGACGCTCGAGAGGATGCCGACGCCCGGGGCGATCACGTCGACCGAGCGGTTGCGGTTGGAGAAGGTGGCCGCGCCGAACGCCCGCAGGCAGTCGAAGGTCACGACGCCGTCGCACTGCGCCCCCACCCCGAGCACCCGCCGGTAGGCCGCCGGGTAGTTCAGCGCGTTGACGTCCTGCCCCTGGTTGCCCACCGAGGCGACCACGAGGGCGCCGCGCCGGGTGGCCCACAGGATCGTGTCCTGGAACGCCCGCGAGTAGCCGGGCCCGCCGGCCGAGATGTTGATCACGCGCGCGCCGTTCAGCACCGCGTGGCGGATGCCGCGGATCATCGTCTCGTCGGTGCTGCTGCCCGCCCGGTCGGCGATCTGCACCGGGATGACCGGCGCCGCCCCGGCGGCCGCGGGGGCGGTGCCCACGACGCCGACGCCGTTGGCGGGCGCGGCGGCGATGCCCGCCACGTGCGTGCCGTGGCCCGACAGGCCGTGGTCGGAGGCGTCGGCGTCGCCGCGCAGGGTGCTGCGCCCGGCGATCAGCGGGCTGCCTGGGCCGCCCCATTCCTCGTGGGTCGGGTCGACCCCGCTGTCGAGGATGGCGATCGGCGGCCGCGGCCCGGTCGTGGTGAGCTCGGCCCCCCAGTTCGACCGCGGCTGCAGGCCCCACTGCGCCCCCGACAGCAGGAACCCGTCGGTGAAGGCGGGCGGCGCCGACGGCGGGGCGGGCGGCGGCGGGCGGTCGTCCGCGCGCCGGGCCAGCGACCACTCCGCCGAGACGACGGCCGGCCGGCGCAGGGTCCGCTCGCGCGCGGCCGCCGGCCGCAGGGGCACCAGGCGCCAGACGCCGGCCTCCGGCAGCACCGGCGCCGCGGCGCCCAGGCCGGCGAGCCGTCGCCCGGCGGCGGCCCGCCCGGGGCGGTCGGCGAACGTGACCAGCAGGGTGGCCTCGCCCACGGGGGTGCGGGCCATGGCCGCCTGCCCGGCGCCGGCGGCGGCCGGCTCGGGCGGCTTCGCGGGCCCCGCCGCGGCGGGGCCCGCGCCGGTGGCGAGGGCGCCGAGGACGGCGGCGAGCGCGGCGGCGCGGAGGGAGGGCCTAGACATGCCTGGTGGTGATCGGCATCCGGCGCTCGCGCCCGAAGGCGCGCGGGCTGACCTTGATGCCGACGGGGCCCTGGCGTCGCTTGTACTCGGCGCGGTCGACCATGCGGACGACCTCCGTCACCACGTGCTCCGGGTGCCCCTGGGCCACGAGCTCGGCGGGCTCGAGCCCTCGTTCGACGTACGCCTCGAGGATCGCATCGAGGACGTCATACGGCGGCAGCGCGTCGCTGTCGAGCTGCCCGGGCCGCAGCTCCGCCGTGGGCGGGCGGCGGATGGTCTCCTCGGGGATCAGCTCGCGGCCCTCCGAGTCGTTGCGCCACCGCGACAGGCGGTAGACCCAGGTCTTGGAGAGGTCGCGCAGCGGGGCGAAGCCGCCGACCATGTCGCCGTAGAGCGTGCTGTAGCCGACCGAGATCTCGCTCTTGTTGCCGGTCGCCAGCACCAGCGGGCCGAGCTTGTTCGACAGCGCCATCAGCAGCGTGCCGCGCGCCCGGGCCTGCAGGTTCTCCTCGGTGATGTCGGGCTCGCGGCCGGCGAAGACGCCGGCGAGCGTGTCCTCGAAGGCGCTCACGACGTCGGCGATCGGCAGCTCGAGCAGCCGCACGCCGAGCGCCTCCGCCAGGGCGCGGGCCCCCTCCAGGCTCGCGGGCGACGAGTAGGCCGACGGCAGCGCCACGCCGGTGACCCGCTCGGCTCCGAGGGCGTCGGCGGCGAGGGCCGCCGTGAGCGCCGAGTCGATGCCGCCGGACAGCCCCAGGATGACGCCCGGGAAGCGGTTCTTCTCCACGTAGTCGCGCAGGCCCAGCCGCAGCGCGGCCCAGATCTCCTCCTCCGGGCCGGGCGCCGGGGCGAGCGGCCGCGGCCCCTCGCGTCGTGCGGGCGGGTCGGGCCGCCGGGCCTCGACTGCGGTGGTCGCGCACGCCGGCGCGGCCGGCAGCAGGCGGGCGAGCGGCTCGCGCAGCCGGCGCAGCACGGACATGCCGGGGTCGACGTCGACCACGAGCAGGTGCTCCTCGAAGGCCGGCGCGCGCGCGACCACCCCGCCGGCGGCGTCGAAGACCGTCGATCGCCCGTCGAAGACCAGCTCGTCCTGGCCGCCCACGAGGTTGCAGAAGGCCAGCGGCGCGGCGCAGTCGTCGGCGCGGGTGGCGAGCATGCCCTCGCGGCGGTCCGCCTTGCCGCGGTGGAAGGGCGAGGCCGAGATGCAGCAGACCAGATCGACCGCCGCGGCCGCGAGGTCGGCGGCGACCGGGTACGGGTACCAGATGTCCTCGCACACGGCGATGCCGATGCGCAGGCCCGCCGCCTCGACCACCATGGGCTCCGTGCCGGCGCGGAAGTAGCGCGCCTCGTCGAAGACGCCGTAGTTCGGCAGGAAGCGCTTGCGGTAGACGGCCTGCACCCTCCCGTCGGCGACGATCGCCGCGGCGTTGTGGCAGTCGCCGTTCCAGTGCGGCATGCCGATGATCGCGACGCCCTCGCGGACGCCCTCGGCCACCCGGTCGACGGCCTCGCGGGCGGCGGCGGCGAAGCCCGGGCTGAGCAGCAGGTCCTCGGGCGGGTAGCCGGTGATCGCCAGCTCGGGGACGAGCGTGACGTCGGCGCCCTGCGCGGCGGCCTCGGCCAGGGCGTCGGCGATGCGGCGGGCGTTGCCGTCGATGTCGCCCACGACCGTGTTGAGCTGGGCCAGCGCGACGCGCACCTGGCGGCCTCCCGGGTCCATGTCACCCCGGCACGGCGTGCGCGCGGGCGGGCACGGTAGGATCGTGCCGGACACAGGATACCCCCGCGGCCGGGCGGTCCACGCCCGCGTGCCGCGGCTCGAGCGGGAGGACGTATGAGCACCCTGCCACCTCAGCGCCGCCAGGCGGGGGGCGCGGGCGGCGGCCCCGGCGGCCGGCCGGCCCGGACCAACCTGAGCCCTCGCGAGGGGGCCGAGGAGGCCGAGCGCCGCACCGGGCTCCCGACCTTCCACGCCGGCCAGCGCGTCCAGGGCATGTTCGGCTGCGTGGCCTGCCAGTTCCAGATCCGCAACCGCGGCCCGCTGCCCACCTGCCCCCAGTGCGGCGAGATCATCTGGGCCTACCTCGAGGGCGGGCCGCGGCCCGTGCCCGAGGGCGAGGACGCGGCGGCGCCGCCGGCCGCCGCCCAGGGTGAGGCGCCCTCGGTCGCCGAGGGCGTGAAGATCGACGCGCCGCAGGTGAAGGTCGAGAGCGTCAAGCTCGAGCCCTGACGGCCGATCCGTGCGGGGCGGCGGGCGCCCGGGCCCGCGCCCCACACGGATCCCTGACGGCGGAGCAACAGATCGCTAACCCTTCCACCCTGCGGTGGACCATTCCCATCGCCGACCATGTGACGGCACGGGCGGCGCACAGGGCGCCGCCGTGCCCCCACCCCGGAGACGATGTGACCCGCCGCGCCCTGGCGGCCCTGGCCGCGCTGCTGCTCGCCCTCCCCGCCGGCGCGCTCGCGCGCGGGCCCGGCGAGGGCGCCGACCGGCGCGAGGCGGAGCGGGGGCGGGTGCCCTCGGCGCAGCTCGCCGCCGCGGGCTCGGGGACGATGACCATCACGGGCCGCCTGGCGATCGCCGGCCACATCCCGGGCGGCGGCACGGTCACCATCCAGGACAAGGCCGGGGACGCGGTCGCGCGCCTCGCCGGCGAGCGGGTGCGGCTGCGCAGGGGCACGGCCCGGGTGCGCGACGCGTCCGGGCTGCTGTTCGTGGCCGGCTCGAGGCTCACCGTCCGGGTGACCGGCGCGCGGCTGTCGTTCTCCATCGCCGGGCACGGCCGCGCCCGCCTGCGCGGCAAGGGCGTGTACCGCCTCAACGGCGGGCCGGAGCGCGGCTGGCCGCGCGGCTGGATCGCGCTCGCGCCGGCGGGCCGGCGCGGCCGCTGAGGGCGCCGGCCGCGCGCGAGGCGGTGGACCGGGCCGGACGGCGCCACTACCATCCGGCGCCGATGGCACCCGACGACCGCCAGCGGGTCCTGATCGTCGAGGACGAGCCCAACATCGCCTCGTTCGCGCGCATGTACCTGGAGGCCGCGGGCTTCGCGGTGACCGTGGCCGCGCGCGGCGACGAGGGCCTCCGGATGGCCGAGGCCGACCCGCCGCCGGACCTGATCGTGCTCGACCTGATGCTGCCCGGCATGGACGGCTACGAGATCACGCGGCGCCTGCGCCAGGACGGCCACACGCCGATCATCATGCTCACCGCCCGCGACGACGCGGTCGACACGGTGGTGGGCCTCGAGCTCGGCGCCGACGACTACATCACGAAGCCCTTCAACCCGCGCGAGCTGGTGGCGCGGGCGCGGGCCGTGCTGCGGCGCGCCGAGGCGCGCCCCGCGGGCCCCGCGACGCCCGCCGCCGCGACCATCGAGGCCGGCCCCCTGCGGATCGACGTCGGCGGCCGCGAGGTGGCGGTCGACGGCGAGGACGTGCCGCTGACGCCGAAGGAGTTCGACCTCCTGGTGACGCTCATCGAGAACCGCGGCCTGGTGCTGACCCGCGAGCAGCTGCTCGAGCGCGTCTGGGGCTTCACCTTCCTCGGCGACTCGCGGACGATCGACGTGCACGTGCGCCAGCTGCGCCGCAAGCTCGGCGACGCGTGCCCCATCCAGACGGTGTGGGGCACCGGCTACAAGGTGCCCGCCAAGCGGTGAGCCGCTGGCGCGCGCCGCGCCCGTGGCGCACGCTGCGCGGCCGGCTCGTGCTCGGCGCGGCGGTCGGCCTGACCGTCGCGGCGGTGGTCTTCGCCGCCGTCGGGGGCGGCCTCATCCGGGCCCAGTCGCAGGTGGTCGCGCGGGCCGAGCTCGACCGCCAGGCCCGCGCCCTGGCGGGCCTGGTCTCGACCCAGTACGAGCGCCAGGTGGCCGACGGACGCGAGTTCACCTTCTACCAGCCCGCCGCGCTCGAGGCGCTCGTGGGCGCCCGCACGCGCCTCTACTACACCGGCCTGGCGCTGACGCCCGGCTCCGACCGGCCCACGGCCGACATCCCGTCGGTGGCGGCCGAGGAGATCGACTACGGCGAGCTCGAGCGCGAGGGCGTGCAGCGCATCGACTTCCGCCTGGGCGACGGGCCGCAGCTCGAGGCCTCGGCGGCGCCGGTCTACCTGGGCGACGAGATCGTGGGCGCGATCCTGCTGGCCCGCCCCCCCGGCCAGCTCGCGTCGGCCTGGCCCGACGTGGCCGGCCGGGTGATCGGCGCGGCGGGCATCGGGCTGGGCGTCGCGCTGCTCCTCTCGCTGCTGATGACCACCCGCATCACCCGCCCGCTCACCGCCATGCAGGCCGCCACGCACCGGGTGGCGGGCGGCGATCTGCGCACGGAGCTCGGCCCCACCGGCACCCAGGAGCTCGACGAGCTGGCCGCCGACTTCAACCGGATGGTGCGGCGGCTCGCCGAGCGCGAGGGCGAGACGCGCGACTTCCTGATGCGCGTCACCCACGACCTGCGCACACCGCTCACCGCCATCCGCGGCCACACCGCGGCGCTCGTCGACGGCGTCGTGCCCGAGGGCGAGGCGCCGCGCTCCCTGGCCGCCATCGCGAGCGAGGCCGGGCGGCTGGACGCGCTCGTCTCCGACCTGCTCGATCTGGCCCGCCTCGACGCGCGCCACTTCGCGCTCGACCTGGGCCGGGTGGAGCCCGCCGGCGTGCTGCGGCGCGCCGTCGAGGCGATGCGCCCCGCGGCGGCGGCCGGCGGCGTGGAGCTGACCTGCGAGCTGGGCGGGATGGCGCCCGTCGTGACCGACGCCTCCCGGGTGCAGCGGATCGTCGGCAACCTGCTCGAGAACGCGATCCACTGGACGCCCCGCGGCGGCGCGGTGCGGCTGGAGGGCGCCGCGCGGCCGGGCGGGGGCTTCACGGCGGCGGTCTGCGACACGGGCCCCGGGGTGCCCGCGGGGGACCGCGAGCGCATCTTCGAGCCGTTCCAGTCGCGCGAGACACCGTCGGGGCGGCGCGGCAGCGGCCTGGGCCTGGCGATCAGCCGCCAGCTCGCCCGGGCGCTCGGCGGCGACGTGCGGGTGGAGGCCCACGAGGGCGCCGGCAGCCGGTTCGTGCTCGAGGTGCCCGCGCGCGCCCCGCGCGGCCCGGGCCGCCCCTGAGACGCGCCGGGCGCCGGCGACCCGGGGGTCGCCGGCGCCCGGCCGTGCGGGGTCCTGCGGAGGGCCCGCCTAGGCGGTGGCCTCCTCGGGGTGCGGGGCGAGGACCACGTCCCCGCGCTCGCCGGTGCGGACCCGGATCGACTCATCGACGGTGAGGACGAAGATCTTCCCGTCCCCCGGCTCGCCCGTGTGGGCGAGCTCGAGGATGCAGTCGATCGCGCGGTCCAGGTCGGCGTCGTCGACCACCATCTCCAGCTTGAGCTTCGGCCGGAGGAAGATGGTGGTCTTCGCGCCGCGGTAGCTCTCGGTGAACCCCTTCTGGCGGCCCGAGCCCTTGACCTCCGTGACGCTCATGGAGGGGAGCCCCATGGTCGCCAGGCGGTCGTGGATGGCCTCGAGCGCCTCGTGCCGGATGAACGCCTCGATCTTCTTCACGGTGCGGTCTCCTTCCCCTTACGAGGCGGTCGCGGGCTTGGTGACCGTCGCCGCGCCGGCCGGCGCGGGGGCCTGCTGGTGCGAGTCGGACTCGGGCTCGGCGCCCTGGACGTCGATGAAGCGCTCCGGGTAGCCGAACATCCCGTGCTCGGAGATGTCGAGGCCGGCGAGCTCGTGCTCCTCGGAGACGCGCAGGCCGACCGTGTACTTGATCGCCGCGAAGACGATCAGGCACGCGACGAACGTGAAGCCGACGGTGGCCGCGATGCCGTAGAACTGGACCCAGAGCTGCTCGCCGCCGCCGCCGAGGAACAGGCCCTCGCGGGCGCCGGTGCGCTCGGCCGTCGCGAACAGGCCGATCGCGAGCGTGCCCCAGATGCCGGCCAGGCCGTGGGCCGGCAGGGCGCCGACCGGGTCGTCCACCCGCAGGCGGTCCACCGCGACGACGACCGGCGGGACGATCAGGCCGCCGACGAGGCCGATGAGGACGGCCGCCCACGGGTCCACGAAGGCGCACGGGGCGGTGATCGCCACGAGGCCCGCGATGGCGCCGTTGCCCATCTGCGACACGTCGAGGGTCCTGAACATGATCAGCGAGCCGATGGTGGCGCCGATGACGCCCGCGCCGGCGGCCAGGTTGGTGTTGACCGCCACGTCGGCGAAGTTGGCGCCGATCGCGCTGAGGAAGGAGGCCGGGTTGAAGCCCATCCAGCCCACCCAGAGGATGATCACGCCGAGCACCATGAGCGGGATGGAGTGGCCGGGGATCGGGCTCGCCTTGCCGTCGCGGAACTTGCCGATGCGCGGGCCGAGGATGAGCGTGCCGGCGAGGGCCGCGAGGGCGCCCTGCAGGTGCACGATCGAGGACCCGGCGAAGTCGAGGAAGCCGTCCTCGAAGAGCCAGCCACCACCCCACGTCCAGTGGGCGACGGTCGGGTAGATCAGGCCGATGTACAGGATCCCGAAGATGACGTACGCGGCGAACTTGGTGCGGTCGAGCATCGTCCCGAACACGATCGCCAGCGAGACGGCGGCGAACGTGGCCTGGAAGAAGAACGTCGCCTCGAAGTTGACGGCGTAGCCGGCCAGCGACGAGAAGTCCGTCGCGGGATCGCTCACGTCCATGAACCAGCCGGACGAGCCGATGAAGCCGTTCCCGTCGCCGAAGGCGAACGAGAAGCCGACCGCCCAGAAGATGATGAACGTGACGGACAGGTTGATGATGATCTTCGCCATCACCGCGCCCGCGTTCTTCATCCGGGACAGGCCGACCTCCAGCATGGCGAAGCCCGCCTGCATGAACAGGACGAGCACTGCACCCAGGAAGACCAGGAGCGTGTTGATCGCGATGTCCTGATCGGTGGCGTCCTGCGCCGCGGCGAGCGCCGGGATGCCCAGCAGCAACATCGCCGCGAGCACCGGCACGAGCCGGAATGACCTCAAACGCATGAGCTCTCCTTGCGCGTCGGGACAGGGCGTGGTTCGGGCCCCTCGTGTCCCGGCCACGCTAGGAGCCGACCGCCGCCAGGGGCTTTGGACACAGGGAGCAGCCGCGGCCCCCGCGGTTCGCCCGATGCACAAGGCCCCGGCCGGCGGGCGGCCGCGACGCCCGCCCTTGAGGCCCGTGGGGCGGGCGTGCAACGGTTCCGCGGTGCCGACGCCCGACGACGAGCGCCGCGACGAGAAGCGCCTGCCGGCCGAGCTCTCGCCGCTCACCCTGTTCCTCGCCGCCTTCGGCTCCGTGGTGGCGACCCTGCTCGTGTCGCGGTTCGGCCTCGCCGGGACGATCACCGGCGCGGCGCTGACGCCCATCGTGATCACCGTCGCCCGCGAGCTCGCCCGCCGGCCGGCCGAGCGGGTCGCCCGCCTGCCCTCGGAGGTGGTCCGGCTGCCCACCGGCGGCCGCGGCCTGGTCGAGCGCCTGCCGCAGGTGCGCCCGAAGGTGATCGCCGCCACCGCGGCCGCCGCCTTCGCCATCGCGGTCGCCGTCTTCACCGTCCCCGACCTGATCGCCGGCGAGTCCGTCGTCGCCGACCGCCCCTCGACCTTCTTCAGCGGCGGCGGGCGCGGCGGAGGCGGCGAGGCCCCGGCGACCACCACGACCACCACCACCACGCCCGCCGGCACGATCACCGCTCCGGCCGAGACGGTCGAGGCGCCGGCCACGACGGCGCCCGACACCACGACCGCGCCGGCGACCACCGCTCCGCCGGCCACGACGCCCGCCCCGCCGGCGCCCGCGCCGACGCCGGCGCCCGAGGCCCCCGTCGCGCCCGCGCCCGTCCCGGCCACCACCGCCCCCGCCGTCCCCCCGCCCACCCCGGCCCCCTGAACGCGCGGCCGGGTCGCGGGGTCGCGGCCGGTGGCCCGATCGCCCCCGGCGCCGTGCCCATCCGGGGCGCCAGGGATCCCGTCGCCGGGTGACGCCCAAGTGGACCTCGGCGCCGGGTCCATTCGGCGCGATCGGCCGCCCCGGGCAGACCGCGGGCACATGTCCAAGTGGACCTCGGCGCCGGGTCCATTCGGGACGACCGGCCGCCCCGGGGCGCACCGCGGGCCCATGTCCAAGTGGACGTCGGCGCCGGGTCCATTCGGACCATGACGGCGCCGAGGGTCGGATCGCCTGCGATCCACCCCCCGTGCCCGCCTTGACTCGATGCTCGGACGTCCGAATACTGGACTCCCAACGATCCTGGAGAGCACCCGTGAGCACCGCCGCGCCGCCCGAGCTGGACGCGACCCACCGTGAGATCCAGGGCCTCGCCCGCGAGTTCGCCCGGGGCGAGATCGCGCCCCACGCCGAGCGCTGGAACCGCGAGCACCACGTGCCCGTGGAGGCCCTCCGCCGCATGGGCGAGCTCGGCTTCCTCGGCGTGATCATCCCCGAGGAGTACGGCGGCGCCGGGCTCGACTACACGTGCCTCGCGCTCGTCATCGAGGAGATCGCCGCCGTCGACGCCGGGACGTCGGTCGGGGTCGCCGCCCAGAACTCGCTCGGAGCGTCGCCGATCGTGGCGCACGGCACCGAGGAGCAGCGGGCCCGCCTGCTGCCGCCGCTCGCCTCCGGGGAGCGCTTCGCCGCCTACGCGCTCACCGAGCCCGACGCCGGCTCGGACGCCGCCGGCCTGCGCACCAGCGCGACGCGGGACGGCGACCACTGGGTCGTGCGCGGCTCGAAGCAGTGGATCACGAACGGCGGCTTCGCCGACCTGTTCGTCCTGTTCGCCCGCACCGGCGGGCCCGGGGCGCGGGGCGTGTCGGCGTTCGTGGCCGAGCGCGGCGATGGCTTCACGGTCGGCCGCGAGATGCCCAAGATGGGCCTCCACACCTCGTCGACGGTCGAGCTGGCCTTCGACGGGTACCGCTTGCCGGCGGACGCGATGCTGGCCGACGAGGGCGCCGGCATGAAGGTCGCCTTCTCGACCCTCGACTCCGGCCGGGTGATCATCGCCGCCCAGGCCTGCGGCATCGCCCGGGCCGCCCTCGAGACGGCCGTCGACTACGCCCGCGAGCGCACCGCGTTCGGCGGCCCCATCGGCCGCTTCCAGGGCGTTCAGTTCCCCCTCGCGGAGATCGCCGCCCGGCTCGACGCGGCCCGCCTGCTCACCCTGCACGCCGCCCGCCTGCGGGACGCGGGCCGGCCGCACACGGCCGTCGGGGCGAAGGCCAAGCTCGTCGCCTCCCAGGTGGCCGTGGACGCGGCGAACGCCTGCGTGCAGACGCTCGGCGGCTACGGCTACTCGGCGGAGTACCCGGCCGAGCGCTACTACCGCGACGCCAAGATCACCCAGATCTACGAGGGCACGAGCGAGATCCAGCGCCTGGTGATCGCCCGCGACCTGCTCGGCGAGGCCGCCCGGGGGTGAGCGCCGGGCGGCACGCCGTCGGGCGCCGGTCGCCGGCGTGGCGTCGAGGCGCCGCCGGCCGCGCGCCGTGCGAGGTCGCCGCCGGTCAGCCGGGCGCAGCCAGGAGCGTCGCCGCCCGGTTGAGCAGGCGGGCCGCCTCGTCCGGCACGCCGGCCGCCAGGTACCAGGCGCCCGCGTCGGCCGCGGCGAGCGCGCGCCAGGCGCTCACCCGCCGGCCCATCGCCGGGTCGCCGTAGCCGGCGAGGACGGCGGCGAGGTCGGCGTCGTCGAGCCCGTTGATCTCCGCCAGGTAGGCGAGCTCCTCGGCGGGGTCGCCCATGCGCCAGAACTCCCAGTCGACCAGCCCGGGGCCATCCGGCCCCCACACCACGTTGGCGGCCACCAGGTCGCCGTGGAGCATGCGGAACGGACGGGCGTGGTCCCCCTCCCCGTCCCCCGCGGCCGGCCCCGCCGCGACGCGGCGCCCGAGCCCCTCCCAGGCGGTCCCGCCGAGCGCGCGCTCGGCGTCGTCGGCGCGCATCGCGCGGTACTCGGCCGCCGAGCGCGCGGGGCGCGGCCACCATGGCAGCCCGCCCTCGCGCGCCGCCCGCATGCCGTGCAGCTCCGCGAGCAGCGCGCCCAGCCGCCCGAGGTCCGCGGCGCCCGCGCCCGCGAGCGGCCGCGGCGCCCCCGGCAGCCGCGTGGACACCAGCACCCCCGGCGCGTGCCGCACGGGCCGCGGGGCGCGCGGCCACCCGTCCAGCAGGCGCAGCGCCCCGGCCTCGCGGTCCAGGGCGGCCGGGTCGCCGCGCTTCTCCACGAGCGGCGGATCGCCGCCCAGCTCGCGCACCGTGAAGCGGTCCGACACACCCGGAACCTAGACCGCGCGCCGGGGGCTGACTACGGTTCGCCTCCGGATGAGCCGGCGGCGTACGAAGATCCCGGCGACGCTCGGCCCCTCGACCGACGCCTCGGGCCGGCTCGACGAGCTGGTGGCGGCCGGGATGGACGGCGGGCGGATCGCCTGCGCCCACGACGCCCCGGACGAGTGGCGCCGGCGAGCGCGGGCGCCGCGCGAGCAGGGCCGGCGGGCGGGGCGCCCGCGGGCCCTGCTCGCCGACATCGCCGGGCCCAGGATGCGGCTGGCCGCCGACGCGCCCGACCCGCGCCGTGGCGGCCGGCGTCAACTGGCCGGGCCTCGCCGACGCAGGCGCGGCCGGCCGCTCGACGCGGCCCGGGCCGCGCCCAGGCACCGGCCGCGCCTGCGGGTGGTGGCGCTGAGCGAGGACCAGGGCGTGCGCCGCGAGCTCGCGATGGAGTTGGGCGTCGTGCCGGGCGCCCTGCCGCCGCGCCGCGACGACCTGTCGCTCCATCGCCGGATCATGCTGCGGCGGGCGCGCGAGGTCGCGGGCCTCGCGCCGGGCGACCTCGTGGTGTTCACCGACGCGCCGCCCGTCTCCTGCCCGTCCGAGACGACCCACCTCGCCCTGCGCGAGGTCCCCTGACGCGACCGGCGCGCGCCGCGGCGGGTGTCGCCTCCGTGCTCGCGGCCGTCGCGCTCGCCGCGGCCGGCTGCGCCGCCGACGGCGGCGACCGCCCGACCGGCCCGTCGCCCCCGGACCGCCTGTCCGTGACCCTCCACGGCGGCGGCTTCGGCGGCTTCCGGGTGGAGCTCGAGTGCGTGGTCGCCGACCGCGGGCCGTGCGCCGAGATCCTCGACGCCCTGCGCGCGCTCGACGAGGACGAGCGCTGCTCCCCGCTGGCGGGCCGCGACGGCCGCGCGGAGCTGGACGGGACGATCGGCGGCGACGAGGTGCGCGCCGTCGTCGCGCGCCGCACGGACTGCGAGGAGCGCGCCTACGCGCGGGTGGTCGCCGCGCTCGGCCTGGGCGCGCCCGACCAGCCGGCGAGCACCTCGGCCGCACCCACCAGGCCCGGGGCCACCGCGTCCGCGGCGGCGAGCGCCATCTCGTCGTAGGCCCCGGTCGTCACCGCCACGCACCGCGCGGCGCCGGCGCGCGCGCAGGTGATGTCCCGGGGCGTGTCGCCGACCACGACGGCCGCCGCCGGGCGGCCGTGGCGGGCCAGCGCGACGGGCACCAGCTCGTCGCGGTGCTCGCGGTCCGAGCCGAACGCGCCGCCCCCGGGCGGGAACCAGCCGGCGAGGCCGGCCGCCGCCATCTTGGCGCGGGCGATCGGCTCGAGGTTGCCGGTGAGCAGTGCCAGCGCGACGCCGGCCTCGCGCATCAGCGCGAGCCCCTCCGCCGCCCCGGGCGCAACCGCGGGCGGCGGCGCCTCCCGCTCGAGGTCGGCGTGCAGCTCCACGGCGCGCGCGATCCAGGTCGCCATCCGGTCCGAGATCCGCTCGTCGGCCACGCCGTGGGCGCGCAGGACGAGGCGGGCGATCTCCCGGTCGGTGCGGCCGGCCGGCCGGATCGCGGTGACGTCGCCGGGCGTGGCCGCCACGTCCCAGACGTCCGCCATCGCGGTCGCCAGGGCCGCGGTGTGCGCCGCCGGGGCGCCGAGCAGCAGCGTGCCGTCGATGTCGATCAGCGCGAGCACCGCCAGAGGATAGGGGGCCGTCCGGCGTGCCAGACTGGACCCCCCGGCCGGGACGGCCGGAGGGGGTGCATGGGCAGGCGTCGTCTGACATGGCTGAACGTGCTGGTGCTGGCGGCGATCCTCGCGGCCGGCACGATCGCCACGCTCGCCGCCGTGCGCCACGAGCGCGACGGCGCCGAGCGCCGGCAGGCCGAGGCCGCCGACCCGGTGGTGCGCGCGCTCGCGGGCGAGGTCGGGTCGATCGCCGACGGCCTGGAGGGGGTGCGCGCGTTCTTCGAGTCGTCGGACGCGGTCACGTCGGCCGACCTGTCCCGGTTCGCGGCGCCGCTGCTGCGGCGCCACCCGGCCCTCGAGTACGTCGCCTGGAGCCCGGTGGACGCGTCCGGCGCGCCGCGCACCGCGATCGTCGCGCGGCGCGGCTCGGTCACCGTGCCGGTGGCGGGGGCGCTCGCCACGCCCGAGGTGGGCCGCGCCCTCGCCGCGGCGCGGGACGCCGCCCTGCCGCGGATGACGCCGCCGCTGACCGCCCCCGACGGCCGGCGGGTGGTCGTGATGGCGGCCCCGGTCTACGACGCGGGGGCACCGCTCGGGCGCCGGGCCGAGCGGCGGGCCGCGCTGCGCGGCTACGTCACCGGCGCCGCGCTCGTGGCCGAGCTGGGCCGGCCGGCCGGGGCCCGGCTGCCCGCCGGCGCCACCATCGACGTCCGCGACGGCGCCGTTCCGGTGCTCGGCGGGGGTGGCGGCGACCGGGCGGGGACGATCGACACGGGCGGGCGGCGCTGGAGCGTCGCGATCGCGGGCCTGCCCGGCCCGTCGGCGACGCTGCCGCTGTCGATCGGGGCCAGCGGGCTCCTGCTGACGGCGCTCGTCGGGCTCATGCTCGTCAGCTCCGCCGGCCGCGAGGCGAGCGCGCGCGACGAGCTCGAGCGGCTGCGCTCGCGCCACGACCTGATCCTCGCCTCGGCGGGCGACGGCATCGTCGGCCTTGACCGCGACTGCCGCGCCGGCTTCGTCAACCCGGCGGCCGCCGCGATGCTCGGATGGGACGTCGAGGACCTGACCGGCGGACGCATCGACCAGCTGGTGCTGCCCGAGATCGGGCGGCCGGTGCGCGCCGGGCACGACGCCTCCGGCGAGGCACGGGCCCGGCGGCGCGACGGCGGGACCCTCCCGATCGAGTACTCGGTCACCCCCATCGACGAGGGCGGGGGGCCGCGCGGCGCCGTGCTCGTCTTCCGCGACGTCACCGAGCGCAAGCGGGCCGAGCAGCGCACCCTGCGAGATCTCGCGCTGGCCGAGGAGCGCGCCGCGGTGGACGCGCTCACCGGCCTGGCCAACCAGCGCGTCTTCCACGAGCGGCTGCGCGAGGAGATCCGGCGGGCCGCACGCCACGGGCGGGGCCTGGCGCTGGTGCTGATGGACTTCGACCACTTCAAGCGGGTCAACGACCGCTTCGGCCACCAGGTGGGCGACCAGGCGCTGCGGCACGCCGCCGGCGTGCTGGCGGCGGAGACGCGCTCGGGCGAGCTCGTGGCGCGGGTGGGCGGCGAGGAGTTCGCGATGCTGCTGCCCGACGCCGACGGCGACGAGGCCGCACGGGCGGCCGAGCGGGTGCGCCGCGGGATCGAGGCCACGAGCTTCCCGGAGGTCGGCTCGATGACGATCTCTGCCGGAGTCTGCGACCTTTCCCACGCCCGGGACGCGGAGACGCTCTACCGGCTTGCGGATACCGCGCTGTACGCCGCCAAGAGCGCGGGGCGCAACACCGTTCGCCGCTACCGGCCGCCGATCGCGCCCGATTGACGACCGACCCGGGACGGTATCCTCGCCCGGCAGGATGGCTGTCGAGCGACCCCCGCGCCGAGCGGCGCTGACCCACCACGGACCGGCGCCGCGCCGGCCGGGCCCGTGACGCCGCCGCCGGGGCGCACGGGCGTCGTCGTGGCATGCGCGCTGGCGGCCGGCGGAGCCGGCGGGCTGCTGCTGGTGGCCACGTCGCTGTGGCAGTCCGGGCCGGCGCGGGCGCCGCTCCACGTGACCGGGCAGGCCGCGCCGATCACCACGCCGGCCACGGGCCGGCCGGCGCCACCGCCGCCGGGCGTCGGCCGCCCCCCGGCCGACGGGGCGGCGGATGCGCCCGTCCCGCCCTCGCCGCCGGCGCGCCCGTCGGCGCCGGTCCGGCCCGCGGCGTCGCGCCCGGTGGCGCGCCGGACGAGCCCTCCGCGAGCGGCGCCGGCGAGGGGCGGCGCCCCTGTGGTCCGGCCGGTGGGCGCCGTGCGGATCCCGCCCGCCCCGCGGCCCCTGACGCCCGCGCCCGTCGCTCCGGCGCCCGTGGCCCCGGCGCCGGGCGTCCCCCCCGTCGTCCCGGTGCCCGTGGCCGGGGCGCCCGCGCCCGTCGCGCCCGCTGCCCCGGCGCCGGTGGCGCCCGGGCCGGTGGCACCGGCGCCGATGACACCGGTGCCCGTGACGCCCGCGCGCCCGGTGCCCGCCGGACGGCCCGCCGGCGGCGGGGCGCCCCTGGCGCCGGAGCCCGCCATCCCCGTGCCGGATCAGGACGGAGCGCCGGCGCCCGATCCCGGCGGGACGCCCGTCCCGGAGCCGGACGGGAAGCCCGAGCCGGATCCGGACGGGACGCCGGTGCCCGATCCCGGCGGGAAGCCCGTCCCGGATCCTGACGGGAAGCCCGAGCCGGTTCCCGGTGGAAAGCAGGAGTCGGATCCGGACGGGAAGCCCGAGCCGGTTCCCGGTGGGAAGCAGGAGGCGGTCGAGCAGCCGGAGCCGGCCACCGGCCCCGGCGACTGCGGCGTCAGGAGCGGGAGAACGGCAGCACGGTGGTGAGCCACTGGACGAGCGCGTCCGGGTTGCGGCTCTGCACCATCACCTCGCCGGGGCCGCGGAAGTCGAAGACGAAGCCCTCGCCGCTCTTCAGCGACTGGATGGTGCGCCCGCCCGCGGCGCGGCGCAGGTCGAAGCCGACCGTCTCGCTGAAGGCGACCATGTGGCCGGAGTCGACGACCATCGTCTCGCCGTCGGCCAGCCGCACGCGGTCGATGGCCCCGTAGCTCGAGAGCACGACCGTGCCGCTCCCCGCGGCGCGGATCATGAACCCGCCCTCGCCGCCGATGAGGCTCTTGAAGCCGCCCCACTTGGTGTCGATCTCGACCCCCGACTCGGAGGCGATGTAGGAGCCGCGCTGGATGAACAGCGGCGTGGCGCCCACCTCCACCGTGACCATGTCGCCCGGCAGGTGCGCGGCCACGTCGACCCACCCCCCGCCGGGCGGCGCCGTGTAGGTGGTGATGAAGAACGACTCGCCGCCGAGCACGCCGCGCCGCAGCGACTTCATCAGCCCGCCCTGCATCGCGGCCTGGATCTCGACGCCGTGGGAGTGGGCCATCATCGCGCCCGACTCGGCGCGGACGGTCTCCCCGCCGCCGAGCGTGCAGCGCGCCACGGCGAAGCTGGGGGCGTGCCTGATCGCGATCTCCATGATCTCCTCCGGGTGCGCTCGACGGGGCGCGCATCCAAGCACGCGGCGCGGCCGTCATGGCCGGCCCGGCACCGCCGCAGGGAGCAAGCGCGGGGCCCGGACGCTGTGCCCAGGGCCAAGGACGGGCGCCCGGCCGTTCTCCAGACTGCCGAGTCGAACGGGGTGGAGTGCACTGCCTACCGGGTCAGCTCCGTTCGACACGGCGAGCGGCCCGGACCGGGAGGTCAGCCCCCTTCCTCCCGGTCCGCGCCCGCTCCGCCCCCATCGCGCGCCGCGTCCACCAGCGCGGCGATCACCCCGCTGTCCGGGTCGGCTTCGGGGTGCCACTGCACGCCCAGCAGCCATCCCGAGCCCGTGCCCTCGACGGCCTCGGGGACGCCGTCGCCCTCGGCCCGCGCGCTGACGCGCAGGCCCTCGCCGACGCGGGCGATCGCCTGGTGGTGGTGGGAGGCCACGAGGTCGGACGTGCCGCCGATCGCATCGAAGGCCCGCGTGCCGGGATCGGCCTCGACCTCGTGCTCGTTGCCGATGAACACGCCCGTGGCCCGCCGGTGCTCCGTCGTGCCGAGGTCCTCCGGCAGGTGCTGGCTGAGGGTCCCGCCGGCCGCCACGTTGATCACCTGGGCGCCCCGGCAGATGCCGAGCACCGGCAGTCCGCGGGCGACCGCGGCGCGCACGAGGGCGATCTCGGCCGCGTCGCGCAGCGGGATGGGCGGGTCGGCCTCGGGGTGGGGCGTGTCGCCGTAGTGGGCGGCGTCGACGTCGACCCCGCCGACCAGCAGCAGGCCGTCGAGGCGGTCGAGCACCGCCTCCGGGCGGTCCACGAGGACGGGGTCCGGCGGAATCAGCAGCGCCACCGCGCCCGCCCGCTGGAGGTGCTCGATGTAGTTCATCGGCACGAGCGCCGCCGGCATCTCCCAGACCGACCAGCGCGCCGGCTCCATGGCGGCGCAGATGCCGATGACGGGTGGGCTGGGGGCGGAGCGGGCGATGCTCCCAGCGTA
Source organism: Miltoncostaea marina (assembly GCF_018141525.1). Classification (GTDB taxonomy): domain Bacteria; phylum Actinomycetota; class Thermoleophilia; order Miltoncostaeales; family Miltoncostaeaceae; genus Miltoncostaea; species Miltoncostaea marina. The sequence continues at coordinate 2,630,264 of NZ_CP064655.1, forward strand.
TCGAGACCGGCCCGGCGGCCGCTTGCGCACGATGTTCGGTGGACCTAAGGTGCGCCCCCGTGGCCACCGAACCGCTGCGCGCCCTCGCAGTCGCGCCCGCCCCCGCGGCCGGAGCGGTCCGATTGGACCTCGACCACCCGCTCAATCGCGCGATACGGCGCCTCGGGGCGACACGCGTCGCCGAGCACCTGCCCCCGGGGCTGCGCGCCGGAGCGTTCGACGACCACGGCTGGCTGCGCCGCGAGGACCTGCTCGGCGCGGCGACCCTGGACCTGCTGACGGCCGCCGTCGCCTCCCAGGCCGGCTGCGACGACCCGCGCCTGACCGGCACGCTGCTGCTGGAGGGCTACGCCTGGCAGCTCGCCGCGCCGGCGCTCGGGCTCCTCCTCGCGGCCGGCCGCCTGCCCGACATCGACCCGGCCACGCTGTACGTCCGCCTGGCCGACGACGGCCGGGTGGAGGCGCTCGCCTACGCCTCGGGCCGGTTCGCCACGCTGGAGGACGACCCGGAGGCCGGCCACCCGGATGCGACCACGTTCGCCGACGACCATGCCCTGCTCGCCTGGTTCCGTCGCGCGCTCGTGCGCCATCTCGAGCCGGTCGTCGAGGCCGTCGCCCCGCGCGCCCGCCGCGGCCGCCGCGCGCTGTGGCGCTCCGTGGAGGACTGCTGCTCGGGCGCGATGACGTGGATCGGCGACGAGCTCGGCGACGGCGACGGCGCGCGGGCCCGCGCGGGGCTGCTCCTGGGGGTCGAGGAGCCGCTCGGCGACCCGCCGTGCTTCGAGGTCATCGGCGAGGACCCCGGCGCCCCGGTCGTGCGCCGGCGGATCGGCTGCTGCCAGAGCTTCCGCGCCCCCGGGGGCGCGCTCTGCCCGACCTGCCCCCGCGCCCGCGTGCGCGGGTAGAGGTCCACTTGGACGGCGGCTCGCCGTCCAAGTGGACCGTCAGGCGCGCCACTCCCGCGTGTGGAGGGGCCGCATCTCGTAGGGGATCGCCCGCCCCGCGTCGGGACCGCGCACCACGCCCGTGCTCCCGTAGGCGGCGAGCGCCGGAGACGGCCGCTCGACGACGCGCTCGATCAGGGTCTCGAAGGCCTCGCGGCCGGTCGCGAACCGCCAGGCGGC